>NZ_BLZR01000001.1:2210894-2526737 GCF_014193895.1 Clostridium fungisolvens | reverse complement strand
GCTGATCAAATAGAAGCTCTTACTTGGATTAAAGAAAACATTGCTGCCTTTGGAGGAGATTCAAATAACATTACAATAGCTGGGGAATCAGCAGGTGCTGCATCAGTAATAAATATGTTAGCAGCGCCAAAAGCAAAAGGGTTGTTTAATAAAGCCATTGCTGAAAGTCCTATACCTGGATGCGTTCATAATCGCAATTCCACAAAACTTAATATGGATTTATTTTTGAATGTAATGAAAATAGCTCCAGGTGAAGTGTATAAATTAAAAACTCTTCATGCAGATGAAATGAAATACGCTGCAGAATATTTACTTTTTAATAATTGTAACTTGTACCCAGGAATATTCTTGCCAGGACCAGTTATTGACGATTTAATCCCTGAGCATCCAATAGATGCTATTTCAAAGGGATGTGCAAAAGCAACTAAGCTTATTATAGGAACAAATCATGATGATGGAGCTTTGTTTGTAAAATTGGAGAACACAATGTTTCCGAGTAGCTGGGGACAGGTTGAAAAAATGCTTGAAATTAATCGCTGTGTTGATAAACTTGAAAGCTTACATCAGTTATATGATGGAATTTCCCAAAATGAACAAATGAAGGAATTGGCTAAAGATAGAGCTTTTTTAGTTGATTCAATTAAAGTGGCTGATTGGCAGAGTGGTTACAATGACACTTGGATGTATAGATTTGATTATGCTCCTAGGTTAACTAGATTACTTGGATTAAAGTCTGTACATGGTGTAGAGGTTCCTATTGCATTGGATAATTTAGGAAGGGGAATTATACGTAGGTTTTGGAAAGGTACGTCAAAAGATATTATGTATAAACTTAGAGATGATATGCATACTGCTTGGGTAAACTTTGCAAAAAGTGGTGATCCTAATAGAGCTTTAGAAGTTTTCTGGCCTAAATACAATGCTGAAAGTCGGCCTACTTTTATATTCAATGAAGATAATAGAATTCTTATGGATCCTAGCAACAAAAATTATGAGGTATGGAAAGATATTAACCTATACACTGAATAAAATATATTTTCCTATGTAGTAAATAAAGGGAAGTAAATTCAAAATTTAATTTTAAACTTACTTCCCTTGAAAAAATCCTACTTATCTAATTTGCTTGCCACTTCATCGATAAGTGCTTTTCTATCTTCACCTATAACATTAATTAGTTTTGTAGGCATAAATCCATTCTTGTATATTCTGTCCTCGTTCTTTTCTATTAGAGTAAGAATAGTACTTTCAAACTTTTCATAAGTAGTTAAGCCCTCTCTGTATGAATCAACTACATCTAATAACTTTGTTGCTAATTCCTTAGGGTTTTTGTATACTGCTTTCATTGTTATACTCCTTCTTATATAGATTATGTATTTGCTAATAATAGACCTATAATAAATACAAGATTATTATCGCACCACATATCCTTAAATATTACATAAATATGATACATTGTTTATCTGTTTATTGCAAATAAAAATCAAGATTAATTTAGTGAAATTTAAAAAAGTTAGGAGCTGTTAAAACATGGTGTCGAAATTAAATATTTAATTTTCCGATGACTTAATTAGTTTACACAAAGAATTAATATGATATTTTCACTTTTATATTTTATTAAACAAAATATAAAAGTGAAAATATAAATAAATATTATTAACAAGCCATGCTAAAGTGATGAAAGCTAAAATGAGGTGATATGTAGTTAGGTGATATATTAAATTGAATTAATTTTTCAATCCAAAAAAGTTAACAGTATTGTAATATTTTCTTCACAATTTTGTCATATTATGATATAATTTTACATACTACATAAAATATACCATAGATAAAGGCAAATCTACTGAAAGGTAGAGACGCAAAGCTACGGGCCTAAGGTTATTGACTATGGCAGCCGGGTTACCTAAATTGTATAGTGATATGCTTTTACTAAAAACTCACTTTTTTATTAAGTAAGCGGTCTATATCTATGGAATTGTTTGGGGGTGTTTAACTTCAAAAACTAATACCATAGATTTTTTTAGCTTATTTTTAATGTAAGGGGAGTTTGAAATGAAAAAAAGAAAGAACATAAGCATAGCTATCTTAGTTATGTTTTTAGTGCAATTGAGTTTTGGTATTGGGGTACCAAAGGTTGCGATGGCAGAAGAGGTTAATTCATCTGTTCCTCAATTTTTAGATAGGAGAAAAGAAACTGTAGATTTTGTTTATCAATATAAAGATAAAACTATTGTTAACAATGCAGTTATCATTGACAATAATATAAAATTTTTTGTTGAAGAAAATGGACAAAAGCATATAATATCAGATGACTTTAATCTTTTAAGGTATCTAAGCTTTATAGGCGTTTATAACGATAATGCTTATGTAGTTTCAGATAAAGATGAGAAAAGCTCAATATATAAAGTTGATTTAAATACTTACAAAATGGAATATGTAAAAGAAGTTCCAAAGTACGGGGATGGACAGGCTTATGTAGATAAGATAGTCATAGATTCAAATGGTGTATTTTGGTATGAAGCTGATGAGCACAATATTCCAACATATGATTCTAATGGGAGAATATTATATAATAATACAAAAAATATAATATATAATGATAAAGGATTTTCATATGAAGATATCAGGCTACAAAAAGATGAACAAACCTATGATAGTTTTGGGCATCTTAAGGAAAGTATAGATGGTAGCCTGTGGTTTAATAAATCAATTAAGTCAGGTACAGATAATAAGGTTTATAAGATTTCGAAAGATGGTTTGGTAAAAGAATATGCAATTAATAATACTAAGCCTATGGTTATATATAATGTATATCCTAGTACTGAGAGTTCAATAATTTTAGTTGGTAGGCAATTAGTAACTGGCTCTAATGGGAGTACTATTGAAGGAGAAGCAATAGTCCAGAAGTATAAAATTAATAGCGATACTCTTGAATTAGAAAAGGAATTCAAGTTTCCAGATACCTATACCTATTCATCGCGTGATGTTAACGGAAACGTGTGGATAAATCAAGATGGAGTTATTTACAAGTTGGAAGGTAATGAATTTATAAAAAAGTATATCGTTGATAGTGGATTAAAAGCTCTAGAGGTTTATGATGATAAAAACTTAGTTGCTTGTGGCATAGTAGGGTTTGGATATACACCAATATCTATTCCAGAAACTTCTGGAAATTCTGTAGATAATAGCAGTGGCACTAATAATCAAAATACAAATACTACTACAAATAGTGGAACAAATTCAGCAAATAGTACAGGTTCTAGTAACAGTGGTACAACTACGAACAATAGTTCAACTCCACAATATACTAATAAGGAAAAGTTCAATGTGGATGTTAGTGGTGCAAATGCTGTATTGACATTAGATTCTAAGCAAATATCAAAAGACACTGAAAATACAGTAGTTCCAACACTATCAAATAGTGTACAAACTGTAGAAACAAAGTTTGATGCTGCAACTACCAATGGGGGAAAAGGTAGTGTAAAGGTTACTGCAAATAATGTTAGTTTAGTACTTCCTTTTTCAACTATAGACTATAATGGGGTAAACAACGGGGACTATATTAAGTTAAGAGAGGCAATTGTAAAAAATGATGATTCCTTAAATTCAATTAAGGATATTGGGAAGTTATTTGATTTTAGTCTTGAAATGTATAAAAATGATGGAACAAAGGTAAAAGACATTCATATCTTTAAGAGTGGAAAAGCAACTATATCAGTAAAGCTTACAAATGATGAAATTAAAAATTTAGATATAAATAAACTTTCTGCTTTCTATTATAATGAGAATACTAAATCATGGGAGAATGTAGGAGGAAGTTATAATAAAGAAACTATGACATTTACTTTTCAAACTAGTCACTTTAGTAAATATACTATAGCTCAAATAAATGGTACACTCCCTCAAACTGGTGCAATAATAGACTCTACCAGTATAATGCTAGCTGCATTAATACTTATATTAATGGGAAGTACTGTTTTAATGAAAAGAAACATATCTAAGATAAAAACATCGCACAGATAAAACATCTGGTTAGGTATCTAACAATGAGAGTATTCAAAATACTCTCATTGTTTTACACAACACAGTGTTTAACTAATGTTTGAAGGATTAGGTGAATGTATAAGAATTAGTTTTAAAGTAATTAAAATAAATGTGAGTTAGCTTTAAGCACTGGAGCTCTTTGTCTCCAGTGCTTTTTTGTATTGTAGTGTGACTATGTTTAAATAGCAAAGTGCTTAGATTTCATTAACTTATCTAACTGATAGTTATTTTTTGATAAGTAATGTTTATGTAAGATACATTACGAACTATTTGTAGGGGGGATGGGACATATAAATTCACTAAAGTCTATTAGTATTGATGTGTATTAAAGTCGTTGTTTTGCTTCACAATATGTACCTATAACATGCTAGATTGATATTAGAATATTATTATCAATAATACACAAAATATATTTAAATTTAAAATATCGAGGTGTTTTTGATGTGAGCACTTTTTCAAAAGATAATGAGAATCCAAAACCTCAGTGTGATGAAAATAAAGAAGAAAAAATAGAGAAAAATCCATTGAGTAAGTCTCTTTCAGATAATTTAAATGCAGTAAGACAGTTGTTTTCAAATTGCAGCGACGTTGTATATAGAGAATTTGTTATAGATTCAATTAAGCTTAATGTAGTGCTAATTTTTATAAATGAGCTTGTGGATACTCAGTTAATTAATGAAACTACAATACCTCCAATTATGAATATGAGACCTACGACATCGTTATATACACCCTTTGTTAACATAGTGGATACAATTAAAACTCGTTTTTTAAATACTGCAAATGTAAGTGAAATAGTAAATGTTCATGAAGTAGAAGAAAGCTTACTCAACGGTAGTGCAGTATTATTAGTAGACAAAGAAGATAAGGCTTTAAAAATAGCCATTCCTGGGTTTAGGGGGAGAGATATATCTGAACCAACTATTGAAAAGGTAATAAGAGGACCAAAAGAGGGGTTTACAGAGAATATTAGTGTAAATACTGCGATGCTTAGAAAAAAGATAAAATCTTCTAAACTAAAGTTTGAGAATTCGGTTATTGGAAGACAGACAAAGACAAACATTCATATTGCATATTTAGAAGGTGTTGTTGATGAAAAGGTGCTTAAAGAACTTAGAAGTAGGCTGGGTAAAATAGACGTTGATGCTATTCTTGAGAGTGGATATATAGAACAATTAATACAAGATACTACAAAGAGCATATTTCCACAAATTCTTCATACTGAAAGACCAGACAGAGTAGCAGGAGCAATTTTGGAAGGTAGAATAGCTATATTAATAGATGGAACACCCTTTGTTTTGATTGTTCCAACGACAATGGTTCTTTTTTTACAAACTAGCGAAGATTATTCAGAAAGATATATTATTGCATCGTTTATAAGAATAGTAAGGTTTATATTTTTTATTGTTTCATTATTACTACCTGGCTTGTATGTAGCAATAGTTTCTTATCATAAAGAAATGGTTCCTACTGCATTACTCATTAGTATAATGGAATCCGCTAAAAGGGTTCCATTCCCAGTGATTGTTGAAGCGTTAATAATGGAAGGTACATTTGAGGCGTTAAGAGAAGCAGGAATAAGACTTCCTATACCTGCAAATCAAACGGTGGGAATAGTTGGAGCACTTGTAATTGGAGATGCAGCTGTTAAAGCAGGTGTTATTTCTTCTATTATGGTCATTATTGTTTCTATAACTGCTGTAGCCTCATTCGGTATTCCTTCTTATGATATGGGATATTCCATTAGAGTTTTAAGATTTATATTAATATTACTTGGAGGGTTGTTTGGGTTATACGGAATTTTGCTTGGACTTCTTATAATATTTATTCATCTAGTAGGCTTAAGATCATTTGGAGTAAATTATCTTTCACCAATCGCACCGGTAAATTTAAATGAGCTTAAAGACTCGTTTATTAGGTTTCCTAAGTGGGCAATGATAAAGAGACCGGCTTCTGCAAAAGAAAAAAATCGTCAAAGGCAAAGTGAGGGTCTAAAACCGGAACCGTCTAATAATGACGATGAGGGGTGAGTAAATAAGATGAAAATCAGAAATAAGTTTATATTAGTTAATACATTAATTTTTATGTTCTCTACTGTGTTAACCGGTTGCGTAGATAAAACTGAGCTAAATGAAATTGCACTTGTTATTGGAATTGCAATTGATAAGGATAAAGATGATAATTCTGTTCTTGTGACATTGGAACTTGCTAATCCCAGTACTACAAATAGACAATCTGGAGATTCAACAGGGAAAACAAATAGTTCAATTTTACAAACAAGCAAAGGAATAAATTTTTCTGATGCTTTGCAAAACTTTACTCAAGTTAGTTCATTAGCCATAGACTTTACTCATATTCAAGTTATTGTTATGTCTAAGGATCTGTGTGCTGAAGGAGTTTCGGGAGTTGTAGATTATGTAGCAAGAGATCGCCAATTTAGAAATTTAAACTGGATTTTCATGGCAGAGGATAGTGCTAGAGAAATTTTAAAAACTAAGATACCTAATGATGACATTACTTCATTAGGATTAGCAAATATGATGAATAAATTAAGAAAGAAAGGATCCATAATCCCTATCGATTTAAACAGGTTTATAATTGGCTTTCAAAGCCAAGCGAAAGCAAGTATAGCACCAGTGGTACGAGTAGAAAAAACAAAGGAGGAACCACAAGGAAGGATAAAGATTGAGAAAACTGCTGTGTTTAAAAATGACCGATTAGTAGGTGTGTTGACAACAGAAGAATCTAAATATTTATCATGGTTTCATAGAAGAATAAAGGGAAATTTAGTTGTTTCTCCTATCACATCAAATTCAAATAAAGAAGATATCATTGTTCAAATTTTTAAGGAAGATACAAAAATTGAAACAAAAATGAATAAGGACAATATTAGTTTTGAAATTAAGTGTATCGCAACCGCTGAAATAAAGGAACTTAGTAATCTTAAATTAGACTCTTCGGTAATGAGCAGAATAGAAAATAACACTGAGCAAATATTAGAAGAAAAGTTAAGTGAACTAATAAATAGATGTCAAACTAATCTTAATGCTGATGTAATTGGATTTGCTGAAATTATATATAATAATAACCCTGAAAAATGGGCTAGTATGAAAAAAAACTGGGATGAGATATTTCCTACAATGAGGTATAAAGTTAGTTTTGATGTAACTTTCAGAAAGGTAGGAATGATAAAAGATTCTCCTATAAATAGTATTGAGGAGGGGCAAGTTAAGTGACGGGGTTTGTTGTTATTTTAGCTATTATAATAGGCATTATTGAATGCATACCTTTAATTAAAAGAGGATTAAAAAAAGAAATGTATGTAGTAGCATTTTTGTTATTATTTGCTGTGAGTATTCAAATCTTAAGTAAAAATAAAATTCTTATATTAAAAGATTTAATAGAGAGCGTTCTTGAACCAATTGGGAGAGCATTTTTTAAGGCAATGTAAATATAGAATGGAGTTGTATAAGGTTGGAGGAAAAAGGAATTATAAATACCAATCAATTTATCTGGTTACTTTTTTGTATAATAACATCTTTTACGGTTTTACATACACCTGGAATATTGATTGTTCAATCAGGAAGGGATGCTGTCCTTTCTATTATCTTAGCATGGATATTAGATGTGCTTTTAGCAGTAGTATATGCATATATGGGGATTAGATTTCCTGGTCAGAATATGGCACAATATAGTATGACTATATTAGGCAAAAAGTTGGGAAAAGTTGTAGGTATGATGTTCCCTCTTTTCTTTTTTATAGTAGCAGTTTTATTACAGAGTGGTTTTGCTGTACTTCTTCATGCTGCTTTTTTTCCAAAGACTCCTGTAGAAATGATTCTTCTTTGCTCTTCAATTACAGTAGCATATGCTGTTCTTAAAGGAGTTGAGGTCATGGGAAGAGTATGCGAGTTTTTTGGTCCAATCTTTTTAATAAGCTTAATACTATTGTTTGTATTGGTTATTCCAGACTTACATTTAGAAAATCTTAAACCACAACTAGAACATGGGTTTTATCCCACTATTTCTGGCGCCATATTAATAATATCATTTATTGGAATATGTATCATCATGGGGTTGTATATACCAATTTGTGATCATCCTGAGAATGGATTTTTTGCAAAGTTTTCAGCGGTGAGTATGGGAGGGATTACAATATTTCTAATAATTGTTGCTAGTATAGGAGTTTTTAGTATATCACAAGCTAAGAATATGTTTAGCCCAAGTCTTAGACTAGCGAGGTATGTACATATAACTGTATTTATTGAAAGATTAGAAGTGATTTGGTTAATGATCGCAATTGGTGCATTAATTATATCTGCAGCTGAGATGATATGGGCATTTTCCCTGCAAACTGCTCAAGTGATAGGACTAAAAAGCTATAAACCTCTCATTTTACCATCAATATTGCTTTCTTTTGTTTTATCAGCTACTTCCTTCAGAAACAGTATAGATCTGTTTGATTTTATAAACTTCAGTTATCCAATAATTGCAATGTTTGTTGAAACAGGATTAGAAATGTTTTTGTTCTTTTGTGCATTAATATTAAAAAAAAGAGGGTAGCTATTGATTAGAAGAAGTATCTTTATTTATTGTATTTTTAACTTCATTTTTATATTTATTAAAAAGATGTTTTTGAAACAGATAGGCAGTTACACATCCTGATACAATTAATGCTATACCAACAATCAGAGAGAGTAAATTAAGTAGCCCTATTTTATTCATATAAATCCTCCTAGAATAGTTAAGTAATATAATGTTATGATGTCCGTTAAATACTATTTTTATTATTAAGAAAATAAGCAGTCTAGAAAGTTTCAATTATTAGCCTGCTTATTTCAAATTAAAATTTGAACTATTAATTTTTTGGAAACTTTAGTATTTAAGAATGTTTAGAATGTGATTTGTTTACAACTTTTGGTGAACCAGTTATTTTTACTTTAGGTTTTTCTTTTTTTAGGGTCTCCTCAAAGTGCTTGATTTCTTTAATATGTTCTCTGTGTATTGAAACATCTTCAAGTGCAACCTTGTGCTTAGTGAAATCAACTCTTTCTTCATTTAAAGGAATTCTGATGATTTCTGATGGCGTATTTTTTATCTTTCCTGAAGAGGAATCAAATGTTCTTTTTTCAATCACAAGCTCTTCACGTTCAATAGGAACTGTGAAGGTTTTTTCTACAGTTATAGTTTCTCTATGAGTTTTTACATCACCTGTTTTTAGCCATGTTTTAGCGATATTAAGCTGCTCTTCCTTAAGTTCTAGAGTTTCAGTTTCTATATCTTTATAGGTCATATTTTTGGATAGTGTTATTCCGTCATTGTATGACCCTACTCTTTGTATTGAAAGAAATTCAATAAAGTCTCCTGTGAGGCCACCAAGAATAACTCCTAATAATAAACCTGCAATAATCTCGTTTAGCGGAATAAATGCAAAGGTGGAATTTAAAGCTGATATAATTAAAAGTCCTGACGTATCTAAAAAGCCAAGTATTGTTCCAAATAAACCTCCAACTACCATACCTATAGTAATTCCATTATATACTCGTACGTTCCCTTGTTCTGCTGAAGACTTCTTTTCCATACCTTCACCTCCAATTTATTTATCGAAATCCATTATGGAAGCTCAAATTACACATCTATGACTTTTATAAGTATACATAACTTAATAGTTAAAGCTGAATTTCTATAAAAGCACCCTCAATCATAAGTACAATTTGAAGGTGCCTCATAAATTATTCTTGTTGATTGTTTACATTGTCTACTATAGTAGGATTTCCTACCTTATTTATAGTAGGTTCTTCGTGCTTAAGAGTTTGGTCTATATGTTGAGTTTGCTGTACTTCACGTTTATGAGCAGTAACTTCTCCTGTCACTACTGTATTTTTAGTAACATCCACTCTTTCTTCACTTACAGGAATTCTAATTGATTCTTGTTCTTTAATAGGAGTATTACATGCTTGATTGTTTAAAGATTTTCTGTCAATAACAACTTCTTCGTGTGATACTGGAACATCCATGCATTTATGCTCTTCAACAATCTCTTTACCAAGTTCAACTTCGCCTTTTTGTACTTTGTTTTTTGATACATTAAGTTCTTCTTTACGGAGTTCAACTCTTGCGTCGTTTTTGCCGTGTTTTCCATTACCAGTAGCACTTCTTGTGGCATTGCTTGAGGTATTGTCGTCATCTCCAAATAATCCGCTAAATATTCCCATGATAGACACCTCCATAAATTTTTATATTTTATACGTTAATATATTTTCCTCGTAGTAAATTTATTATCCTATTGGAATGTTGGAAAATCAGAAAGAAATAGTTTAAGAAGATTATGTATAAACGAATTATTATTACTTAAAAACTTATTGAGTATATTAACAATAAATAATATGCTTTTTTGTTGTTCAAAAAATGTGTGTTCCTCACAAAGCTAAAAGTTTTATATAGAAACTTTATATTTATCATTTACAGATAAATGTAAGGATTGTATAATAGTTTACTGTGAGTAAACTATTTACTTGGCGTAAATAATTTTTTAAAAAATTTTTGGAGGTGCAACATTGAAAAAAGAGTATGGTTATAAAAAGTTTCCTTTATTTATACTTATGATCAATCTTTTTATAGCCTTGCTAGGACAAGGTATGGTAATTCCTATACTGCCTGATTATCTGAAACAATTTAATGCTGCTGGCTCTGCAGCTGGATACCTAGTGGCAGCCTTTGGAGCTGCACAATTTTTGTTTTCTCCTATAGGAGGAAGACTTTCAGATATGTATGGTAGAAGAAAACTTATATTATCTGGTCTTTTTCTTACTGTGATTTCAGACTTTATATTCGCAATTTCTCATAAGTTAGTTGAGTTATATATAGCAAGATTTATTGGTGGAATAGGACTAGGAATAATGGTTCCTTCAGTTCTTGCTTATGTGGCAGATGTAACAACAAAAGAAACTAGAGCTAAAGGCATGGGATACTTAAGTGCATCAATGAATCTTGGGATGGTAATTGGGCCTGGGATAGGTGGTATTATTGCACAATTTGGAATAAGAGTTCCGTACTTTTTTGCATCAGGATTAGGACTTGTAGCAACACTTTTAACAATTCTGCTTCCTGAAACACTTTCCATAGAAAAGAGAGATTCTTTAAAATCAAAAGAAAAACAGGAGAATATTGTTAAACAGCTTAAACAATCTGTACATACTCCATATTTTAAATATCTATTATTAATATTTGTGATGACTTTTGGATTGGTAAACTACGAAACTGTATATTCATTATATGTACAACAGAGATACGGCTTTGCAGCTGATAGAATATCTATTTTGATAACTTTAGGAGCTGTTATTGGAATTATTACTCAAGTTGGACTAATTGATAAAGCTATTAAGTTTTTTGGAGAGTATAGACTTATAAGATTCTCGTTATTTATATCATCGGTAGCATTGCTATTAATGCTTATAAAAGTCAATTTTGTATACTTATTAGGGATTTCTTCAATATTTTTCGCCTTTAATTCTTTCTTGAGACCAACGGTAAATACGTTGTTAGCTAATGAAGCAGGTGATCAGCAAGGATTTGTTTCTGGACTTAATACGACCTACACAAGTATAGGAAATGTTGTTGGACCAATAATGGCTGGAAACTTATTTGACAGTCATATAAGTTTACCATATACTGTGGGTAGTTTCATTCTTATAGGAGCCATATTTTTGACTAAAAATAATAACAAAATTAATATAAATGAGGTAGTTAAAGATGAGTGAGTCCTGGCACAAAAATTTAAAAAATAAGAATCGTGCTGAAATAATAACAGCAGGTAGAGAGCTTTTTCTAAAGAATAATTTTATAAATGTAAATATAAAAGATGTATGTATGCAAGCAGGAGTGAGTAGAGTAACTTTTTATAAACATTTTAAGTCAATAGATGAGTTAATATTTGAAGTTCAAATAGATATTTTAGAGTATATGACTGACAGTATATCAGAGGCTGGTAGGGTTGGAATTAATGGATTAGAAAAACTTAAAAACATGCTTTATGCTTGGACAGACTTTGCAAGGGAAAATAAAGATCAAATGAAGTTTATAACCTTATTCGATCTTTATTATGAAGCTTATGATTCAAATGAAGAATTGAAAATGAAATATGAAAACTTTACTAAATTAGAAGATAACAATTTTTTAGACAATATTATACGTAGTGGTATTGAAGATAGGTCTTTTAAAGAAGATATAAATATAATGAAAACAGGATTCTATATATTCCAGACAATGATGGGAGTATTACAGAGAGTGAGTTATACAAAAATACCGGTTGCATGCGAAGGAATAACGTCAGATGATATAGTGTTATCAATTGTTGATATGATTGTAAATTCTGTAAAAAGTGAAGAAAAATAATTGAAAGCATATAAATTAAATGACTCAAAGATGAGTCATTTAATTTATAGTTTAAGCATACTATAAGCAAAATCAATTATTCAAATGGAAATAAACTCTGATAAGTTAATATCTCTAATTACAGCATCTTTTTCAGTTTTTCCATATACATTAATTGACTGTAAGTCTAAATCATTATCAAGATAAAGTGTCCATAATCGCACACCGTTTATAGAGATAAGTTCAGGATTAATAATTTCATCATTTACTTTAATTTCTACTTTCGATATATTATTATCCGCAATATATCCTGTGATTAGCTTAATGTTATTATTAAGCTTATAGTACCCACTGGACAACAGAACACTACCTCCATGTCCGCCAAAAGTTGTATTAATACACTTCCATCCGAACAAAGTCTTTTTAACATATGCATGAGATAATGTAAAACCTTTTTGACTAATACTATCTTGTGTGAATACAATTACTTTGCCGTCGTAATAATCTTTTTCACTTACAATTTCATTAACCTTAGAACCATATCTTTCAATAGCACTTACTGCAGTTGATGAACTTTGATTTTTTATAGTAACAAAACCAATTAGTGAACATACAATTAGCATTGACATTAAAATGAAAAATATCTTTCTCATAATTCACTCCTTTGAGAAATAACTTTGTTTTAATCACTTATATAAATTCAAATACTTCGTGAAATAAACATAATAATATATATTTGTATTTTTTTATATAATGTTGAATTGTTGTGATATATAATTATTTAATAAGAAATATAACTGTATATTTACGATGTGTAAACTCTGAACATTAAATTGCGAATTTTAAAGATATAGGATATTATTTTCGAAAATACATTAATTGAGTTTTTGTAATAGAATCTTAATACAAGATTATCATAAAAATATGATTAGATAAATAAGTTATTTGTTAATATTAGGAAAAATATTTTGAGATTATTTACTAATTTTACATGTTATCTCATAATAATAATCATAATTAAAACTAGGGGGAGTATATGAATAAAAAGTTATACAAATCAAATTCTAATCGTATGCTTGCAGGGGTTTGTGGCGGAATAGCTGAATTCTTTGATATCGATGCAACAATTGTACGTGTGCTATGGGTAATATTTGGATTAGCAGCAGGAAGTGGAATTTTAGCATATATACTTTGCGCATTTATAATTCCAAGTGGAGATTAATTTACAAAAGGTCTTTTGAGCCATATAAATCTCAGAAGACTTTTCTATTATATAAGATTAAGGAGAAAAACCAATGAATGATGTAATTGAAAGAATAAGAAAGTTTAGAAACGATAGAGATTGGTCGAAGTTTCATACCCCTGAAAATTTGGCTAAAGCTATAAACATAGAAGCAGGTGAGCTTTTAGAACATTTTCTTTGGGATAATAATTATAATAAAGAAGAGGTATGTGATGAACTTGCAGATGTCCTTGTTTATTGCTTACATATGGCGGATGCTTTAGATGTAAATATTGAAGAAATAATAAATAATAAAATGAATAAAAATGAGAAGAAGTATCCAGTTGAGAAGGCTAAAGGTAATAGTAAAAAATACACTGAACTATAAAGAAATATTATGTTTGAATTATGTTTAAATTTGGCGTTGCAAAGAGTCAGAAATAACTTCTGAAATAAACTATTGTACAGTTTGTTCATAGTATATAACTACATTTCTTTAATACATATGTATAGTGCTCAAAATATATCGTTGATACATAAAAGAACTCTGTAAATTAAGTTTTTTACAGAGTTATTGTTATATTAAAAAAATTGTAATTTGTTATTAAATATATTGGTGATTATAGACAAGTTTATGAGGAAATCTCACTACATCCTTTTTTCTGTTCTGGAGTTTTTTTAGTAAGAGATAAATATATTATTCCAAATATAATACATCCAGTCCCAATCCATTGTACAAATCCTAAATTAACATGTAACCAAAATATAGATAATACAGCTGCAGACAATGGTTCAATTGAGGAAAGTATGCTTACTTCAATTGGCTTAATATATTTTAAACTTTCTAAATAGCAGCAAAAAGCAATAAGAGTACCAAAAAGGACCACAAATATAACAGCTAAAATTGAACTAATAGACCATTGGCCTGTACATATCCAAGGCTTCTGAATAAAGCTAAAGCCTAATCCTCCAATTAGCATTCCCCAACCAACTACTGTTATTGAATCAAATCTAGTGAGAAGATAAGCCGGTTGCAAAGTATAAAATGCAGCAGCAAAAGCTGAAGTTACACCCCAGAATAATGCTAGTTTAGAAATAGATAAAGTACTAACATTCCCTTTTGTTATTATGAGAAATGTACCAACTATGGTTAAAGTAATTACTATAACTTCTCTTAAGCTTGGAGCTCGTTTGGTTCTTATAGTCATATAGAAGGTTATTATAACTGGATACAAATACTGAAGTATTGTAGCTGTAGCGGCATTACCATATTTTATTGCTGCAAAATAGGTATACTGTACACCTAACATACCCAAAAGTGCAAAACATATAAGATTAAATATCGTATATTTTGAACTCCAGATTTTACGTACATTCTTGTTGCCTCTTAAAGTTGCAAATGACAATAAAACAATTCCAGAGACTAATAGACGGATAACTACAAGCCATTCCGGACTAAAACCTCTCTGCTGAAACAGGTATTGTGCCACAGTACCTGATACTCCCCACATCATTGTTGAAAAAATTACAAGCGCAAATCCTTTTATCCTAGGTTGAGATTTCATCATATTTTCACTCCTTATGTAAAGAGTTCCTATATGGAAAGTTAATTTATACTTGTTCGAAAATCCAGGCTTATTGGGATTTTCGGGCATGTGTAAATTAATAGTTGAGTTAGGAACTCTATATTACTAAATATATTATTAAAAAGTTATTTCGAATTTTAAAGGTTGTCCAAATCACAAGTTAAATTATTTCTAGATAAATATAAATTAAGTTAAAGGCAGAAAAATGCCTTCAAATAACAAGTATACACAAATATAATGCTTTACTCAAATTAATATTTTATTGAAGTATCGCTTTGAGAAAATTAAAAGTTGAAAGAAGCTAAAAAATTAATCAAGCAAATGGTGCTATCCTTTAAGAGGTTATAATGATAACATCATTTGCTTGATTTTATTGTTCTTGAAGTGAACCTAAAGGTACTTCTTGTGATCCCGTTGGTTGATTAAGTGGATGTACATAAGCTATATCTTTGGCGCTGTCTAATTTTTCAATATAAATCTGTTCACCTTTATATGTAACATTTATTACATCTGGTGAGGAAAGAATTTCTTCTGCTCGTTTTCTATCCATTTTAAAGCCTCCTTTAAAAATAAATTACAAAGGTAGCATTTGCTTATGAATGATTAAATATTCTGTACCTTATTGAAAAATCACCTTAGTTACCTTTAAGTAACTAACAAACTTAAAAGTTCATTATTGCAAATGTATGTTCGCTAATCTATTATATAAATATAAGTTCTTTTAAAAATTTAATAGAAGAGTATTCAAAATATTATTTTTTAATTTTATTTTTTATAGATAATGGTATAGATTATAAAGAAATTAAAATATAATTTATAGATTAATCAGAAGAATTTATATAGTAAGTGAAAGTATAAGGAGTAAATTAGATGATTAAATTTGAAAATGTATCTAAGTGCTACGATAATGTAAATAAAGCAGTTGATTCTTTAAATCTAACAATTGAAAAAGGGGAGTTTTTTGTTATTATCGGGCCAAGTGGATGCGGGAAAACAACTACACTCAAGATGATTAATCGTTTGATAGATTTAAGTGAAGGCACGATTTATTTAGATGACAAGAAGATAAGTGAATACAATATTCATGAACTTAGATGGAATATAGGATATGTATTGCAACAAATAGCACTTTTTCCACATATGACTATTGAAGAAAACATAGCAATAGTTCCAGAATTGAAGAAATGGGACAAGAAAAAAATCAAAGATAGAATAACTGATCTTTTAGAAAGTGTGGGCCTAGAACCAGAAAAATATCGACACAGAAAACCATCAGAGCTTTCAGGTGGTGAGCAACAGAGAGTAGGAGTAGTTCGTGCATTAGCTGCTGATCCAAATATCATATTGATGGACGAACCTTTCAGTGCATTAGATCCAATTAGTCGCAAAAAGTTGCAGCAGGATATGGTAAAGCTTAAAAAGAAAATAAATAAAACCATTGTGTTTGTAACTCATGATATGCAAGAGGCTTTAGAGCTCGGAGATAGAATTTGCATAATGCAAGAAGGAAAGATAGTTCAATGTGATACTCCAGAAGCAATCATTAATAATCCTAAAAATGATTTTGTAAGAAACTTCTTTAAATCTGCAAATGTATATCGAGCGTCACTTTTTGAATCAGATTACAGTGTGAAGGATTTAGTAGACGAAGGATTTATTGGGGAGATTGGGGACAAGGAAGGTGTTGGTTACGTCAATGCTGAGGAGTCACTTGAAAAATTATTTTCTATACTTACAAAAGAAGAAAATATTAAAATTAAGCAGAATGAAAAAATTATAGGAACTTTAAATATGGAACATTTAGTTAAGTTTGTAGCTAATAAGCTTGAAAAGGATGGTGAAATATAATGAATACATTTTTTTCAACGCTTTTAGAACGCAAGGGACAGTTAGGTACAGCATTACTTCAACATATGCAAATTTCATTTATAGCTATATTTATTGCGGTAATCATAGCGGTGCCGCTCGGGATATATATAACAAAACATAAGCGTCTTGGTGAGATTACGATACAGATAGCAGCAGTCTTTCAAACAATACCATCTCTTGCTTTGCTTGGAGTTTTAATTCCACTAGTAGGTATTGGAAAGGTACCAGCAGTAATTGCTCTAGTAATTTATGCCATCTTACCTATACTAAGAAATACTTATACTGGGATTAAGGAAATTAATTCTGCGTTGATTGAAGCTGCGGATGCAATGGGGATGAATAGCAGTAAAAAACTCTTTAAAGTTCAAATACCATTGGCAATGCCGATTATAATGGCAGGTATAAGAACTTCAATGGTGATGATAATAGGAACTGCCACACTGGCTGCATTAATTGGAGCAGGTGGTCTTGGAGATTTGATTCTTCTTGGAATAGATCGTAACAATAATAGTCTTATTCTAATTGGAGCAATTCCAGCAGCCTTGCTTGCTATTTTGTTTGATGTGGTATTGCGTTATCTTGAAAAAGCTACACTGAAAAAATCCATTGTAGCAGTTGGAGTGGCTATTATTATGACATTAACTATAATTTTAGTTCCATACCTAAGTACACAAAAAAATGAGATTATAATTGCTGGGAAGCTAGGGTCAGAGCCTGAGATTTTAATTAATATGTACAAACTAATGCTTGAAGATGAAACCAATTTACATGTTACCCTAAAGCCTGGTATGGGAAAAACTAGCTTTTTATTTAATGCACTTAAATCAGGCGATATTGATATATACCCTGAATTTACAGGTACAGCTCTTGAAACCTTTGTTAAAGAAAATACAAAAAGTCATGATCCTGAAGAGGTTTATGAGCAGGCACGTGTTGGCATGGCAAAGAACTTTAATATGGAACTTCTAAAACCTATGAAGTACAATAATACTTATGCTATTGCAGTATCTCCAGAGCTTGCAAAAGAGTATAAACTAAATAAAATATCTGACTTAAAAGATATTGAAAAGCAGATTAAGGTGGGATTTACTCTTGAATTTTCTGATAGAGATGATGGATATAAAGGACTTCAAAAAGTATATTCAGTAAACTTTAATAATTTAAAAACAATGGAACCTAAATTAAGATATAGTGCTATAAAATCAGGAGACATTAATCTTTTAGATGCATATTCTACTGATAGTGAAATTGTTCAGTATAATCTAAAGGTTTTAGAAGATGATAAGCAATTCTTCCCTCCATATCAAGGGGCACCACTTATGCTTGAAAGTACACTTAAAAGGCATCCTGAGATAAGTACTGTTCTTAATAAATTATCAGGTAAGATAACTGATGATGAGATGGCTAAAATGAATTATGAAGTAAATGTAGAAGGAAAAACAGCTCAAGAAGTTGCAAAGAACTACCTACAAAAAGAAGGATTGCTTAAATAAGTTTTATGTTTAGAGTTATTTATATTTAATGAGTTTAAGCGAGGAATTAATATGATTTTCTACTATTTTATGACCTAAAATGTTTTTTGAATTATAGACCTTAAAAGGATTCACTTATTAAAGTGGATCCTTTTTTACTGTAAAGAAAGGGTTATATTTTTATGTTTGATAAACCTAGGTATTTTAATGGGTTTAGATGTTTTTTATGCCTATACAGTAAAAAATAAAACGTATTTGCTAATTTTACTAAAAATAAATAGAGTTTAATGCAAAAGTTATTTAAATTCAAAAAATAGATTAAAATTACATTAAAAATCACTTCATGTGGTCAAATGATGTAGAATAGGCTGGTAGATTAGGGTATAATCAAATTGAAAGAAAATTCAGTTTCACTATTTAAATGGAGAATGAGAGGCTCTGCTTAAGTTTTAATGCAGGATCTGTTCATTTCTAACTATATAAAAAAACAAAAGTAAGGAGGATAGGGAAATGAAATCAAGAAAAATCAGTAGCTTTTTCATTGCAACTATAGTTATTGCTTCATCTTTTAGTTGGACAACCTATGCAAGTACAACTACCTCAGATACGACATCTAAGCGGTATATAGTTAAATTCAAAACTAAAGGCGTCGACAGAGGTAAGCTAATCTCAAGTTATAGTGGAAAAGTTAAACGTCAGTTTAAGCATGTGGATGCAGCTGTGGCTGAAATAACACCACAAAATGCAGCAAAGCTTTTAAAGGACTCAAGCGTAGCCTACGTCGAAGTAGATAATGTAGTAAAGGCAGCGGATACTACATTTTCAAACTGGGGAGTAAGCGATATAAATGCGCCTACTTCATGGCAATCTGGATTCACTGGAAAAGGTGTAAAGGTTGCTGTTATTGATACAGGAGTTGCAACACATTCAGACTTATCTATAACTGGTGGTACCAATGTAATTAGTGGTTCAACAACGACATCTTTTTCTGATGACAATGGTCATGGAACTCATGTTGCTGGAATAATAGGAGCACAGGGTGTAAATGGAGGCGTTAAAGGAGTTGCTCCGGATGCTTCGATTTATGCAGTAAAAGCTCTTGATTCATCAGGTAGTGGATATACATCAGACATAATTTCAGGTATAGATTGGGCTATTGAAAATAAGATGGATATTATATCCATGAGCCTTGGATCAAGTCAATCAGATAGTTCACTGCAGAATGCTGTGGATACAGCATATAATAGCGGAATATTAGTTGTCGCAGCTGCGGGAAATGATGGAAATGCTGATGGTACTGGAACAAATGTTGAATATCCAGCAAACTACTCTTCAGTGATTGCAGTTGGAGCGGTTGATTCTACAAATACGAGAGCTTATTTTTCTTCTACAGGAAGCAAGGTAGAGGTAAGTGCACCAGGAGTTAACATAACTAGCACTTACTTAAATGGAAGCTATGCTCAAATGAGTGGTACATCCATGGCTACACCTTTTGTGGCAGGAGATTTAGCATTACTTAAACAAAAATATCCAAGCTATACTAATATTCAATTGAGAAATTTATTAGATAGTAATATAGTTGATTTAGGTGTTAGTGGAAGAGATTCCTCATATGGATTTGGTTTGATACAAGCACCAATTAATACCGCAGCAGTTACTGCACCAAGTAAGCCAGTGGCAAATATTCCAGGAGGATCTTATACTTCAAGTCAGGTAATAGCATTAAGTGATGCAACATCAGGTGCGTCAATATACTATACTATTGATGGGACAACCCCAACTGCACAAAGTAATTTATATACTACACCTATAACAATAAGTTCAACCTCAACACTAAAGGCTGTAGCAATAGATTCAAGTGGTAATTCTTCAGAAGTGCTTAGCAATACATATACTATAACTTCACCAGTTGTATTGCCTGCTAAACCAATAGCTAATGTGCCAGCTGGAAACTATAGCACAAGCCAAACAATAACTTTAAGCGATAAAACAGCTGGAGTAGCAATATACTATACTCTTGATGGAACAATACCTACTTCAAAAAGCACTTTATATTCTGGGGCTATAACTATAAGTTCAACAAAGACACTTAAAGCAATTGCCATTGATGCTAGCGGTAATTCTTCTGAGGTTATGAGTAACACTTATGTTATAAATGGACCAGTAGTTATACCTACACCTACAGCAAATGTTCCTTCAGGCACATATAAGGCACCTTTGTTTATTAAACTTTACGATATGTATCCAAAGCCACTTAAAGCTTTTTATACATTAGATGGAAGTACTCCAACAATTAAGAGTTTACCATACATGGGATATATTAATATAACTGCCTCTTGTACTCTTAAGGTTATAGCTGTAGATTACAATGGAAATGTATCAGGAGTATTGAGTAATCAATATACTATAATTAAACCTCCATCAGATCCAATAGTAAGCGTTCGAAGTGGTATATATAACAAACCTCAGACTATTACATTAAGCGATAGTACACCAGGAGTAAAAATTTACTATACTCTTGATGGATCTAAACCTACAACAAATAGTTCTGTTTATAAAGGTGCTATAACTATAAGTAAGACAGCGGTTCTTAAAGCAATTGCGGTTGATACTACAGGAAATACTTCATATATAACTACTTCTTTTTATATTATTATTGGAAGCTATAAATAGGCCAGTTGCATTAAAATCTAACAAAGCAATTTAGTTTCCATATCTGGACCTGAGATTACAATGTGGACAGGTTATGACACCATAGCATATTAAGAGGTAATTAGTGATAATAAAAAGATAAGCCGATGATTAAATAACTATCATTGGCTTATCTTTCTTACTTCATAGAAAAATACAAAACTTTTATGTCGGTTAAACCTAGATATTTTAATGATTCTTGAGGTCTTTTAGGACTATACGGTAAAAACTTGGTTGCTGTGAAAATAAATTAAACAGTAATGTTTTCAAAAATAGAAAATTATCATTTTATAATTCAAAGAATGACTTGGAATTATATGATATAATTACAAATAATTAATAGATTATAAGAATGAAGGGATAGTTTTATGAGGTTAATATATGGTACATATAATCCATCAAAGCTGACAAGTATGATTAAAATGCTTGATGGCCTCAATATCGAAGTTACAGGCATTGGCAGTATTGATTTAAATCTGAAAGGATCTGATGAAACTGGGAAAGATCCTTTAGATAATGCTATAGAAAAAGCCACTACTTACTACGAACAGCTTAAGATACCTGTATTTTCATGTGATACTGGTTTATTCTTTGATGGTGTAGAGGAAGAAGATCAACCTGGTGTATTAGTGAAGAGGATTCATGGTGAGGATTTATCCTACAGAGAAATGGTTGATTATTACAGTGATTTGGCAGCAAAGTATGGAGGCAAACTAACTGCATATTATAAAAATGGCATATGTTTATATATAGATAAGGATCATATTTATAAGTATGACGGTGAAGATATTTGTTCTGAGAAGTTTTATATTGTAGACAAGCCTCATGAAAGATATAGAGAAGGGTTTCCATTAGATACTTTATCTGTAGATATAGAAACTATGAAATATTATTATGATTTAGAAGATGAAAAAAGTGAAAGTTTAGGAGTTATTTTTGGATTTAGAGAGTTTTTTATTAGAAGTCTTGATGATTATTTACATAGAAAAAATATATAGTATTTAACAAAGTCAATGGAGGGGGATTTATGAGAAATTGGAGACAAATTGATAAAGGCGACTATGTAATTATTATAAATGAAAGTGGAAAAAATGTTGCCTATTCAAAGAATTCAGGTATTAAAATAATAGAGCAGGATGGCTTTGCTTTTAAGAATTTGAGCAAAAGTGGAAAACTTGAAAAATATGAGGATTGGAGACTTCCAGCTAAAGAAAGAGCTAAGGATTTAGCAAGTAAACTTAGTATAAAGCAAATAGCAGGTCTTATGCTATACAGTGGACATCAAGCGGTTTTTAGTAAAAAAGATAGTTTTTCAAAAGCTTTTGATGGAACTTATAATGGTAAAACTTTTGATGAGGCTGATGCAAAGATTACCGATTTAACAGATCAACAAAGAAGGTTTCTTACAGATGATAATTTAAGGCACGTACTTGTAACGGCGGTGGATGATGCTAAAACAGCAGCACTTTGGAATAATAATCTACAAACATTTGTAGAAGGAGTTGGTTTTGGAATACCTGTAAATATAAGCAGTGATCCAAGACATACAACTAGTGCTAATGCTGAGTTTAATGCTGGTGCAGGAGGAGATATCTCTAAATGGCCAGAGCCGTTAGGGCTTGCAGCAACTTTTAGTAGTGAAGAAGTTAGTAAGTTTGGATTTATTGCATCTAAGGAATACAGAGCACTTGGAATTTCAACTGCTTTATCACCTCAAGTAGATATAGCAACAGATCCTAGGTGGATGAGGTTTAGTGGGACTTTAGGGGAAGATCCAATTTTGGCACGAGATTTAGCTGAAGCATATTGTAATGGATTTCAAACTTCTGTTGGAGAAAGTGAGACTGAAGATGGTTGGGGATATGAGAGTGTAAATGCCATGGTTAAACATTGGCCAGGTGGAGGAAGCTGTGAAAGCGGTAGAGATGCTCATTTTGCTTATGGTAAATATGCTGTTTATCCAGGAAATAATTTTAATGATCACTTAATTCCTTTTACAGAAGGAGCCTTTAAGTTATCTGGTAAGACTAAGAAAGCATCAGCAGTTATGCCTTATTATACTATATCTTATGATATTGATAAAAAGTATGGCGAAAACGTAGGAAATTCTTTTAGTAAATATATAATTAAGGACTTACTTAGAGAAAAGTATGATTATGATGGGGTTGTTTGTACTGATTGGGGGATAACAAAGGAGAATCATATCATAGATGGATTCATATCAGGTAAGAGCTGGGGAGTTGAAAAATTATCTGAAAGTGAAAGACACTATAAAGTATTGATGGCTGGAGTGGATCAGTTTGGTGGGAATAATGAGGTTTTACCAATTCTTGAAGCCTACGAGATGGGAGTAAAAGAATTAGGTGAAAAATATATGAGAGAACGATTTGAAAAATCAGCTGTAAGATTATTACTTAATATTTTTAGAACTGGTTTATTTGAAAATCCATATGTAGATCCAGAAGAATCTGACAAATTAGTTGGCAATGCTGAATATATGAAAACTGGATATGAATGTCAGCTTAAATCTCTAGTGATGTTAAAAAATAAAAATCAAATACTTCCAATTAGAGAAAGAAAAAATGTGTATATACCAAAGAGAAGATTAAAGGAAAGTATAGATTGGTTCGGAAACATAATTCCTGAAAGAGTAGTAGAACCTGTAAATAAAGCTATTATTGAAAAATATTTTAATGTAGTGGAGAAAGCAGAGGAAGCTGATTTTTCTATAGTTTTTATAGAATCGCCTAAGACTGTAGGATATTCTAAGAAAGATGGATACGTACCTATAAGCTTACAATACAGACCATATAAGGCTACAAGCAGTAGAAAAGTTAGTCTAGCAGGCGGAGACCCATTAGAAGAATCAAATAACAGATCTTACTTTGGTAAAACAAACTATGCTACAAACGAAGAAGATTTAGATATAATTTTAGAAACTAAGAACCTAATGGGGCAAAAACCAATAGTAGTGTCTATAAACATGGCAAATCCAACAGTGCTTAGTGAGTTTGAGGAAAAGGCTGATGCAATAGTGGTTGATTTTGGTGTGCAAGCTCAAGTCATACTTGATATTATAAGTGGAAAGCATAGTCCAAGTGGACTATTACCATTTAATATGCCAAAAAACATGGATACTGTTGAAGAACAGTTTGAGGATGTGCCTCATGATATGAAATGCTATAAAGATGAACTAGGTAATGAGTATAGTTTTGCTTATGGACTTAACTTCAACGGTGTTATAAACGACGAAAGAGTAAGGAAGTATAAAAGGATATAATAGAGTACAAATATAGATAAAGCAAGCTATATTGTTTTTCGCTTATCCTACTAATTAATTGACTGCTGAATTTAGGCAATATATAATGGTTTTATATTGAAAGCAAAGGGGAATCTATCCGAATGTTAATCATTATCACTGTTCTTAATAAATAGTAGAAATTAAATACTAGAGCTATTTGCATTTTTGCCTATGTTTTAGGTTTATTTGTTGTGCTGTTAGCTTGAATTATTAAGAACATGAGTACATTTTGAACTTTATATGATGGTATTAGAGAATTGAGTCATTAGGCTTAGTTCTTATGCTTTTGTTTTAGAGGTCGCAAATGAGTACGCTTGTTTGCGGCCTTTATTTACATAACTTCATTATATTTGTTCAAAAAAGGCAGCTGCTCAAAAAAATGATAATGAGCATGTTAGCAATTTTTTTAACAGGAGGATATATTAATGAAAAAACTATATAGTTTATATATTTTAATAATTACCCAAGGGCTTTCTTTAGTAGGAAGTCGAATGTCAGGGATAGCCATTGGATTATGGTTATATCAAACAAAAGGAACTACCATGTACTTACTTCTTATACCATTCTTTAATGAGATAACAGCTGTAATCTTCGGAGGAATAGCTGGGATTGTGGTTGACAGGTGGAAGAGAAAGTATGCAATGATGCTTGGAGACTTAGGCCAGGCAGTAGGAACAGTACTTTTATTTGTATGTACCTTTGGAAATAATTTAAATATTTATCTTATATATATAGCCGTAATTATACAAGGAATATTTACCTTGTTTGAAAGTATTGCAGCTGATGCAGCCACCACTATGATGGTGACTGAAAGTCATATAGATAGAGCAAATGCAATAAAAGAGATGACTTTTCCTATGGCTGGAATAATAGCCCCAGTAATATCAGGGTTTTTGTACGTGATAATAGGAATAGAAGGAATACTCTTAATAGACTTTGTAACTTTCATTATATCAGTAGTTATTCTTATATTTATAAAAATACCGGAGCCAGAAATACAAGAATACCATAGTAGCGAAGATAATAATTTTATAAAAGATATGAGTACTGGTTTTATGTGTTTATTGAAGGTTAAAGGCTTGTTTGGGTTGACATTATATATAACTTTTATTAACTTTATGCTCAATGGGCCGTTGGAGTTAGTAATACCGTATATTACTAAGATAAACGGAAACTCATTTGTATTAGCTACAATTTTAGCAATAATGAATTTAGGTGCTTTTATGGGAGCAATAATAATTGCTGTTTACGAGATAAAACTTACTAGAATAAATACAATTATTCTTGGAATAAATATAAGTTCTGTGATGTTTTTAATCTTTGGTATAGCGCGAACACCACTATTTTTAGGGGGATCCTTATTTATTCTTATGATACCTTTACCAATAATAAATGCAATGTTTAAATCTATCATTCAAACAAAGGTTACAGCTAGTATGCAAGGGAGGGCTTTTTCAGCTATAGCTCAGATTTCAAACGCTATTGTTCCGTTATCTTTTGTAATAACCGGTTTTTTGATAGACAATATTTTAGAACCAGCAGTTGCGGGGCCAAATTGGAAGGTGATAGGATATTTTCTAGGAAGTAAACCTGGTTCAGGAATAGGGCTTATACTTGTTGTAACTGGTGCGCTAATACTAATAGTTACTTTAATAGTTCGTAGAATTCCAAATATAAAATATTTAGAAGAAAAGTCTTAGCAATAGACAATTGATTATTTAATGACATAAATATTAGGTATGTTATTAAGATAATTGTTTTTGAAATGAAGAAGGAAAAATGAAGTGTTGTATTGAATTTGTAGCTAAGGCATAAAAACTTAAGGAGAAATGACATGAAATTATTATTTGACTCAGAAGGCAAAGTGAATTATGACAAGATTGATAAAGATACAACTGTGGAGGATATGTTAAAAGCAATTGATATATTTTTAAATAGCAACCCTCTACCTTGTGATGATTGTGAGGAAAGCTGCTGTAAAAAGGCTTGGTCAGTTGAAATGGATAATATCTGTGTTAACAGAATAAGTAACTGGAACGACGAAGCTGCTTCTGACTTTGTAAGACAGAGGCTTGTAAAAAAGAGAAATTACTATAGAGAGTTCGATCAATTTGTATTAGATAAAGAAAATAATTGCCACTTTATTACAAATGAGAACTACTGCACAATTTACGAGCAAAGACCAATAATATGCAGATTGTATATATGTATTGATAAAAGCTTCAGATATAATGTAGTTAGAGAACTTATTGGGAGCACTTATTTGCAGGCATTAATATTTGAAGATGAGATTAGAAATAAAGTGCTTACGGAAGATTTGATTAAAGTGTATAATAGAAATCCTGCTGTATTTGCAAAGGGTTATGATATAGCTTTGAAAGATATATTTAATTATGCAGAAGAAGAAGGATGGCTATATGATGATGAAATAGATGAATTATAGTAACAATTGCATTTTTAGGTACTTAAAACTGTAAAAATCATGTGGTTTATAGAGATAAAAACAATTTTATTAACGATTTACGTGAAAAATACTTATTCTCACTTGAAAATCTGTATAATATTATATATAATTGATACATAATAGTAACATATACAAAAACAGTGATTATAAAAGCTACGATTTTTGAATTTCTTCAGAGAGCCGATGGTTGGTGCAAATCGGTGAAAGTCTAAATCTTTCCACTTTTGGAGCTGTCGATGATAAATCGAAAGGCTAGTAACCTTTATCCTACTTTTTCGAGTGGCTGATTTTTAACTATTTCAGCAATTTGGGTGGCAACGCGGAGTACTTCCGTCCCATTTTTTTATATTTGGGATGGGAGTTTTTTTATTCTTTAGGGAATTATAATTCAATGAGATTTGTGGATGAGTATATGCAACAGATTAAAATATAATATTAATTCTTTGCTTAAGACCGTTAAATAATCGGATTGATAATCACTTAATTTCAAAACAGTACTTTAATAGTAACTTAAATTTAAATAACTTTAGACATAAGTTACTATAATGGATATAGTATTTAAAGATACCATTGTAAATTATTAATTATTATCTTACAATGTAAAAGTAACCATTTAGGTAATTGCTTATATAATTATGCTTTTAAAATATTATAAATAGATAAATGTATCAGGAGGGTAAATTATGTTAGATTTAAGATTTGTAAGGGAAAACCCTGAAATAGTAAAACAAAACATAAAAAATAAGTTTCAAGATAATAAGTTAGGTTTAGTTGATGAAGTTATAGCTTTAGATGCTGAACTTAGAAATGCAAAGCAGGAAGCTGATTCTTTAAGGGCAAATAGAAATAAGATCTCAAAGAGCATTGGTGCATTAATGGCTCAAGGGAAAAAAGAAGAAGCAGAAGATATGAAAAAACAAGTTGCTGCAAACTCTGCACGTTTGGCAGAATTAGAAGTTAAAGAAGGCGAACTTGAGAAAAAAGTTAAGGATATAATGATGATAATTCCAAATATCATCGATCCAAGTGTTCCAATAGGTAAGGACGATAGCGAAAATGTGGAAGTTGAACGTTTTGGTGAACCAGTAGTTCCTGACTTTGAGATTCCATACCATACTGAAATCATGGAAAAACTTAGCGGTATTGATTTAGATAGTGCTAGAAAGGTTGCTGGAAATGGTTTTTATTATCTAATGGGTAATATAGCTAGACTTCATTCAGCAGTTATATCATATGCTAGAGATTTTATGATAAATCGTGGATTTACATATTGCATACCACCTTTCATGATTCGTAGTGAAGTTGTAACTGGTGTTATGAGTTTTGCTGAAATGGATGCAATGATGTATAAAATAGAAGGTGAAGATTTATATCTTATAGGAACAAGTGAACATTCTATGATAGGTAAGTATATAGATACAATATTGCCAGAAGCTTCACTTCCTCACACTTTAACTAGTTACTCACCATGCTTCAGAAAAGAAAAAGGAGCTCATGGGATAGAGGAAAGAGGAGTTTATAGAATTCACCAATTTGAAAAACAAGAAATGATTGTTGTATGTAAACCAGAAGAAAGTATGGTTTGGTACAATAAACTATGGAAAGACACAGTAGATTTATTCCGTTCACTAGATATACCAGTGAGAACCTTAGAATGTTGCTCAGGTGACTTAGCAGATCTTAAAGTAAAGTCAGTAGACGTAGAAGCTTGGTCTCCAAGACAAAAGAAATACTTTGAAGTAGGAAGCTGCTCAAACTTAGGCGATGCTCAAGCACGTCGTTTAAAGATACGTGTAGATGGCGAGAATGGTAAGTATTTTGCACATACATTAAATAATACAGTTGTAGCTCCTCCAAGAATGTTAATTGCTTTCTTAGAGAACAACTTAAATGAAGATGGATCTATAAACATTCCAGTAGCATTACAACCTTATATGGGTGGAATGTCAGTAATTAAATAATATAAGTAGGTAAGATGTAATTAGGTATTACGCTAATAAAATGCCTTGAATAACTTTTTAAAAAAGATTTAATCAAATTACATCTATAGATGCAGCATGTTCAATGGAAAATTTGATATGCTGCGTTTTTTTACATAAATAATAACCTTAATTTTACATTTTAATCGATATTTGCACTATGAATGTGTGTTTACAGAATATTGGAAGACGTATTATAATTTGTACAATAATAGTTATATTGTATTTATTTTCTTGATTTAATATCGCTTATATTTAATATATTTATAAAGGGGTAAGGTATGGGGAAGATTAATTTTTCTGAGGTATTTAATATTGATTCCTTTAAAAAAATGTCAGAAAGCCTTTATGAGGCATCTGGAATTCCTGTGGGACTTATTGATGTAGATGGGACAATATATATAAAAACTGGATGGCAGGATATTTGCACAAAATTTCACAGAGTCCATCCAACTGCTTGTAGCCGATGCTTGGTTAGCGATAAGTATATAAATGATCATTTAAAAGATGGCAGATACATAGAGTACAAATGTTTAAATAATATGTGGGATATAGGTGTGCCTATAATAATATATGGACAACATGTGGCTACGATTTTTATGGGCCAATTTTTTTATAAGGATGAGGAAGTTGATGTTGAGTTTTTTAAAAGACAAGCTCGTGAATTCAATTTTGATGAGGAACAGTACATTGCTGCACTAAGTAAAGTTCCAAGATGGTCAAGAAAAAAGGTTAAAAGTATCTTAGATTATTATTTAGCACTTGTAACTACTTTAGCTGAAAGTGGAGTAAGGCAGTTAGAGTATGAAAGTTCCCAAAAAGAGCTTGCTAAAAATCAAAAGTACCTCGATACTATCTTTAATTCAGTAAATGACGCCATATTTATTAATGACTTTAATGGAAACATTGTAGATGCAAACCGTAGATCTTATTTTATGTTTAACTACCCTGAAGATCAACTTAAAAAAATGAATATAATAGATATGATTTCTTCTAAGTCGGGTATAACAAAGGAAAAAATGCTTAAGACTTTTAATAAAGCTACAAATACTAGACCTATAGTATTGGAGTGTATTTGTAAGACTAAGAATAATGATGAATTTTGGGCTGAATTCAATATCAGTGCAATTAAGTTTGAGAAGAAAGAAGAAATTGTAGTAAGTATTCGTGATATTACAGATAGAAAGTTAAGTGAACTAGCTCTGCAAGAAGAAGCCTATGAATTAGAAAATTTAAGAACTGAATTCTTTGCAAATATTTCACATGAATTGAGAACGCCACTAAACATAATATTTGGTGCTATACAAGTAATTGGAGTAGAAATTGAAAATAAGGAAAAAACTATTGATAAGGCAAAAATACTAAATAATTTAAGTGTTGAAAAGCAAAATTGTTTTAGATTATTAAGGCTTATAAATAATTTAATTGACTCTACTAAACTTGATTCAGGATATTTTGAATTAAATATGGTCAATTGTAACATTGTAAATATTGTTGAAGAAATTACTTTATCAGTAGCAGATTATATTAATAATAATAATCTAGATCTTATTTTTGATACTGAAATAGAAGAAAAGATAATGGCTTGTGATTTAGATAAGATCGAAAGAATAATGCTTAACCTTTTATCAAATGCAGTAAAATTTACACCTGATGGAGGAAAAATCTTCGTAAATATTATTGATGGTGAAGAATACATAACCATTACAGTAGAAGATACTGGAATAGGGATACCAAGTCAAAAACTAAATGTAATATTTGATAGGTTTAGGCAAGTAGATAAAACATTTATAAGAAGACATGAAGGAAGTGGAATTGGGTTATCTCTAGTAAAATCATTAGTTGAGATGCATAATGGAACTATCTATGTAGAAAGTAAATATGGCATAGGGACTAAGTTTTCAGTGAAATTGCCAGTTAAAGTGCTGAATGATGGAAGTTTAGGGCAATGGGATGAGAATAAAGCAAGTTCTAAGGAAAACTATGTTGAGAGAATTAAAATTGAGTTTTCGGATATATATAAATAATATCAGAATTAGAATATTAAAAAATAATATAAGGATTATTGGATACATAATATGATTAAGCACTTATCTTAAAGAGATGGGTGCTTTAATTTTACTAAAGTACATATTAATATTGACAAAAACATAACGAATGTATATTATAAAGATAGTGTAGATACACTAAAATGAGAAGGTGACAATATGGATATAAAAATTTATAATAAAAAGCCATCCCAATGTAATTGTCTTAATTTACGAAGAGCATCTCATGCTATAACTGAAGTTTATGATAAGTTTCTTGCTCCCAGTGGATTGAAAATAGGACAGTTTTCGTTACTCAAGCATATTGATGCTTTAGAACCTGTAAGTGTGAGTAATTTGGCAATTAGCATAAGATTGGATAGAACTACTCTTGTGAGAAATCTTAAACCTCTTGAAGAAAGAGGATACATCGATGATATAGCAATAGAAGGAACTAGAAATAGACAATTAAAATTAACAGCTAAAGGGAAAGAGGTTTATAAATCAGCAGAGGTGCTTTGGTTCAAGGCGCAAAACTATTTAGACGATTATTTAGGTAAAGATAACATTGATATTTTTACAACATTACTTTCAAAAATTGAGGCATTGGTGCCTTAATTTTTTTAATTATTATCGTGTATATGCACGATAGAGGAAAAGTTTTTATTTGATATTAAAGTTTGTAAAATATAAAAAGTGTGGAGGGGTCACAATGGAAAATAAAATAAGAGAAGAAATTAAGAGATTTTTTAAAGAAAGTAAAGAAAACTGGTTTGAAGAAATTGATGGTTATTATTTTGAAGAGCCGATTATAGGCTTTGCTGATACAAAAGATGATTTATTTAAAGATTATAAAAAAATCATAGGTGAGCACCATTACACACCTAAAGAAATTTTTGAATTAGCTTTCGGCGAAGGTAGTTTTAATGGTGGTACAGTTATTAGTATAGTACTTCCTATAAACGAAAAGACAAGGAAAAGCAACAGGGGATTGCAAGATTGGCCATCAAGAGAATGGACATTAACTCGTACCTTTGGTGATGAAGTATTTATAAGAGCTTTATCAACTCACATGGAGAACTATTTTAAAGACTTTGGATATAGATCGATAGCACCATATCATTCTCAGTGGTTTCAAATTACAGGATCGCACAATGGACCTACTTCGAACTGGTCAGAACGTCACGTGGCTTATGTTTCAGGCTTAGGAACTTTTTCAATAAATGATGCTTTTATTACAGATAAGGGAATTGCAATTAAATTGATATCCTTAGTTACTGATTTAAAGCTTGCACCAGATGTGAGAAAATATAAAAATCATACTGAAAATTGTTTGCTATGCAGCATGGGGATATGTGGAGCATGTATAAAGCGATGTCCTGTAAATGCTATAACAAGAGAAGGGCATGACAAGGTGAAATGTATGAAGTATGTTTACGGAGAAGAATCAAGAAAGAAAGCTGAAACAATTGGTGCTAGTGCTAAGGCTGGTTCTGGTTGTGGATTATGTCAAAGTGGTGTACCGTGTGAGGGAAGAAATCCTATGGCAATAAGTAGATAGAAAACTAAAATACTAATATATATAGGGTTCCTAGCTCAACTATTAATTTATACATGCAAAAAAATCAAAACAAGCGGCGATTTTGGAACAAGTACAAATTATGTTTTGACCTAGGAACCTTTTATAAATAGAAAAATTAATAAAAGTAAGAATTTTGTGTTTAAAACTTGTTTGATTTTAACACTGTTTTTATAAATGTTTCTATTTAAGTTAATACTTAATGGGGGCTTATTGATTGCTGAAATTTAAAGAAGTTAGTTGGATCATATAATTTTTTTACTTCTTTGAGAAGATAATAATTTTTGCCATAGTATTCATAACCGTAATCAGCTAATTCAGCATATGGGAAGTTTACATAAGAACCATTAGTAAGAGGTTTAACAAATTTAAAGACTTTTTCAACCCAATTTTTATACTCATATGCATCTTCGTCTTCTTCCCAACCTGTGGTAATACCTAGTATATATTCTGCTTTTCTATAGTAATATGCTGTATGGTTATTGGGGATATCATCAATAGCACCACCTAGTGAGTATAATCTTATGAAACATTCAACTGTACCAGGGCTGTTGTCTATATATTGAACTAACTTCCTAATATCTTTTCTAGATAAAGGTTTATATACAAATCTACCTGTTGCTTTAAACTTATTTGGTGGATCATAGAAGGCGCCGATGTTCTTTATGGCATCAATAAAAGCAACATATTCAATTGAAGAATTCTCTAATAAATTTGGTAGTGATAAAAAATCCTTTAGTATCAACTTAGCTTCAGTTTTGGTTCCATAAAAAAAGCCATTTAAATAGATGCCTTCTTTGTTAAAGCCAGCAAAACAGCTGATCCTCTTATCAGCTGTTTTAAGCCAATATTGCCATAACTCTAGAAAGTCTTCTCTTGATTCATTATCCCATCTGAGCTCTATAGCTGTTATCTTATTCACTTTTTGAGTTTTAAAAATATATGAAGTTGCAACACCAAAGTTTCCACCACCAGCTCCACGACAAGCCCAGAATAGCTTTGGGTTTTCCTGATTGTTAGCGGTGATTGAAGCTCCATTGGCATTTATAATTTCGAGTTCTACAAGATTGTCAGCAGTTAGACCAAAGTTTCTGCAGGATAATCCTATTCCTCCGCCAAGAGTTAAACCAGAGATACCAACAGTTGGGCATGTCCCTCCTGCGAAGGCATAACCTTTTTTAGCAAGTTCTGAATATACTTTACCTAATCTAGCGCCAGCTTGGATTTTTACAATATCATTTTTCTCATCAATTTCAACATTATTCATATAAGTTGTATCCAGTATTAAAGCACCATTACTTGTGGAATATCCTTCGTAATTGTGACCACCAGTACGAATACGAAGAGAGATATCATTTTTTCTGCACCATTTTATTGCATTTGACACATCAATATTGTTATAGCAATAAACAATAGCAAGTGGAAATTTATTAATGTCACGATTATATTCAAGTCTCAAAATTTGATATTCTTTATCTAAAGGGGTTATTACTTTACCTGTTAACCCTTGAAAGTCCACATTCTCACCTCGAAAAAATTAGTAACTATATTAGACATCTTTATATAAAATATGAAAATGTATAACACTAAGTGTCAAGTTTTGAAATAAATACTGAAAATGAAAAGAATAATATAAGGAGACTAATAGATGAATGAAAGAACAAAAAGAACTTATGCATTCTGCATTGCAAAATACATAAGTTCTAATTTAAAGACTTGAGTTTAAGAAATAGTCTAATAAATCTAATTTTTCTAGTAAACTTTATCACCATTAAATATTGAGTTTTTGACTATCACATAATCAACGTTTCTAATTGCATCTAACTTGTTTCCACCTGCATAAGAGATAGAAGATTGAAGATCTTGTTCCATTTCTATTAAAGTATCTTTTAAAGGTCCTTTGTAATCAACGAACATTTTCTTGCCTTCAACATTTTTTCTCTCACCTTTTTGGTATTCTGAAGCTGAGCCAAAATATTCTTTATAGAGTTTACCATCTTTCTCGATAGTTATTCCAGGTGATTCTTCATGACCTGCAAATAATGAGCCTATCATTACCATTGTTGCGCCAAATCTAATTGATTTAGCGATATCACCATGAGTACGGATACCACCATCAGCTATAACTGGTTTGCTTGCTGCCTTAGCGCACCAACGAAGTGCTGCTAATTGCCATCCACCAGTACCGAATCCAGTTTTAATTTTAGTTATGCAAACCTTACCTGGTCCTATACCAACCTTTGTAGCATCTGCACCAGCGTTTTCAAGTTCTCTTACTGCTTCTGGAGTACCAACATTTCCAGCAATAACAAAACTATTTGGTAAGTGCTTCTTTATATGTTGAATCATTGAGATAACTGCATTTGAATGCCCATGTGCGATATCTATAGTTATGTACTCAGGTACAAGATTTTCTGACGCTAATTGTTCGATGAATCTATATTCATCTTCTTTTACACCAACACTGATTGAGGAGAATAATCCGCGTGAAGTCATATCTTTAATGAAAGCGATTCTCTTTTCAGGTTCAAAACGATGCATTATATAGAAATAACCATTTTCAGCTAAATATATTGAAATTTTTTCATCTATTATGGTTTGCATATTTGCAGGAACCACAGGTAACTTAAATGAACGACCGCCTAATTCCACAGTAGTATCACATTCAGATCTACTGTTTACTATACACTTTGCAGGGATTAATTGAATATCTTCATAATCAAAAACATTTTCCATTAGTTACACCTCTAAATACGAATATTGTTATTTAATTAAACAAAAATGTTTGTCTAAATGTAGTTTACAATGTTTTTATAAATATGTCAAAAAAACTGTATTAGTTTAACATATTAGAGAGTTAGTTGCTTTTTTAGAATAATATTTGTTATAATTTTATAAGTATAATGCATTTTCTAAATTAAAATTAAAAATTTAGCAGTACATCGTTAGTATTATCAAAATATTATATATTTATATAGATTCAATAAAAATAAAAAAGGTATCCTATTAAGCAAATATTATAAAGTAATAATATTCGTAAATTACAAATTAAATACTTAATGTAAGTGAGTGTTTAAAAATATAAAGCAGTTTAAAATAGTATTTATTATAAAACTATTATATTTAATTAATAAGGTAATAGGCTGAGGTGGATAATATGCAAAAAACTTATGAAACTGATAGATTAATTTTAAAGGTTTTAGACGAAGCAGATGCTGGACAAGTATTAAATTATTATATGAGAAATAGAGGTTTTCTTGAAGAATGGGAACCAACTAAAGATGAAGAGTATTATAAAAAAGAAACCCATGAGATACAATTAATGAATGATCTTGAAAATATATTAAAGGAAAATATGTTAAGGCTTTGGATTTATAAGAAAGAAGATGAAAATAAAGTTATAGGGACATTAGCCTTTAGTAACATAGTGAGAGGAGCATTTTGGTCTTGTTTTTTAGGTTATAAACTTGATGGTGCAGAAATAAACAAAGGATACATGACAGAAGCTCTAAGTAAAGGTGTTCATATAATGTTCAGTGAATTTAAGCTTCATAGAATTGAGGCCAATATAATGCCTAAGAATAAGAGATCTTTAAGAGTCGTTGAAAAATTAGGGTTTTATAATGAAGGTCTAGCATATAAATATCTTAAGATCAATGGTAGATGGGAAGATCATATTCATATGGTCCTACTGAATGATAAAGTTTGATAATTAAATCTTTATATAAGAAATAATGTTAAAGATGTACCACTTAGATCAGAAATCTATTTTTAAAACTCTCACGGGTTATGGTGAGAGAATTTAAAAATAATAAGTTTTATTACGAAGTGGTGCATCCATAAATTAAAGTAGAGAGGTGATATAAATGAATAATGATAATAAGGACGAAAATAGGAAGTTCTTTTTCTTCTATTTTAATCCTAAAGATCCATCTAGTACTGTTGATAGAAAAAATGGTAAAGGAGTAACTATAAATTTTGCAAGTAAAGAGGGAAGGAGATTGTTTCTATTTCTTATGATACCTGCAATTATGATGATGATAATAGTTGCATTTATAGCAATATTAAGTAGTAGATAAATGATAATTATAGAGCTTAATAAAATTCTAAATGTGTTTTTGATTAAAATTAAAGAATTATAAATGCTATAAGTTTTCAATAAAATTAAAGGGTAACCAACATGTGGTTCCCCATTTAAAATATTTAAATACTACTTTTAAACATAGCTTTATTATGGTTAAGATATTGCTAAAACTTCGAAAGCTAGGCACTTTTTATAAATTTCTTCATGAACTAAAGCTTTTATTTTAGTGCCTTCTTCTAGATGGTCTTCATGAAGAATCTTAGAATTATCGTGAAGTATTGATACAAATTTTTGTTCAGTATATGGAATTAAAAACTGTTTTTCCATCAGTTTTACTGGGATTTCTTTACCTATATAATCAAGTAGCAATGATAGGTTTATTTCTTTTACAGCACTGACTTCTATTGCTTTCTGGTTTTTTAAAAAATCTCGTACTTGCTTTAAGTTTTCTTCTGAAGCCTTATCTACTTTATTTAGAACAACAATAGTGTTTTTATCAAGTGCATTTAGCTCCTCTAGAACTAAGTTCACAGATTTAATTTGGGTTAAGACTTCTTCATTTGAAGCATCTATTACATGTAATAGTAAATCGGCGTCAATTACTTCTTCTAAGGTTGATTTGAAGGCTTCAACTAGATCATGAGGGAGTTTACTTATAAAACCAACGGTATCTGATAAAGCTATTCTTCTATTATCACTTAGGGTAACAGCTCTTACAGTAGTATCTAAGGTAGCAAAAAGCATATCTGCTTCCAAAACTCCATCTTTATCAATTTTATTGGTAGCTGAAATTTCACATAACTTATTTCTAAGGGTCGACTTACCAGCGTTTGTGTATCCAACTATAGCAACCTGGCTTATACTACTTTTATTTCTTTTCACTTTTTGAATAGATCTTTGCTCTGCAGCTCTAGTAAGTTCATTTCTTATTTCTTCGATTCTACGTTCAATATGTCTTCTATCTGTTTCAAGTTTTTTCTCGCCAGGACCTTTTGAACCAACACCACCTCTAATTCTAGAAAGATTAGCATTTGCATTTCTAAGTCTTGGTATTTTATGATTAAGCATTGCTAGCTCAACTTGAAGCATTCCTTCTTTACTTTTTGCACGTCTAGCAAAGATATCAAGTATAAGGGTAGTTCTATCTATAACTTTACATTTTAAAGTTTCCTCAAGGTTTCTAAGCTGAGACCCTGATAATTCGTCATCAAATATTACTACATTGGCATTTTTTATCTGTTTTAAATAACTTAGTTCTTCAATTTTTCCTTGTCCTGCATAATAAGCAGTATTAATTTTATTTTTCTTTTGGAAAACCTTAAATACTGGAACTACATCGCAGGCTTCAGCAAGACCACAAAGTTCTTCAAGACTTTCTTCGCTGTCATTTCCAAATAAAATGGCTCTTTCAATATCATCATCTTGCTGTTTTATTTCAGTAATAATTTTTTCAACATAAGATATTTTTTCTCTGAGATTTAAATGTAGAGCAGAGGATAAAGTTAAATTTCTCATTTCTTTAAAAGCCAGGCTATTATCATAAATATCACATAAGGCGATGTTTACTTTTACCTCTTCTATATTTTCCTTAACGCCAATAGCAACCATAGCATCTAATTTAAGCTCCATTAATGCAGAAGTATCCATTGAGGATAGCGTACTATCTCCAGAAGGGTGAGTATGGATTACTCTATAACCGCTTAGTCTTTTCGTTGCTCCGTCTATATAAGGGATCTCTGCATTATTTAAGCTTCCGATTGAAATATCAGTTATTTTTCCTCTTCTATTTATAACCACACACAATTCTTTTTTTATAATTCTACTAATATCATTCATTTCTGAAACCAATTCATAAGAGAAAATACTGCTATTATCTATATTTAAATCATAGAGTGCCTCAAGTCTTTCCAGTATCAATTTTTTTATTCCATCTATATTTCCTGTTATCATATAATTTCCTCCAATCAAGATAATGAATATGCTTATATTCATTTATTAATTTGTATTAAAAGATGAACTACTTTGAAAGTCGTAACCTCATTTTTTGCCTCCTGATCACAATTTTAACTTCGAGTTTTGTTGGCAATTTACCTGATTAAGCTCATTTCTAACTCCTCCTAGGAACTTTTCAATATTATTATTTCATAAGGTTTATGAGTGACATTAGTCAATAAAATTAATTTCGCCACATCAATAAGTGTCTTAAAGAAAGTACTATACATAAATAAAAGCCGCAAAACAATGAACCCTAACTGTTAGAGCATTGCACTGCGGCTATAATATTAGCAAAATAAAAAACCACAGATTTTCTCTGCGGTATCATCAATGATTTATTATACCAAAGCTCAATAATTTAATTGCTCATGCATATAAGCAAGATATTTTATAACTTTAGTAATACAATATAATAAAACCGCAGATATGAAGTCCGCGGTCAAAAGATTCGTATTAAATATCAAAAATATTTATGGGATAGATAATATTTTTAATTACTGACAGCAGACTGTATATTTTAATATTAGGTTTTCATTTAATCTTAGCTTTAAAATTAACATTTTACAGTCTCCTTTCATACATTTGGTAACTTCATTGTAAATCATATATTGCTAAAAGTAAATAACTTTTTGGAATTTAAAGTATAATAGTTGAACTTTATTGAAGTTAAGTCTATTAGATTTGTGGAAGAATGTATTAGAAGGTCTATGTTCATAATATGAATTGGAAAAGGTTGAACTAAGCTATAGGATAGTCGTTTGTGCCTGTTCATTTGCTCTTTGTATAACACCTACAGTCTTGAATATACTTCCTATAATAGAAAACATAAATCCTGTAGTTATATTTAGATTAGGCGTTAATGAAAAATTACTTTCTCCAGATTGGATATTCTTTTGTAGTTCTCTAAGTCTAACAAAAGCTATTTCGCCTAGAAAAATATTGCCTATTAAAGTTAAACTGCTTGAAAGTACTACAAGTTGCGTTGGCTCTAGGTCATTGGAAGTACTTATTCCTCTTTGTTTTTTTAGTATGATTTCTCTTTCTTTATTTGCTGAAGTAATAAGGATTATATATGCTAATATAACAATAAGTGATGCAGATTTCTCTTTTTGTATTAATGCTAAATCTAGTTTATCATTTCCGGCACGACGCACAGAAAAATTATTTTCCATAAGTTCTCCCTAAAAAATGCTATAATTTATTATATTTAATATAGTGAGTTAATGTTCGGTTTTATTAGTTAAATGTTTCGATAATAAGAATAGAGTTAAAAATGTAAGAATTATTTAAAATAAATTAAGCTTATTCGTAATTCTACATTTAAAGAATTATCGGATAAGCTTAAGTTTTATTTTTATGTTTGAAATATATATTAAGTTAAGAATAAAGCTACAATCAGTGGAATTGTAAATACAGAAATCAAAGTAGTAATAAAAACAGATTTTGCAGCCAGTTCTACATCGCCATCATACTGATTTGCGAACAATACGGCACTATTACCAACAGGCATAGCTAAGTTAATTAAAGCAACACCTAAAACTAATGGACTTGTTATAAAATATTTTAAAAGTGGGTATGCGATAAAAGGAATCAAAATCTGTTTGATTATTGTGTAAGGATAAATTCTAAGTTCTGTAAAAACTTCTTTAATGTTTAAATTAGCTAAAGTAGAACCAATAAGCATCATCGCTACTGGGGTAGTTATATTACCAACCATATCAAAAGTAGATTTTAATACAGGATGTACAGGTATTCTTAAAAAGTAAATAGCTATAGCAAGTAATGATGATATTATTCCAGGAGATAAAAGGCTTTTGAAGCTTAAATTAACTTTATTATTAGTGCCATAATTTATTAGAACTATACCTAAAGTAAATACCCAAATATTGAAAATCATATTGAAGATAGAAGTATAAAATACAGCTTCGTTGCCAAAAATTGCTTTCATAACTGGGAATCCCATAAAGCCTATGTTAGAGAAAACTGTCATAAACATATAAATTCCTCGCTGATGTCTTGGAATCCTAATGATTCTAACTAGCATATAACTTAACAATGGTAATAAAGTGAAAATGATTATAGCGACTAAAAATACAAACAGAGCTTCTTTAGTATTATTGCTTTGTTTAATTGAACTTACAGATGCCAACACCAAAGCAGGTGTTGTAACATTGAGTAGTAACTTATTTAGTTTTTGATTCAAAGTGTCATCGAAGATTTTTATCTTATTTAAAAAATAGCCCAGACCTAAAATAATAAATAACTGTAGCATTTGATTAATAACAACATTTATATCCATAGTACCCCTCTTATCCAAAATAACGTTGATTTTTTTATACTTTCATGTTTATTTATAAGTAAATTTACTTTATAAAAAGGAAATATATATAAGATTATTTAATATATATTTTAAAACATATTTTACTGAAACTAAAATTATTTGAATTTTCTTTTTTATTAAGCTTCATAATAAATAAATACCACAATGGTTATAGTATCATTTTTTTTGAGATATTTCTAATATATTTCTATTTTTGAAACAATATTTCTAATAAATTTATAGCTTTAATATTGAATGAAAATGAAAGAATATAAAAATGAAAATGCAGAATTTCATTTATGAAAGCAGTAGTAATGGTATTTGAATTATTTGTAAGAGAGTACTTGATTTTAATAATGTTGAAGTGTAGGCTTAATATTATTGAAGCTATTATTTAAATTACAATAAATAAAATTGAGTGTGATGTTAAATGCCAATAGAAGTTATATCAGGGCTCATAATATCGCTAATTTTAGCTAATATCCCTACAATTATATTTGTGTTAATTTATATTATTTGCAGGGATAAATACAATGTGAAAAAAGAGATTGATATGATAAATATACAAGATTTGCATTAAAGGATATGGAGGAACTTATGGAAAAACACGAATTTGAACAATTTTTATATGATCATATTCCAATCACTGAAAAGATGGGATTTACTATAGTTGAATTCACGAAAAATAAAGTAAAAGTTGCTGCAAAACTTGAACCAAATATAAATCACAAGCACACAGCTTTTGGCGGAAGTATAAATTCTTTGATGACTGTTTGCGGTTGGGCCATGGTGTTTATCAATATAAAGGAAGTGGATCCAGAAGCGCATATTGTTATCAGAAAAAGTAATATAGAATATTTAGCTCCAATCGATTGTGATTTCATTGCTGAGTGTGAGCTTTTAGAGGAAAAAGACAGAAATAAGTTTTTCGAAATGTATAGAAAACATAAAAAAGGCAGATTAAGTCTTAAGGTTACGTGCAGTAATGTCTCTAAATTACTGGCTGAATATGAAGGTCAGTATGTTGCGTTTAAGTAGTGATTGTAAGTATTTAGAAGTAAATTTGAGATGCACTGCTACAACAATAGATATTATTATAGACATAAATAATTTTTATGGTTAAAAGGAGATAAAATAGATTCCGGTTCGGTCTGGAATATGTTTATAAAAAAGCTATAAAGATGTATTAAAAAAATGTTGGTGGGATTAAGCTTGTTTGCCAACATTTTTTAATACAGGCTTATATGCAACAAAAACTTCATAGCAATGTACATGTAATAAAAAGTTTTTCAAATTTTGATGATAAAATGAAATATCATTTAATAAGACATTTTGTTAAAATTCCCATACAAAGATATATATTACTAAAATAAAGAATATTATTTAGAAAGAGTTTAGTAAATAAAATCAGCTTAATATTTAGATGGAGTTAAAAGGTGAAGAAGATATTAAAAGCAGCAAAAGTATGCAAAGAAAATTGGTAATATATAATTAAAAAGGGGGATTCAAGAATTGTCAAAAGAGACAAGAACACAAATAAAATTTTTAGTAGCTCCTATCATATGGCAGGTCATTTACTTATTTGTTAGTGCTGGATTTACTAAAGAAAATAGGGTGTATTGTGATTTGATTTTTTATTTTGTCTTAGCAGTTTATTTTATGTTCATAGGCTATATAAGTTTTAAAAAGTTATTTGAACAGTGGAAAAGTGGGAAAAGCTTTTGGATTCAGGTATTAGGAACGGCAATATCACTGGCATTAGCATTTGGAGTAGGAATAGTAGTTTCATTGTTGTTTCCAAATGTTGATGATGGAATGGGAGTGTTTAGGGTAACCAATATTCCATCATTATTAGCTTTTATATGTACAACAATTCTTCTTCCTCCTATAGCAGAAGAGGCTTTTTATAGGAAAGCAATAGTGAACTTTGAGAATAGAAAACTTTTAATTATATCCTCTATTTTAGGAGTATTATTGTTTGCATTGGAGCATTCATTAAAGCCATTAGGATTATTAACAGCAGCGATTTGGGCAGTTCCGCTTACTTTATCTTATATAAAAACTAAAAATATATATGTTCCGATGACTGCGCATTTTATTTGTAATTTGCTAGTTAATGGTTTTGGTGTTATCACAATAATGGCAAGGTTAATATTAAAATAAGTAAAAAAACTTGTGGATTTTAAAACTTAACCTATTAGAATATAATTGTTTCGTAAGATAAAGTAGTGGAGAATAATAAATATTATACAAATAAAATTCCTTATTGGATATGAGTATAGTATTTATGTTATAATTAGCTAATTGATTTTTAAGACTTGGGGGTGTGGTTTTGAGTAAACTACAAGAAATACTTGAATTTAATAAGGAATTCGTAGAAAACAAAGAATATGATAAATACAGAGCAACTAAAAATCCTAATAAGAAGCTGGTAATCTTATCTTGTATGGATACCAGGCTTACAGAACTTCTTCCTAAGGCGCTTAATCTGAAAAATGGTGATGTTAAGCTAATTAAAAATGCAGGTGCTTCGATAATGCATCCATTTGGAAGTATAGTAAGAAGTATTGTTGTTGCAGTATATGAATTTCAAACTGATGAGGTTTTAGTAATTGGACACCATGGTTGCGGGATGAGCAACTTAAATGTGGATAGCACTTTAGAAAAGGCAATGGAAAGAGGCATTTCAAAAGATGTAATAAGCACCTTATGCAATGCGGGCATTGATGTAAAGAAGTGGCTTCACGGCTTTAATTCTGTAGAAGAATCAGTTAAGGAAAGTGTTGAACTAATAAAAAATCATCCTTTAATTCCAAAGGATATAAAAGTACATGGGTTGATTATAGATCCTGAAACTGGCAAGCTTGATGTGGTTGTGAACGGATATTAATACAATATAATAGTAAAAAAAGTCCCAGCTCTCTTAATTTAAGAGGGCTGGGACTTTTTCTTTTATCTATAAAATATGTGAAATAGTACGATTCCTGAATAAGTTATGTTTATATTTTACTTAACTATATCTTTACAATTTCACAGTTATAAAAGTATGTGAAATCCTGAAGTCATTGGTTATTAACAGGATACCATTTTAACTCATCTGAATGAATTTCAGATGGATTTTTAGGATTAAATTGATATTTGTATATAGGAGTATTAGTTTTATCAAAAGCAACTGGCTCTAGATTACTAGATTGAATCATTTTGTCCCAGGTGAAGTGTTTAAGAATGTTATTGAAATTTGGTGGTTAAACATCGGATGGATAATCACTTAATTTTAACACCGTCCTTAACAGCCTAATTTTATAAATCAAGGAAAATAGTTAAAAAAGTAATAAGTTTAAGTTTTTTGGGAAATATAACTCTAGGCTATAAGAATTGGATATAATAGGAGGGAAACATGAAGAAGTTTATTAGTAGTTTTCTAATTTTCTGTACACTTATGATCACTCAGCCTTGCTTCCATGATGATGTAAGCGCTAGACCTACAGAGGAAAACCCAACAATACGCTCAACTTTTCAGACTTATGATCAAAATTCAATTCCAAGATTATTAAAGTCTGAACAAATTTCAGCTAATCAAATCAAGATAACATACGATAGAGATGTAGATAAAAATTTGGCCGAACAACCTACAAATTATTGGATAAAAGATTTAAAAAATGAAGAGCCAGAAGGAATAGCCACTGTTGGGCAAAATTGCGAAGTTGATAAAAATAATTCTCTTACAAGAGATATAGTTAAAATAGAGTCCAAGAATGGACTAGGAAGTGTATATATACTTACATTTAAAAATAATATCCCTAAAGGGGAGCAGTACAAACTTGTAATATATCATGTTACAGTGGAAGGTGCTCAACCATATAATGGTGATAATGGCGCGAGTATGTTTGCAGGAAAATATTAATTAAAAATAAAAAATCGCAAATGTGAATTGCATTTGCGATTCTTTGCGTATAAGCCTTAATTTCATATATGAGAAAAAATATTAATAATAAGTTTTTTTATGCTAAATAACTTATCTTCGACAATAATAGGTAAGTCTATTTTCTCTTGTTTTTGTTAAAGAGTATTCATATACTCGTCCATTAGTTAAGTAGCCTGTGTTGGTAACTTGCATAACTAAAGTATCTTTTGGAAGATCTAACAGACTATTCTCCTCATTATTCAGTTTTACACAACTAATATTTCTTATACTATGACTTATTCTAAAGTCATACTGAGATTCTATGTAAGTTAGTAGGCTTGACTCACAATCTTTTACTGTAAGATTAGAAAAGATTGAATATGGCATATAAATTTCTTCTAAATGATGTAAATTAGAATTAACATAACGAACCCTTATAATATACCAAGCTTTAGAGCCACTTTCTATATTAAGATGCTCACAAATATCATCAGGAGCTGTAACTAGTTCAAATTTGTGTACATCAGATTTTATATTTTTAGCTATATGATGATCAGACAATGAAGTTATAAAAAGATTGTTATTATCATATGCTGTGAAATCCATAACGTAAGTGAGTCCACTAGAATTTTTGGTTAGATAATTTCTTTCAATAAGATGATCAATAACCTTCCTAATCGTATGTCTATTGCAGTCGTATTTAATTGATAATTGTGTTTCAGAAGGAATTTTAGAAGAAGCAGGCATTTCACCTGATATAATCTTACTAATTAAGTCATCAATAATTTCCTTACTTTTCAAGCTAATCCCCCTAGTCTATGTTTATCTAATGTAATTATAGAGTTCCTAGCTCAACTATTAATTTATACATGTCTCAAAATCTCCATAAACCGAGACTTACGTACAAGTATAAATAAAGTTTCAATATAGGAACTATTTAGTTGCTATGCTGGATATTGTTAAATAAAGTCAACGTACTGAGTATGATTATATTAATAAATAAATTATAACATAATTTAAACTTAAAGAAAAAAATTCTTGTATAGACAACTAATCAAGAGAATAATATCAGTTGATAAAATGAACTTAGGACATTTTGAACATTTAATTAATAAACATATGTATGAAGGTTGAGGAGAGAGGTGCAGATTTAATATGGCAAATTATAAACTACCAAAGGATTTCTTTTTCGGAGCAGCTATGTCAGGTCCACAAACAGAAGGAGCACATAATAAAGATGGAAAATTACCATCAGTTTGGGATCATTGGTCTGACTTAGAAATTAATGCATTCCACAATAATGTAGGTTCTTATGTAGGTAATGATTTCTACAATAAATATGAAGAAGATATAAAGATATTAAAGAGTTTGAATTTTAAATCATATAGAACATCCATTCAATGGTCAAGGCTTCTTGATAAAGATGGAAGTTTGAATCCAAAAGGCGTGGAATTTTACCATAAGGTTATAGATTGTTCAATAGAAAATGGTATTGATGTATTTATGAACTTACACCATTTCGATTTACCTCAGTATCTTGAAGATAGAGGTGGATGGTTAAACAGGGAAGTGGTAGAGGCGTATTCAAATTTTGCAACACTAGCATTTAAAGAATTTGGTTCAAAGGTTAAGCATTGGTTCACATTCAATGAACCAATAGTTGTTCCAATGCAAATGTACATGAATGGAGCTTGGTATCCATATGAAGTAAATCACAAAAAAGGTATGACTGTACAATATCATATTACGTTGGCACACTGTTTAGCTGTAAGAGAATTTAATAAATTAAAGGCAGAAGGAGCTATTCCTGATAGCTGTGATATAGGACTAATTAATAATTTTGCACCACCTTATACTAAAGAAAACCCTTCGAAGGAAGATTTAGAAGCAGTTAGAATGACTGATGGTATACATAATAGATGGTGGCTTGATGTATGCAGCAAAGGAACACTACCTAAGGATGTATTAGATACATTAGAGGAACTAGGTCTTTTACCTGATTTAAGAGAAGGAGACCAAGGAATCTTATCTTGTGGTAAAGTAGATTGGTTAGGCTTCAATTACTATCAACCAGCAAGGGTTCAGGCACCAGCAGAGAAGTTTGATGAGTATGGAAACCCTAAATTCTCAGATCCTTATATCTGGCCAGAAAGAAAGATGAATGTTTATAGAGGCTGGGAGATATACCCTAAAGGAATTTATGACTTTGCGATGAAGATAACTAAAGAATGTCCAGGACTACCATTCTTTATATCCGAAAACGGAATGGGTGTTGAAGGCGAAGAAAAATATAAAAATGCTGATGGATTAATCGAAGATGATTATAGAATAGATTTTGTTAAAGAGCATTTAGAATGGGTAGCAAGAGCAATAGAAGATGGCGCTGACTGCAGAGGATATCACTATTGGGGAGCTATTGATAACTGGTCATGGAATAATGCTTTTAAAAACAGATATGGGTTTGTAAGTGTTGATCTAACAAATAAGTATGCTAGAGTCAAAAAGAAATCAGCATCATGGATTGCAGCTGTAGCTGAAGGCAATGAAATAATATAATGAATTTGAAAAGATGATATAAAGGGTTAGGTTATTTATGCGGTGGTATAATTATCCTAACCCTCAGTTTATGTATATATTTATATAATTATTTGAATATATAAATATAGTAATTATACTAATTTAAAGGACTATTCTATGTAATACATCAATTGCTCATTTAGCTGGAATAACTTTAATTTAGCTTTTTTTGTATAAGCGGGGGATCTATTTATCTATAATTAGAATAAAGAGCTAAAGTATTATGAAATAAGAATTTTAAATTTAAAACCAATTAAGAATGCTAATTAATAAGTTAGCTATGAAGATGAGGGTAAATATGAAAGGGATAATTTGTAGATCTCATATTATAACTTTAAGGTATAAGGAAGAAAAGGACTAAAAATTTACCCCCCAAAGGTGATAGAGAAGTAATAAGTACAATAATTACTTGAAATATTTTCCAGGAAATAACCGACATGAACGCGTGGAAATCTTTTCTGATTTATACATAGAAGATTTCAATAAAATTATTGAAATACTATTTAAATATTTTTTTTGGATAGATGAAAAAAACTAATGAATTTATTACTAGATCCTTTGATTTTTTACTATGATCTAACAAGATGAAAAGAAGTTACTTAAAATAATATTAAGGAGATGAATCTATGGATGTAGAAATTAAAAAAGGTGATGTAAATCACTTGGAAGATTGTTACGACGCACTAATTAATTCAGAGATAGGAGAAGCCTATTTTAAAAGTTTCGATGCTAGAAAAATACTATTAGGTGGACTGAATAATAAAGAAATAGATGTAGCAACAGATATCAATGGAAAATGTCTGGGTTTTATTTGGTATGAAAGATATGGTGCTTTTGGAATACATACATATCTTCATATAATTGCAGTTAAACAAGAATTACGAGGTAAAGGAATAGGGAAAAAGCTGATAGAACAATTTGAAGAAAATACATTCAAAAAAGATAGTATGATATTTCTAATGGTGGCAGACTTTAATAAAGAAGCAAAGAAGTTGTATGAAAGCATAGGATATGAGCAAGTTGGTATTATACCTAGCTTTTATAGAAAAGGCATAAATGAGCACCTTATGATGAAAACAAAGTCTGTGCAGTAGAATGCAAGTAAGACTAGGATAAATATTTGAAAAATGAAGCTTTCATGTATATAATTGGTATATGAATATTGAACGTATATAAATGGAGGCAATAGTAATGGATTTTATAGAACAAATTAATAGATATATTCCTAAAAATGAACAAGAAGAAAAAGATAAGAGTGTTATTCTTGAATATATAAATCAGTACCCACACAATATTTTAATTAGAGATAATGAATTTGCGCATATTACAAGTTCAGGCTTTATAATGAACAAAAATTTAGACAAAGCTCTTATGATTCACCATAATATAAGAAATACATGGGCATGGACTGGAGGCCATGCTGATGGGGATGATGATCTTCTTCATGTAGCAATTAAGGAGGCTAAAGAGGAAACCGGAATTTCTAGAGTAGCTGAATTAAAAGGTGAAATAGCTTCACTTGATATCTTACCTGTTTATGGTCATTATAAAAATGGAAAGTATGTAAGTGCACATTTACATCTTTCAATATCTTATATATTGATTGCTGACGAAACAGAAGCACTTATAGTTAAAAAAGATGAAAATAGTGCAGTTGATTGGTTTTCCATAGATAAGTTTACACTGGAATATTTCGATGCAAACGATGTTTACCTATATAATAAGTTAATAGATACGGCTAAAGAAATGAGTAGTAAAAAGTAGTTGATTAATAAATATAACAGTAGGAAGGTATGAATATTCTTCCTACTTATTTTTTTATACCTACTTTCAAGTTTCAGTAGAGTTTTAAAATAGACCTGTAGGTTAATTGAATATATTTTATAAAAGTTGGATATTTTATTCTCAAACAAAAGAATATTAGTAGGTGGTAAAATGAGAAAGCCAAGAAAAAAGTACTTATTTTTTCTACCGATTGCAGTTATTTTAGTTCTAATTTACTATTTTTCCATTACAGTAAATTTTGATAATGAGAAACTGGCTAAAAGAGGGGTACGAAATTTAATAGATAAAAGTGCTAATATGGAAGATGTTTATATATTACAGTCCATAAATCTTGGAAAGGAAAAATATACTTTAGTTGAAGTTAATAACAAGTTATTTTTATTACAATTAGGAGATAAGTTGTTTAATAGGCGTAAGGTTACAAATATAAATAGTCTCTTTGGCAGTGCGCGAGCACAGGTTTTTCAAGCAAGTGTTGGTAAGTATCTTATTTACTATGGAAGAGTTGAAAATCCTACAATAAAATACGTTATTGTAAATACTGTTGATAAAAAATATAGGATCAACTTTTCAAATACACGAAACATACTAGAATATTGCAAAGTAGAAGATGAAGCCCAAACTGGTAACCTGGTAGCAACATATGATTATTATGACAAGGATGGAAAGTTAATCTTAAATAGTTCATTTTAGTATTGAAAATGGTATTAATTATTATAATACTAAAAAGAATATTTAAAATAGGGAAGGGGAATTTTAAATCCTGTATACAAATATTTTTAGTTAACAGGAGGAGTTTATTATGTCAACATCATTAGAGGTACCAGTTATTTCTCTTATGCAAGGAGGAAATCCAACTCAAAGTTGTATAGATTTATGTGTTAAGTGTGCTCAAATATGCCAGGAATGTTTTAGCATGTGCCTTCAAGAGGCTGATGTAGAGGCAAGAGGAACTTGTATAAAAACTCTTCAAGATTGCGCAGAAATATGTTCGACTGCAGCATGTCTTATGGCTAGAGGAAGTGGATTTTCAAAAGAAATATGTCAGTTATGTGCTACAGTATGTCAAGAGTGTCAAAATCAATGTAGAGAGTTTAAAGATGAACATTGCCAGGTTTGTGCTCATGTTTGTAGCGAATGTGCAACTGAGTGCACAAGAATGATAAATATGTAATTATATTTTGAAGAATATTATATAAAAAATTGCTACAAAGAAATATCTTTGTAGCAATTTTTAGTGTAAATGAAAGTGTAAAGTTTTTAAGTGACCTAAACCAAGAAATTTTCAATGTTTATCATGCTCTTTGAAAACTATTCTGCAATTAATGCAAAAGTGGATAATGGCTCAATATCATTTTCTTTGATATAGTGTTTTAATAAATCTACTTCAGACTTAATCAAATCAGCCAGTTTGTTAGAAGTGGCTTTTAAGTTTTCCAATTCTATCGGATAGTTATGCAAAACCATATCAATTTCCCACTTACCATCATGAAGTGAAGGTGAATGAATGAGATTCTCATTAGTAATATTCCAGCCTGAGGCTATAACAATTTCTTTGATATCCTTTGGTGTAAATAAAGTGCGGACATTGGAAATACTATTTTCTTTAAAACATTCATATTGTGATTGGATAAGAACTGCTAATAAGTGAGGATATTGATCTTTAAGATGTAGATTTGTATCCCATTCAGCAAAACAAAGTTTCTTTCCCCATTTTCTTGCTTTTTTTAATATACCTAAAAGTTCTTCTGATGATTTCAAGTACCAGCTACAATGTGAAAGAATAATCATGTCAAAGGATCCATCTTCAAATTCTACAGAAGGAGACAGTACATCAACCTCTAAATCTATTTTAATCTGGTTACCTAATGTGGAATTTTTAAGATAATCAACTGAATCACCAACTGTAATTGGGGCACCATAGCTTGGGGAAGCAATATCAATTCCTTGAACAAACCCGTCTTGTCCAACCATATAAGCTAAAACCGCAGTAGTATCACCTTGACCACAGCCTATCTCTAATATTCTTGAACCTTTCTTTATATCCCAAAACTCAGCCAATTTGACTCTGTGCTTTGTTTGAATTCTCTGCATATGTGGCATGTTAACGCTTGTTGCCATACAACCAAGTATAGTATCTAAATCTTCATTATTCATAAAATCACCTTACCTTTTATGTTATTGTAGAACAGTTAATCAGAGCATAATTCTCCATATTAAAATTATATTTATATAAAGATAAAACACTTCAATCCCAAATTAATAATAAGTCTATAATATTCATTGCCTATACATAGATATTAGCTCATAAGAGCACTAAAATAGAAGACAGCAAAGTAACTATTTAAGAATAATTTAACTTTTCATACATATAGAAATATATAGGAATCGAAAAAGGGAGAATTGATATTATGAGAAAAAAGCTAAATAAATTAATTTATGTTGAAGAGTATGTATATATCAATGGGATAGAGCAGTTTTTGTTTCATAATGGCACAAGTTATGATAATCCAGTAATGTTGTATTTACATGGTGGACCAGGAAGTGCTGAATCATTGTTCACTGAAGGATTTCAAGGAAAGTGGGAAGATTTATATACAGTAATCCATTGGGATCAAAGAGGAGCAGGGAAGACTCTAACTAAAAATCCAGATAAATATCCTACTATAGATTTATTGCTAAAGGATTTATATGATATAGTTCATTATTTAAAGAAAAAATATAATAAAAATAGAGTAATCTTACTTGGACATTCATGGGGGAGTGTTTTAGGTAGTACTTTTATAAAAAAATACCCAGAAGAAGTATCTTATTATATTGGGGTTGGCCAAGTTGTCTCAATGTTAGACAATGAAAGAGTTGGTTATGAAAAGGTTAAAGAATTAATCTCGAAAAAAAATGATATTAAATCACTAAAAAAGCTTGAAGATATAGGTGAGTATCCAGATAAAGAATATAGTGAAGAGTGGTTGAAAAAGTGCTTGAAATTGAGAAAACTTCAAGAAAAGTATAAGCTAGCTGCAAGTATGGATTTATCAATATCACTAATTGCTTTTAAGAGTCCAATCTTTAAATTATCAGATATTATTGCTTTGATGAAAGCCTTTAAATCAAATGGAAAATTAGTTGAATTCTTAGTGAATTTCAATTTAAAATTAGAAACTAATAAATATGAGATACCAATCTTTTATATAATGGGAGGGAATGACTGGCAAACTCCTTATAGTGAGGCTGAAGATTATTTTAATAAAATAGAAGCTCCCTTAAAAAAATACTATTTAATACCAAATGCTGGACATATGACAATGTTAGATCAGCCAAATTTGTTTTTTGAAGCGTTACAAGACATTGCTGAAAGACATAAAGGAGAAAATTAGTTCAGTGTTATTTTAATTGACTTATTTTGAAAAGATTATATTATGGAAGTTTACTGGTATTTTATATATAATAAGATTTAGGTGTAAAAGTGAAAAAATAATACAATAAAATAGTAAGTTATTTGAAGCTAATTTTAACTTATGACTATGTTAAAGTATATTGTGAAGTTAAGTGGTAAGCTTATTAAAGTATTGGATGGCAAACCACTTAATTTTAATAGGTGTTTTAACAGCGGTTAAATCTTAAGGAGGATATAATGAGAAAACATTATATAGATTGGTTAAGAAATATTTGTATACTTTTTTTATTTCCTTTTCATACGGCAAGAATTTTTGATGGAAACGAGCCTAATTATGTACAAGGTACTCCCCATTTGTTTACCACAAATTTGGTTTTTCTTTCATTCTGGTTTATGCCATTAATGTTTTTACTTGCTGGTATGTCTAGTAGGTTTTCTTTGGCTAGTAGAACAAATAAACAGTATATTAAGGAAAGATTTTTGAGACTGTTTGTTCCGCTATTTGTTGGAATACTAATTGTTATGCCGCCTCAAGGTTATATTGCCATAAAATTTCATTATGATTATCAGTATAGTTTTTTTGACTACTTAAAAAAGTTTTTTAGTGATTTTTCTGATTTAAGTGGATACTTTGGAAGTTTTACTCCAGGTCCATTGTGGTTCATAATTTTCTTATTTGTAATATCTATATTAACATTGCCATTAATGAGAAGCATATCCAAATCTAATAAAATTAAAAGTCAGCTGATTAAGTTATTTAGTCATCCATTAAAAATAACAATTCTAGGACTGGCTATAACAGTTATATCCATTCTTCCGAGTATTGGAGGAAAGAATATATTTGTATATGGATTGATTTTTATGGCAGGATTCATTCTTACTTTAGACGATAAAATATGCGAGATGATAGAAAAATATAGATTGTACTATCTAATTGTAACAATTATCGGTTCAATAACAATGCTTATTGAGATATATACTGTAGGTTGGCTAGATGGATTTAGCACTTTAGGTATTATATTTTCATTAATTTACTATTTCACAATATGGATTTCTTTATTAGCTTGGATTGGTTATGGAAAAAGGTATCTTAATTTTAAAGCAGGTTTTCTTTCATACTTTTCAAAAGCTGCTTTTCCTATATATATAATTCATCAGACTTATCTCGTTATCATAGGGTATTTTATATTGAGATCGGTAAATATATTTTTATTACAATATATTTCGATAATTACACTCACTTTTATGATTTGTTTGATAACTTATGAGGTAATTAGAAGATTTAGATTAACAAAATTTCTATTCGGCATCAAATAAAAAAATGTATTTACTTTTGAAGTTTTAAAAAATAAATTTAACTTATCAGATTATCTATATGGTGACATAGTAAAAGGGAGTTTTTAAAAAACTCCCTCAGCAAATTCTAATTTTATTAACGGTTTACCACCTTTAGTTACGCTATTATAAAACGGAAATCTATGAGTCTCTATTCCTTTTAATGTTCCGTCCTTCTCTACACCATCTATATTTTCTGAACTAACTGTATTCCATGATATTATTTGGTATCCTAAGCCGTAGTAAATTGTTGTTCCGCCATCCTTATAAACTTCTTTCTTAAATATAAACACAGGATTATTACCATTTTTTATTTCAGACTGATCTATTAAAAAAGTTATTTCATGTATGGAAAGTAAAAAACATATAAAACATAATATAAATATAAAGATTTTTTTGCTTTTTTTCATAATACACCTCAAATTTAATATTTCCATAGTATTTTTATGAAAAACTTAGATTAAAGCTCTCAATTATATCTTTATATTATTATAGATGATTTTAGAATATATTGGATTACAATAATATTAAAAATGCTGTAAAATAAAGTTATTAGAGGATATTAATAGGTTTAATTTTAGCAATTTTAGTTGTAGAAAATTTACTGGTAACAATTGAAGTCTCTGAAAAAATAATTCACAAGATGGTGGTAAAAATGATTGAAATTAAAAGAGGGATACTCACATCTGAAGTATTTATTGATTTGGTAGAAGCAGTTGGGTGGGGGCATCCATCCGTAGAGCAAGTTGATCTAGCACTTAAAAATTCCCTGTACAATGTTTGTGTAATGGAAGAAGGTAAGATAATTGCAATGGGGAGGCTTTTTGGAGATAGTAGTATGTCGTATTTTATAAAAGATTTAGTAGTTTCTCCTAGTTATCAAGGTAGGGGCATAGGTAAATTAATAGTTGAAGATATAATAAGTTTTATAAAAGATAAAACTCCAAAGGGATGGAAAGTATGTATTGAGCTTATGAGTGCAGTTGAAAAAGAAGGTTTCTATGAAAAGTCAGGATTTGAGAAAAGACCCAACAGTAACTGTGGTTCGGGAATGTCTTTGTTTATATATAATGAGTAGGGTTTTATAACCAATGTTTCACATTTTAGGAGATATTAAATGATTAAGATTTTAATTAGTATTTTAATAATAATCCTTGGTATATTAATTATGGTAATATCAATTTTTAGTAAAGATACCAATATAAATAGGTGCATGAATGAGGATAGAGATATTTATGAGAAATATATTAAGTATCAAACATTATCTGATGTATCATCAGGGTTGATGTTTGTAATTATAGGAATACTGTCACTATTTAATATTCTAAGTGGAGAAAATGTAGGATTAATAAGTACAGTCCTAGTATTAATAAATAGAGTTGTTGAAATGATAATTAGTAATAAATATAGGTGCGGTTAAAGCACTGTGTTGAAATTAAACATAGCCTAAATGCAAAAAATAATAAAAGGGATGAAATGAATATGATTTTTGAATATAATATTGGAATCCAAGACTTTGATATAGCATCAACAAAAATAATTAATAGACAAGCGATTAGAGCGGTTATTCTATGTGAAAATAGGATTCTATTAGTGCAGACTAACAAAGGTGATTATAAGTTTCCAGGTGGAGGAGCCAAGAAAGATGAAACTCATGAAGATACTTTGAAAAGGGAAGTTAGGGAAGAAACAGGATATATAGTGAGAATGGTAAAAGAAAAAGTTGGACAAATTGTACAGAGAAATTTAGATAAGTACGAAGAAGATTCTATTTTTGAGATGGTTTCCCATTATTATCTTTGTGAAATTGAAGAGGGTAAGGTAAATCAACAATTAGATGACTATGAGAAAGATTTAGGATTTTCATCAATACTAACTGAATTAGATAAGGCCATTTCTATAAATGAAGAAATACTTGAGAAAGGTAATGATATAAATCCTTGGGTATATCGAGAAACTAAAGCCTTAAAGGCATTACAAGGATATTATGCACATAGATAAAGATAAAAAACATGAAAATAAATAATCTGAAGAAGGAGTAATAACTGTGGAAATAATATATAAAAACAATTGTTGTAATATAGATTGGAATGATATACCGAAGATATTAAGTACTGTTGGAATGTCATATTCAGATCCAGAAGTTCATAAAAAAGCTTTTAATAATAGTTATATAGCTGTTTTTGCTTTTGATAATGAAAACTTAATTGGGTTTGGACGAGCGATTTCAGATGGAGTATATCAATCGGCAATATATGATTTAGCAATTTTACCGGAATATCAGGGAAAAGGAATAGGGAAAGTTCTTTTGAAAAAAATAACAGATACGATTCCAAATTGTAATTATATTTTATACGCAGCCCCAGGAAAAGAAGGTTTTTACGAGAAATCTAATTTTAAGAAAATGAAGACGGCAATGGCATTGTTCAATAATGCAGAAGATAAGCGAAAAAAAGGATTTATTGAGTAGTCAGAGTATATAACAAAACTCTGACTACTTATTATAATATTCTATTTAATGTGTTAATTTAACAGGTTGCGGCTAACAGAAGTTTTTTTACTAGTAGAAGCTTTAAGTTTATCAAGTATCCTATCTTTCATGCCTATAACCCTATAGTAGGATATATTTTTAAGGTCAGCATATTTTCTAAAGGTGCAGCCTTTAAAGTATACATAATCAATTAATTCTTGTTCTTCTAAACTTAGTTTTTTTATTTGACTATGAAGAGAAGTTACAATTAATTTATTACAAATAAAATCCTCTAAATTCATATCATCTATTACAGACAGTTCGTCGATACTAGAGTCAAAACTAATAGTTTGAGTACCATCTAGAGGTCTCTTATTAAGAGAATTTCTTATAAGTAAATTTACTGAATTTCTTAGAGCATTTGTGGCATAAGCTACAAATCTATGCTTTCTCGTATCATATAACTTTATGCATTTAAAAAGAGTGAAATAACATTCGTTCTTTATATCTTCAAAGTCATAGAAACTAACATAACACTTCTTAGATAAATTGATTATATAAGGGGTAAATTCAGCAGCTATTGCTTCTTTTGAACTTTCATCTCCCGATTTGCAAAGTAATACTAATTTTTCTATATTATTAAAATCCATAAAATCACCTCTCAATGTGAATATACATTGTAAAAGGAGAAAGTTGGAATATTTATGAAAAAGTTAAGAAACTTTTAAGAATTTTGTGGTTTTCATGTTCTTAATAAGTATTTGTAAGACAATCTCAATGGAAATAATGTCTAACTCACACAATCTTCACATATTATTTCGATATTTTTTAAGTAAGTTAAAAGTATACTTTTAAGAGTAGTAAAAATTTTATAATAATATGAGAAGAGGAGTTGATGCTATGTCAACAATAAACGGAATTTCAAGTAGTTGGTATACTAATAGTACTACACAAGTTTCAAATTCAAATCAACAAATATCAAAGGTTCGTCGCAGTAATTATGAGGATCAAGATGTTTATCAGTCTAATTTTAATGTTGTACAAGCAAGTCAAAATACTAGCTTTACTGATCCTCTGGAGAGTTTAGTTTCTAATGGTACAATAACAGAAGATCAAAAAACTGCTATTCAAGATGCGTTCAGCAGTTCTATGAAATCAAATGTAGCAGGTACATATGGTAGCAGGCCAACGAACCCAATAAGCACACTTGTAAGTAGTGGTGTAATTTCTCAAGATCAAGCAGATTCCATTAAGGGAACTTTTAAAAATATATCAAAATCACATACCCATCATAAAAGACCAGAAGGTATACCTAATATTGATGAGAAGCTAAGTGGTTTGGTTTCAGACGGAACTATTTCTGAAGATCAACAAACAGCAGTAATCAATGCATTTAAATCATTAAAAGAAAATTCAAATACAAGTAAATCTAAATTTGTGGATCCACTAGATGGTCTTGTTGAAAATGGAACAATTACTGAAGCGCAAAGGGATTCTATAAAAAACATTTTAATGCCACCAATGGGAAATGAAGAGAATGCTAAGAGTACTGCTGGCACCACTGTAGCAAGTATTGAGGCTTAAAACTTTATGAATTATCCTGAGTTAAACTTTAACTAGGGATTTAAATAAATCATTACTTAAATCAACATTATTTTGATTTTAAGTAATGATTTATTTTTATAAAACTATATGGTATTATATTACTATAAATACAAAAATTAATAATTATTAGGGGATGTTTATGAAGAAGAAGGGATTTACGTGGCTTTTTTGGGGATTTCTTTTTGTTATGTTGAGTTTTAATATTAATAATTTTGATATTTTGCCTGACATAGTAGGATATATTTTCTTTGCTATTGGGATTAGCAAATTGTCTAATGAAAGCAGCTATTTTTTAAAGGCTGGAAAGTATAATATTGTTTTAATAATTTTATCAATTCCTAGAATCTTTAATTCTTCTATACCACTTACGAATTTTACTTTTACATCATCAGCTTTAATTGCGATAATTCTTTTTATTGTTTCTATAATATTTAATTTACTCACTATTTATAATCTATTTCAAGGAATACAAGAAATGGCACGGCAAAAAGGGAACAGTTCTTTAGAACTAGAGGCAGATGACAAGTGGAAGCAGTATTTGTTTTTGCAGATTGGATTTGCTTTAACATTCATCTTTATATTTATCCCTTTGCTTGGGTTAGCGTACTTTGTAATCATATTTATTGCAGCAATCGTAGTTGCAATTAGGACAATGTTGTTTATGAGTAAATGCAGTTATGAGCTTAATTAAATAGAGATTATTTAGGAAATAAAGAGGTACAGCATATATTTACTAACATGCTGTACCTTTAATTTTATTTAGTAATTATTTAATCTTGTTGCAAAATCATTTATTCATTCAAATACTTGTCTGATATTTCGCCATGTTTTTCATAGTTGCCAACATTTAAAATAGAGTTATCATCATTTACAAAGACAACAGTAGGTTTATGTTCTTTTATTTCGTTTTCATCTAATTGACAATAACACATTATTATCACCTTGTCGCCTTTTTGTACGCAACGTGCAGCAGCACCGTTAAGACAAATAACACCACTGTTAGGCTCGCCAGCTATTACGTAAGTTTCAAGCCTTTGTCCATTATCTATATCAGCAATAGCGACCTTTTCATATTCGTGAATTCCCGCAGCTTCCATAAGAACTTTATCTATAGTTATACTTCCAACATAGTTTAGCTCAGCTTGAGTTACAGTTGCTCTGTGAATTTTAGATTTAAGCATATTCAATATCATTATTTATCCCCCAAATAATTAAAGTTTAAAAGTAAAATTATCTATTAGTCTAGTCTTACCGATAAAGACTGCAATAGCAATAAGAATACTGTTTTCTATGTAATCAATAGAAGTTAGTGAGATACTGTCTACAATTTCAACATAATCAATTTGAGCCAAAGGTTCTGAAGATAATGTGCCCATTATGATATCTCTAATTTTTTCGCTAGATCTTTCTCCAGATTTTAAAGCCTCTTTAGCTTTTTCTAAGCTTTTACTTAGTACAAGTGCAGCAGCTCTTTCTTCTGAGTTTAGATATACATTTCTAGAACTTTTAGCAAGGCCGTCATTTTCTCTAATAATAGGGCAGCCAATTATTTCTACAGGAATATTTAAGTCTCTTACCATTTTTTTAATCACCGCAAGCTGCTGAGCATCTTTTTCTCCGAAATACGCTTTATCAGGGGTAACTATATTAAATAACTTGGTAACTACAGTACAAACTCCCTTAAAGTGGCCAGGTCTCTTAGCGCCGCAAAGTCCATCAGTGAGTGAATTAACTTCAACAAAAGAGGAAAAATCTTCGGTGTACATTTCAGAAGGACTTGGATTAAATATTAAATCACCACCAGATGTTTCAACTATTTTGCTATCTCTTTCAAGGTCTCTTGGATATTTATCTAAATCTTCTTTTGGACCAAATTGGATAGGATTAACGAATATACTTACTACAACTTTAGCATTTTCTTTATTTGCAGCTTCAATTAATGAAGCATGGCCTTCATGGAGATATCCCATAGTAGGCACAAAACCTACAGAAAGACCTTCTCTTTGCCACTGTTTAATAATTTTTCTAACATCACTTATGTTATTGACAATTTGCATCTTAAAACCCTCCCTAGAATTTAATAAAGTTTTTCTAATACATCGTCGGAAATAGTAAATTCATGCTCTGCTGAAGGGAAGACTCCATCATTTACTTCGTCAATATATTGAGAAAAAGCTAGCTTCATTTGATCACCAATGTTTGCATATTGCTTTACAAACTTAGGTTTAAAATCAGAGAAAAGAGCAAGTAAATCCTGATAAACAAGTATTTGCCCATCACATTCTTTTCCTGCACCTATCCCAATTGTAGGAATTGATATCTTTTTTGTTATAATTTCAGCAAGTTTAGCAGGTACACACTCAAGTACAATTGCAAAAGCTCCAGCTTCTTCAAGCGCCAAAGCATCTTCAATCAATTTTTTTGCAGCGGCTTCGCTTTTTCCTTGAACCTTAAACCCGCCAAATGAGTTTATCGATTGAGGGGTTAGACCAATATGACCCATGACAGGAATTGAAGCTTTTACTATTGCTTTAACATGTTCTGAGAATTCTGATCCACCTTCAAGTTTAATAGCATGAGCTTTTCCTTCTTTTATTAATCTACCGGCGTTACAAACTGCATCGTATACAGAAGTTTGATAAGACATAAAAGGCATATCGCAAACAACAAGTGAATTTTTATTTCCTCTTGTAACAGCTTTACAATGGTGAAGCATATCGTCCATAGTAACACTTAAGGTATCTTCATAACCTAGGCATACCATACCAAGAGAATCACCAACTAAAATACCATTAACTCCCGCTGAGTCAATTAATTTTGCAGTAGAGTAGTCATAGGAAGTTAGCATAGTTAGCTTATTGCCATTATTTTTCGAGTCTTTAAAGGTAGTTACTGTATTTTTCAATTTTACTCCTCCTGATTTATCAATAACTTTTCCAATTTCTCATAATCAATATTCATATTTTTAAGTTTAGAAAGATATAAAAGTTCCGAAGACAAACTAGCATAATTAACTTTATGTTCTTTAGGTATAACATCAAGATGCTTTTTTATAGTATTTAAATCACATCTTTCCACTGGTCCAGTTAGTGAGTTAATAAGCCCATTTTTTTTAACATTCTCAATATTGGACAATATTAGTGGATAAAGTGCGTTTATTGCATCTTTTTCACTGAAGCCATACTCTTTGAGATAAGAGCAGGAAAAGCTTATAAGAGCATTGACTAAATTGCTTGATGTAACAGCAGCTAAGTGATAAAGAGTTTTATCTTCTTTGTTAAGTATTATTATTGGGTTTTTTAGTTTTTCGAACATGGAAACAAAACTCTCAAGATATTTTTTATCACCTTCAATAGTAAAAAATGCATCTTTAAGTTTTTTATAACTTTCATATTTACTGGATATTGGAAATAAAGGGTGAATTGAATAAGCATATGCATCAGACTTTTTGATATCAGAAAAGATATTGGAAGAAAGAGAGCCACTAGCGTGACAAATTATTTTTTCTCTTATATTTAAAATTTTTATGCGCGCCCATATGTTAGATATTTCATCATCAGGTGTAGTGATAAATATAATATCACTTTCAAAAACTAAATCTTCTAAGTTAGAATAGAATCTGGTTTCAGTAAAGATTGCTGCTTCTTTTGAAGAAGTCAGAGTCTTACTAAAGTATCCAGTTACTTGAATATTATTTTGGACAAAGTATTTTCCAAGAGAAAAACCAACTTTGCCTGCTCCTATAAAGCCAATTTTGATAGGCGTCACCTCCAGTTAATTAAAGACATAAGTCTTCATTATAAGATGATACCTGATATAAAATATGTCCCATTCATTTAGATATGCGCATAATTTTTATGTATTAAAAAGTCTGGTGTAGCTCCTTAGATGCCACCCATGTTAACAATTTACTATAGTTTTATTAAAAAGTAAATATTAATGTTTAGCTAATGCAAGAAGGAGGTAGGAAAATTAACAGTAATAAAAATTTAAAAAATGGGATAAAATCAATGTTTATGTGCAAAAAGAGGATAATAGTCAATTTTTGTTTAGTGATAAACTACTAACACCAAGAGCTCTATTTGACCAAAGTATAGACTTGATCATATCCGATTGAGTATCAGTACACTCTATTATCAGCACAACTTCAGTACCTCTTCTATCTTTACTTTTATTTTTAGATTTTCTTATAAGTATTAGTTTAATAGTTAATCCTAACACTATGCCTATTAATATACCTATTAATCCCCATAAGAAAGGGCCCCATTTTAATACAAAACCATATATTTCTCCAAAGATTCCACATATAACAGCCAAGATTGAAGGTAAATCTAATAAACTCAGGCCATCTGAGCTATGAATAGAATCAAAGAGTCTTATATCTTCGTTTCTTTTATCAATAGGGATAGCTAAAATATTTTCTTTCTTTATTCCCTTCATCTCTATTTCAGTAATGGCTAACTCCAAATATATTGAATGATCAAAAGTAGAAATTATATGCATTTTTACACCTCTTTCATTTTTTAAAGGGCATATTAAAATTTGATGACTGATAATTTTTCTTTAAAAATTTTGCTTGATCCCAATCAAATAATTTGTTAGTTTCAATTGTATTTGTGTAAGCATCATACATGGCAAATAAATATACCGAAGGTATATTTAGAAACCACTGCATATCTAATATTTCTTTAGCTTGTTTAAAATCCCCAAGTAAAGTGCAATGAGCTGAAGGGAGAAAATTAGAGTTATAGCAAATAATAATCCACCATACTATGAGAAAAAATGCTGTAATAAGTCTATGAAGATAAAGTTGACCAGAGCCTGGCACTAGCAGTGACCACATAGTAGCAACCCATGGGTTTCTTTTATCTAAATAATTAATTTCAATAAAATTCATCTTGAATGGTTTGATATCGCTATCTTCTCTTCTGGCTAGTAAACATACATGATTTAAGTCTACAGTACTTCTATAGCTATCCCAAATTGCAAAGATGTATATAGGAAGATATAAAGATAACCACTGGATATTTACAACTTGTTTAGCTTTTTCAAAATCGCCGATACAGGAATATAGAATTAATAGGTTAATATGTGCTTTATAGTTTATAACTATTTCCCATAGGAAGAGAACCAGACCACGTAAGTATTTTGAAAGTAGAAGGTGGCCCATACCTGGAAATGCCATGGACCAAGCTGCTATAATAAAAGGATTTCTAAGATGAAGTTGTGTTGTTCCAAGGATATTTACATATAGCAAGGTTCTTCTTGCATAGCTTTTATCAAATTGTGTATTAGACATATGTTGGGCTCCTTGAGATGCATAATTTATAAGTTAAATCTGTTATAGTATAAGTAGATATTTAATAACTATAACAAAAATGCAGTTATTTACTTGAAAAAGTTCTTATTAGTAAAATAAGTAAAAATGTTGACAAAATTTGTGAAGGTGAATAGAATGAATACATAAAGATACTTAAAAATGGTATTTTTATTTTGAAAGGAGTGTTGTTTTATGAATGCAAATTTAAAGGTGATTGCAGTCTAAAACTAAATATGGGCAAAGATATAACTGTAGGGTAAGCATACCCTTTGTTTGTGTTGTATTTTTGCAGTAATATATAACCTTTCATAATATACTGTCTAAAATGGATTAGTAACACGGCAGGAAGGTCGTGTTTTTTTTGTATCGTTATATAGCTTTTAGCTATATAATTCTGCATGTTTTAACCGTAGAAAGCAGCGCATTAAGGGTTGTTTATCTACGGTATTTTTATGCCCATATTTAGACTGAAGCAAGGAGAAAACATTTAGAAACTTATATCAGAATATTGATATAAAAACAAAGATTTTTTAAAGGAGTGATTTAATATGGTGAATTTAATCGGTAATTTTAAGATAGAAAACAACTTTATAAATTTGGAGGAATTAGATGAATAATAACACTATAAAACAATATGGATATAATGAGTTTTATGAAAGACAAATAGACAAAATTGAAATGGATTGTAATGAATTAGTACCTGCAAGAATTCTTGAAGTGCATAGAGAATATTACAAAATTATAACAAATGACGGTGAAAATAGTGCAAAGCTTAAAGGATCAATTTTTTATAATGATAGTGCTAGCACTGTATATCCAGCAATAGGGGACTTTGTTTTAGTTAAGAAAAATCCTATGGGAGATGACACAATATATAAAGTACTCGATAGAAAAAGTAAGTTTGCAAGAATGGATTCTTTTAATGAAAAAGAGCAAATAGTAGCTACAAATTTCGATTATGTGTTTATCGTCACATCACTTAACTATGATTTTAGTATTAATAGAATTGAACGATATTTGACTTGTGCTTGGGAGAGTGGAGCAAACCCTGTTATAATTCTTACTAAAGCAGATTTATGCGATGAATATGAAAGCTATAAGGCTGAATTAGAAACAGTAGCTATTGGTGTACCTATTATTGCTGTAAGCTCATATACAGGACAGGGATTTGATGAAATTAAAGAATTCGTAAAACCAGGAAGGACAATTGTGCTTCTCGGATCATCTGGTGTAGGAAAGTCATCGTTGGTAAATGCCATAGCTGAAGAAGAGATAATGCGTGTAAATGGTATTAGAGAAGATGATAGTAAGGGGAGGCATACCACAACTCATAGGCAGCTTATTATGCTAAATAATGGTACAATGATAATTGATACTCCTGGTATGAGGGAGCTTGGCATGTGGGTAGTTGTTGATGGTCTTAATGCTACTTTCTCTGATGTAGAACAATTAGAGCTTAATTGTAAGTTTAGTGATTGTAAGCATCAAACTGAACCAGGCTGTGCGGTTAAAGCTGCACTAGAAAGTGGTGAATTATCTACTGAAAGATGGAAAAACTTTATAAAACTTAAGAAAGAAGCTGCATTTGCAGAGAAAAAAGCTAAGCTATTAAGTAGAGATAAGAGCAGTAATAAGAAAAAGCAATTTGCTAGATAAGTAGCAGTATTAAGTTGGATCTTAGTATCCAACTTTTTTATTCCTTAGGAATTTATAACTCAATTATTTCTTAGGATAATTATGCAGTCAAACTTAAAACATAATACGATTTTAACAATAAAAAATAAGGATTTGTCGCTTGTAAGATTCTTCACTACGTTCAGAAAAGGCAGATGGGCAAAAAAATAAAACTTATTCATCTGGCTAATTTTCCTCAATGAATGGAAAGACAGATGTGCAAAAAGGCTTATTTAAAGTAAGGTGAGTAATAAAGATAATACTGTAAATATTATAGAAAGAACTGGTTATTTTCAAAAACAGAAAATGTTTTCATTTGAATTTCGATAAAAAGTTTTGTACAATAAAAATAGTAAATTAAATAGGTAAACAATTCTAATAAATTTAAAATCTACAACAATTGTTGGTTTTCATAATTTATAGTGAAAGTTATACTAGGAGGCGAAGTAATGAAAAACATAAAAATAGGTAATGGTAAAATCGATGGTTCCGAAATTTCTCTTGGTTGCATGAGGATGGCTGCATTAAGCAAAGAAGAAGCTGAAAAAGTAATAAGAGTTTCTTTAGAAGAAGGCATAAATTTCTTTGATCATGCAGATATCTATGGCGGTGGAAAATCTGAAGAAATATTTGCTGATGCAATACAAATGAATTCAGATATAAGAGAAAAGATGATAATACAAACTAAATGCGGAATAGTTCCAGGTAAGATGTTCGACTTTTCCAAAGAACATATCTTAGCATCAGTAGAAGGAAGCTTAAAAAGATTAAAAACAGATTATGTAGATACTTTATTATTACATCGTCCAGATACTTTAATGGAACCAGAGGAAGTTGCAGAAGCATTTACTCAGCTACATGATAGCGGGAAGGTAAAATACTTTGGAGTAAGTAATCAAAATCCAATGCAGATAGAGCTTCTAAATAAATACTTAGGTGAAAACAACATTATAATTAATCAATTACAGTTTGGTGTTATGCATACTGGAATGATCGATTCAGGTATAAATGTAAATATGAAGGTTGATGGATCTGTAGATAGAGATGGAAGTATTCTTGAATATTGTCGACTTAAAGATATAACAATACAAGCATGGTCTCCATACCAATATGGATTCTTTGAAGGGGTATTCTTAAATAATGATAAATTCCCTAAAGTAAACAAAAAAATTGATGAGATTGCAGAGAAAAAAGGTGTAACAAATACAGCAATTGCTACAGCTTGGATTTTAAGACATCCAGCAAAGATTCAAACAATAGTTGGTTCAATGAGTCCGAAGCGTATAAGAGAAATCTGTGCAGCTTCAAAAGTTGAACTTAGTAGAGAAGAATGGTATTCAATATACCTTGCAGCAGGAAATAAATTACCTTAAATGTTATAATTAAAAGCATTCCGAATTTAAAAATTAAATTTGGGATGCTTTTTCACTGTATAGGGATAATTTATAAGTTTAAAACAATTACAAGATTAAAAATTATTATATATAGCTAATTAAAAATTAACTGAAGAAAGTCGCTTGAGCTTTTACTATGCTTTTATTCATGCAAATAAGTAAAAATAATTATAAGAAGCCTCAATTGAAGGTCTCTGATTAGTGTTTTTTATATCTGTGCTACCTAAAGAATTAGATAATATAGCTCCGATCCCAAAGAAAAGCATGTATATAGTTATTAAAGCCATAATTATAAATTTTATAAAAAAGTTGCGTTTTTTAAATCTTATGCTTTTTTCTGATAGGTAATACATAAGATAAAAAGATGCTAAAAGGTTTAAAGAACCAAAAATTTTATTATGATCTAAAAATAAATAAAGATACAAGATAATAGATACTGGAATAGTCAACCACCTAGGTATCTTAATTAAACTAATTTTATCAGTCTTAAAATTCGATTCATTTAATGTAAGATCATGCTCAATAGTATTATCGCAAATCTTTTGATTAGACTTTATTTTGCCTCTAGAATCAATATGGGCAACACCAATTAAATTTTCATTAAAACTTGGAGTAGTTTCTTTATTGTCAATATCTATGTACATTTTTCCCCCTAATACAAAGTGGTTATATTAATATTATACATCTACTAAAGTGTATATGACACATGAAATATTAGTTAAGGATATATTCACATACATATTTAATTTTAGTTTTAAATACTTTGGTTATAAGATTTCAACAAAGATCTTTATTTTAGTTCCTTTAATTTGAACGGGCCATATATTATTTATTATGAGGCCTTGTAGGATTAATTAAAGGTTTAAAAATAATAATTAAAAAAAGGTGTATAGGTAATGGAAAATGAGAACATAACTGGCGAATATGAGCTACGTGGAAGCAAAAATAAAGCTGAGCAAAAAAAGCTTAAAAAAATTGTAAAAAAGAAAGCTAAAAAAGCAGCTAAGAAAGGTTATAAAAAGGGTTTTAAGGCTGGATTTAAAGCAGGTTTTAAGAAGGCTTTGGAAGAAAGCAAGGGTAAGAGCTTATGATATATTTCTAAACTAAAAAACTAATTTTCCACGATTGGAATGAAAATGACTTGGTTGAATTTCTTACTTTGGACTTGTGTTTAGTTTCTAATTAAAACTTTATATTCATACATATAGCCTCCTATTAAACAAGTGTAATAATGATGAGTATATTAATATTTAATTATACAAAAAATTGTAGATATGTGTAAAATTTTATTATTATTATGTTATAACAAGTGTTTAAATTAATGATATAAAATTTTGTGATTTCTAGACAAATCATACAAACTGTATAATTACAATGAAAAATCATTGTCCTATAATTGAATTAAAGAGTTTCTAAACCAGAACTTAGATTGCACTAGTTTGATAATTTATTTATTAAAATTAATGGAGGAAAAAGGTATGAGTAAAAAGTCTAATAAGGATAATGTAAATATATTACTTGCATTAGGAGCATTAGCTGGTGCTGCAACAGTAGCAGCAATTGGTGCAAAAAAGTTAAAGGAAAGAGCAAAAGAAACAGATAAAAGTTTACCTAAAATTAATAACAGTGAAGACAAACAGGTTTACTTTGTTGGAGGCGGATTGGCTTCTTTAGCTGGAGCAGCTTATCTTATAAGAGATTGTAATTTTAAAGGTGAAAATATTCATATAATAGAGGGACTTAAGATACTTGGTGGCAGTAACGATGGTGCCGGAGATGCAGTAAATGGTTTTATCTGTAGAGGCGGTAGAATGCTCAATGAAGAGACTTATGAAAATTTCTGGGAGCTATTATCAACTGTGCCATCTTTAGAAATGCCTAACATGAGTGTAACTGAAGAAATATTAAATTTTGATAAATCCCATCCAACTTATGCGAAAGCAAGACTAATTGACCGAAATGGAGTTATTCAAGATGTAACTAGCATGGGTTTCAACAATGCTGATCGTATGGCACTTGGGAAGCTTATGGCTACATCTGAAGATAAACTTGATGATATGACAATTGAACAGTGGTTTAAGCATACACCACATTTCTTTGAAACAAATTTTTGGTATATGTGGCAGACTACCTTCGCTTTTCAAAAGTGGTCGAGTTTGTTTGAATTCAAGAGATATATGGATCGTATGATTTTTGAGTTCTCCCGTATAGAAACTTTAGAAGGTGTAACAAGGACTCCATATAATCAATACGAATCTGTTATTCTTCCATTAAAAACTTATTTAGAAGGTTTTAATGTTGATTTTAGTATAAATGCTACTGTTACTGATCTGGATTTTAAACCAGGTGAAGAAATAACAGTAACAGCAATACATGTAGAAGATAGCGAAGGGGAAAAAGTTATCGAGCTTAAGGATGACGATGTGTGCATTATGATAAATGGATGCATGACAGATAACGCAACTTTAGGCGATATGCATAGAGCACCAGAATATACTCCTAATAAGCCAATGTCAGGAGAATTATGGGCTAAAGTTGCTAAGAAAAAGTGGGGGCTTGGAAATCCAGAGCCATTCTTTGGTCATCATGAGGAAACAAACTGGGAGAGTTTTACTGTAACTTGTAAAGGTAATAAGTTACTTAAGCTTATTGAAAGATTTTCATCAAATGCTCCTGGTAGTGGAGCACTAATGACTTTTAAAGATTCGAATTGGTTGATGAGTATAGTGGTTGCAGCTCAACCACATTTTAAAAATCAACCACTTGATACAACTATTTTCTGGGGGTATGGATTATATACTGATAGAATAGGTGATTATGTAAAGAAACCTATGAGAGAATGTACTGGAGAAGAAATATTAATAGAGTTATTGCATCATCTTCATATGGAGGATAAGTCAGAAGAAATAATGGATACGGTGGTAAATGTAATTCCATGTATGATGCCATATATTGATTCTCAGTTCCAACCAAGAAAGAAGACTGATAGACCAGAAGTTGTTCCAAAGGGGTCAACGAATTTTGCAATGATAAGTCAATTTGTTGAAATACCTGAAGATATGGTATTTACTGAAGAATATTCTGTTCGTGCGGCTAGAATTGCAATATATTCTTTATTCGGTGTGAAAGATAAGAAAATTTGTCCAGTAACACCATATAAGAAAAATCCTAAGGTTTTGAAGGACGCTCTAAAGACATCTTTTAGATAAAATTAGAAAGTTACGTAGATAAGTAAAGAGGGCAATTAAGATATATAACTTATAGAATATTAGTTTAATATTATGGATTTATCGTAAGATAAATCCATAATATTTTTTATCATATAGAAAAATATAAAATTTTTAAGCAACCATTAATATGGAAAAGTAATTATTGAATTGGCAAAATTTTATAAAATAGGTTGACAGAAAACTAATGCCAAGAATATAATATGTATTAATTGAATAATAGTTTTAACTTATCTCGAGAGGTGGAGGGACTGGCCCTGTGAAACCCGGCAACCAGCATGAATTTCATTTAATTTGTGTAATGGTGCTAATTCCTGCAGTTTTATATAACTGGAAGATGAGAATAGATTTCTGTTGTAAATACATGCCAGAGTTTATTCTCTGGCATTTTTTGCTGTATTCAGAAAAACAAAATTTTAGTGTTATCAAAACCTAATAATCTCAAGTCTTTACCATAGTTTTTTGGAAATTCAGTAAAAACAAAACTTATTCGGTTACTAGTTTTTTGTATATACTGAGAAAAGAAATCACAGGTGAAAATTCAGTTATAGACTTTTATAAGCAAAATATTAAGGGGGCATTTGATATGTGTGCAGAAAAATTACTAAAGTTTGAGACTACAGCAGTACATGGAAGTAAGGGATTTGATCCATTAACAGGAGCAATAAGCTTTCCAATCTATCAAACTGCTACATTCAAGCATGGGGGCTTGAATGAAAGTACCGGATATGATTATTCTAGGTTGCAAAATCCTACTAGAGAAGAGGTAGAAAACACTGTAGCAAAACTTGAAGGAGCTAAATTTGGTGCTGGTTTTTCTACAGGGGTGGCAGCAGTAACTGCTGTATTAAGTCTTTTTAAGCCAGGTGATCATATTTTGGTTTCTGATGATTTATATGGAGGTACTTTTAGATTATTTAGAGATATTTATGGACCTTATGGAATAGAGCATGATTTTATAGATACCGCTGATTTGAATGATGTAATAAATAATATTAAAGAAAACACTAAGGCTATTTTTATTGAAACCCCTTCTAATCCAATGATGAAAGTTGTAGATATAAATGGAGTGGTAAAGCTTTCAAAAGAGAAAAATCTAATTGTAATAGTAGATAATACATTTTTAACTCCATATTTTCAAAAACCTCTTAATTTAGGAGCTCATATAGTTGTTCATAGTGGAACTAAGTTTCTTGGTGGACATAATGATACCCTTGCTGGTTTTGTGGTAACTAATGAGGAGTGGATAAATGAAAGAATAAGATTTTATGAAAAGTCTACAGGTGCAACATTAGCGCCTTTTGATTCTTGGTTAATACTTAGAGGAATAAAAACATTACATATAAGAATGGAAAAAAGTCAAGAGAATGCAATAAAAGTTGCTGAATTCTTGAAAAAACATCCTAAGATAAAAGAAGTGTTTTATGTAGGATTACCTGAACATAAAGGATATGAAATTTCTAAAAAGCAGGCAACTGGCTTTGGTTCCATGATATCATTTAAAGTGAAAAATCAGGAAGATGTAGCTAAAATCTTAAAAAATGTTAAAGTCATAAACTTTGCAGAGAGTTTAGGTGGTGTTGAGACTTTAATTACCTATCCACAAACTCAAACACACGCAGAAATTCCAGCTGAAATTAAGAAGAGGCTTGGAGTAACAGAAGATTTATTAAGGCTATCAATAGGCATTGAAAATATAAGTGATTTAATTGAAGATTTAGAAAGCGCGTTGGGGTGTTAATATGAGATTTGGTACAAAATTAATTCATAATGGAAATGAGATAGACGAAGAAACAGGTGCACTTAGTATACCAATTTACCAGGCTTCTACTTTTCATCAAAGAGACATAGATAACTTTGGAAAGTATGATTATTCTAGAAGTGGAAATCCCACAAGAGAAGCATTAGAGGATACAATAGCTCAACTTGAAAATGGACACAGAGGTTTTGCCTTTTCTTCAGGTATGGCAGCGACATCATCTGTTTTATCAATATTTTCATCTGGAGACCATATTGTAATCTGTGAAGATGTTTATGGAGGCACATATAGGATTACTACTAAAGTACTTAGCAGATTTAATATTGAGTTTACTTTTGTAGATGCATCTAAACTAGAAAATATAAGAAGTGCAATTAAGGAAAATACAAAAGCTATTTTCTTAGAAACACCTTCAAATCCTATGCTTAAGATAACAGATTTAAAAGGTGCTATTTCTATTGCTAAGGAGAAAGATATAATTGTAATAGTAGACAATACTTTCATGTCACCATATCTTCAAAGACCACTTGATTTAGGTGCTGATATTGTAGTTCATAGTGCTACTAAATTTATAGGTGGACATAGTGATGTGGTAGGTGGACTTGCTGTTGCTAAAACTAAAGAATTAGCAGATAGAATATACACTATACAAAATTCTTTTGGAGCTATACTTGGACCACAAGATTGTTGGCTGCTTCTCAGGGGGATTAAGACTTTAAAAATAAGATTAGATGCTCATCAGGCAACTGCATTGAAGCTTTCAACATGGCTTCAACAGAAGGAACAGGTAGAAAAAGTTTATTATCCAGGATTAGAAGGTCATATAGGAAAAGATATTCATTTTTCTCAAGCTTCTGGTGCTGGAGCAGTGCTTTCTTTTAAGTTTAAAACTTTAGAGCAAACAAAATATTTTCTTAACAACATTGAGAATGCTGCTTTCGCTGTTTCTCTAGGTGGTGTTGAAACTATCGTTTCTTATCCAGCGAAAATGTCACATGCAGCTATACCTAGAGAAGAGAGAGAAGCACTTGGTGTAAGTGATACCTTAATTAGGGTATCTGTTGGTCTAGAAGAATACGAAGATATAATTGAAAGCTTTGAAAAAGCCATTCTTTAAGAGGATATATATCAGCTGCTTGCATATGGAATAATATATAAGCAGCTGATTTTTTACTATATAGTTTACTGTAGTATTTATTATTATAAGTTGGTAAAACTAATTTTCAGATTACGGATATAACTATAATAAAGAGGTGATTGTTTTGAGTTTAAGAGGTTTCTATTTATTGCCGCATCCTCCAATAGCTATACCAGAGGTAGGCAAGGGCGAAGAAGAAAAGATAAGTGCAACTGGCGGCAGTTTTCATGTGATTGGTGAAGAGATTGCTAAAAAAGCTCCAGATACTATTATATTAGTTACTCCTCATGGAGTGATGTTTCAAGATGCTATTGCCATAAGTTATGAGAATGAGATATATGGAGATTTGAAAAACTTTAGAGTTCCTAATGTAAAGATGAAACTTAAAATAAACAAAGAATTAACAACAAAAATATACGAAATAGCTTATAGTGAGGGAATACCTGTTATAATGGCTACTAATTCTCTTTTAAATAAGTATGATCAATCAGTTACATTAGATCATGGAGCAATGGTTCCTCTTTACTTTATAAATAAACATTATAGTAACTATAAATTTGTACATATAACATATGCAGCCTTAAGTGATATTGACTTATATAAGTTCGGAATTGCAATAAGAAGAGCTGTGGAAGAATTAAATGAAAATGCTGTTCTTATAGCAAGTGGAGATCTATCTCATAGGCTTAAAGAAGAAGGTCCTTATGGATATAATCCTTATGGCGAGAAGTTTGATAAGGAGTTTCTTGATAACTTAGCAAAAGGTGATGTTAAAACCGTACTAAGTATTGATAAAGAAACTGTTTGCGAAGCTGGTGAATGTGGAAGACGGTCAACAGTAACGCTGCTTGGCGCACTTGAAGGTAAAAAGTTTAATGGTGATCTTTTGAGTTATGAAGGAACTTTTGGAGTAGGATATGGAATAATGAAATTTAATGTTTTGTCTGAAGATGAGCCAAAGCTAGGTGAATTAGAGGAACTTAGAAAGTCACAATATGAAAGAAAGAATAAACAAAGCGATCCTTACGTAAGACTTGCAAGAGAAAGCCTTACTACTTATTTAACTACAAGGAGAAAGCTTAGAGAAATTCCTGAATATGTACCAAATGAAATGAAAAATATGCAAAGAGGTGTGTTTGTATCGCTAAAAAAACATGGTGATTTAAGAGGGTGTATAGGTACTATATTTCCAGCAACTGATAATGTAGCAAAAGAAATTATTAGAAATGCTGTAGAAGCAGGAATAAACGACCCGAGATTTTATGAAGTGGAAGAAGAAGAACTTCTTGATATTGATTTTTCTGTAGATGTTTTGACAGAACCTGAGGTAGCAACAAGGGAAGATCTAAATCCAAAGGAATATGGTGTAATTGTAAGGTGTATGGGGAAAACAGGACTTTTACTACCAGACTTAGAAGGGGTAAATACAGTTGAGGAGCAACTTTCTATAGCCTTAGAAAAGGGGAATATAGATCAAGAGGACGAGTACACTATACAGAGATTTCAAGTTATAAGACATAAAGAAAGCTAGGAGAAGGCTATAAAATGAAAAAAGAAGCGATGTTTTATGAAAATCTTAATGATAAAGTACACTGTTATTTATGTCCCCATAATTGTGTAATTGAAAATGGGCATATAGGAAAATGTAATGTGCGAACTCATGAGGATGGAAAACTTTATACCTTAAATTATGGAGAAATAACTTCAGCTGCATTAGATCCAATAGAAAAAAAGCCACTTTATTACTTTAAACCAGAAAGTTTTATTTTATCAGTGGGTAGCTTTGGATGTAATTTTGTATGCGGGTTTTGTCAAAATTATAGGATATCTCAACAGATAGCCAAAAGTGAATTCGCTTCAAGAGAAGAATTAGTAAAAACAGCTTTGACCACAAAAGATAACATAGGATTAGCATTTACTTATAATGAACCTAGTATATGGTATGAGTATGTATATGACTGTTCAAAACTTCTAAAAGAAACTGATGAAAATGCTTCTGTTGTTATTGTAACCAACGGATATATAAGTGAAGAACCATTGAAGAAGCTACTTCCTTATGTTGATGCTATGAATATAGATTTAAAAAGTTATAGTAACAGCTATTACAAAGATTTATGTGGTGGAAGCTTGAAACCTGTATTAAATACTATTGAAATAGCTGCACAAAAATGTCATGTTGAAATAACCACTTTACTGGTTAGCAGTGAAAATGATAGTTTAGAAGAGGTAGAAGAAATAGCAAAGTTTTTAAGTAATATAAATAAAGATATACCACTGCATCTTTCAAGATATTTTCCACGTTATAAATTGATGAATTCTCCAACGGATTTAACATTTATGAGGAAAGCAGAAGAAGTTGCGGGCAAATATTTAAATAGAGTTATATTAGGGAATGTATAGGGACTAAGAAAAAAACATTCCTGCTAATGATAAATATATCTGTTAATGATAAATATATTCGTAATAACTGTTGATATTGGATGTGTTTTATATATTTCACAAACTTACGAAATATAGCAACTCGCCAATGGTTACAGTCTTAACTTAGGGATGTTTACTTTAAAATTTTTAGAAATATAAAATTTTTAATAAATTCTGTCTATACCACTTGACTTATATACTATAAAAGGAGTTATATTAAACTTGTACAAAAACCTAGGTCATAGAAGGGAAGTTGTTTTTTTATGAAATACACAATAAAGCAGGTAGCCGAAAAATTTGATTTAACTGAGTATGCAATAAGATATTATGAAAAAGAGGGATTACTTCCAAATATAGCCCGTGATGAACATGGGGTTAGAAACTTCAGCGAAGATGATATTGAATGGATAAAACTTATATGCTGCTTACGTAACACTGGAATGGCCATTTCAAAGATTAAAAACTTTGTTACTCTTTGTATGGAAGGCGACGGAACTTTAGAACTAAGACGAGAAATAATTTTGGCACAAAAGAAGATAACTGAGCAAAAAATTAAAGAGATGAACAATAATCTTGAAATGATTAATTGGAAGCTTAATTATTATACTGGTCTAATTAAAGATAAGAAATCAGAGAGCAGCTGTTGTAGTTCTATCAATAACTGCGAAAATAGTGGAGCTGCGGTATAGTGAATTTTTATAAGAAGATAGAATAAAAAAGTAAACTATTCTATAAATATATACTGATATTCATGAGCTGTGAATTTTAATAGGTGTATATATAGTATAGTTTTATTTAGAAAAGAAATTAATCCTAAACTTTTTATCAGGTTTTTAAGGGTTAATTTTTTTACTTTATTTAATTCTACAAAACATTTCGAATTTCATTTAAGGACACTACCGTACCATATTTTGTGCAAGACTAAAATCGCTTAAGATGAAATTACTATTGCAAACAAGAATTTAGTTTTTTATTTTAGGAAAAAGATTTATTCACTGTATTGACTTAGAGTACACTTTAAGGTGTAATATTTATAATATATGGAAACAACATCAAATAATAGTATTTTAAAAGGAAAATTTTGAAGACCCATATTGTCAAATCTTTATCATAATTGCCCGCGGAGCCTAGCTTATTAGTATGGCTGCGTAGATATGATTTAGGTTGAAGCATATGTGTCAATAGTATGAGGAGGAGTCGAGATGTTATACAGAGAGTTTGGTAAGACAAATGAAAAGGTTTCAATTTTAGGTTTTGGATGTATGAGACTACCATTAATACCAGGAGGAGATCCATCTCAAATTGATGAGGAAAAAGCAACGGGTTTAGTTCGTTATGCAATAGATAATGGCGTAAACTACATAGACACAGCTTACCCATATCATGGGAATGGTATGACTAGAGGTGGCGGTGCCAGTGAACCTTTTGTTGGAAGAGCTTTAAAAGATGGGTATAGAGAAAAAGTAAAATTAGCTACAAAGCTTCCAAGCTGGTTAATACAATCAAGAAGCGATATGGATAAATATTTAAATGAACAACTAGAACGTTTAGATACAGATCATATAGATTTTTATTTGGTACATGCTTTAAATAAAACCGATTGGGAAAGATTAAAAGCCAATGGAATAGATGAGTTTTTAGATTCTGCTATAAAAGACGGTAGAATAAGATATGCTGGTTTCTCTTTTCATGATAAATTAGAAGTATTTAAAGAAATAGTTGATTATTATAATTGGTCATTCTGTCAAATACAATATAACTATTTAGATGAAGAATTCCAAGCTGGAACTGAAGGATTAGAATATGCTGCTGCAAGAGGTTTAGGTGTTACTATAATGGAACCTATCAGAGGTGGAAAACTTGTGAATATCCCTGATGAAGCAAAAGAAGCTTTTGATAAAGCTGATGTAAAGAGATCTCCAGCAGAGTGGGCTTTAAAGTGGGTATGGAATCACCCAGAGGTAAAGGTTGTACTAAGCGGAATGAACACATTAGAGCAATTAGTAGAAAATATAAAAGCAGCTGGTGAAACTCCAGAAAATTCATTGACTGAAAAAGAATTAGCTATAGTTGATGAAGTTAAAACTATAATTAAAGGTAAGATGAAAGTTAACTGTACTGCTTGTGGGTATTGCATGCCATGTCCTGCAGGAGTTAATATACCAAGATGCTTCAGCGCATATAATACTTATAATATGTTCCCTGGAGACAAGTCATATGAGAATTTACCAGTTAAAGAAAAGGCTACAAGCTGTGTAAAATGCGGTAAATGCGAACAGCACTGTCCACAAAGCCTTCCAATACGTGAACATTTACAAACTATAAAAGAAGTGTTCGCATAAAAGACAAGAAGTTAAGAATTTAAAAAGTTAAAAAGTAAAAAATTAAGGTGTACAGGTTCTACTTTAAGCATTTCCTTAAAATTATTATGAAAAAATGATTTTAATAGATATACTAATTCTAAATTGGGATCTGTACATCTATATATAGACACAAAAACTCTAAAGAATGTTAAATAACAAATGTAATGGAGAGAATAAGATGAAAATATTATATTATGATTGCTTTTGTGGAATTAGTGGAGATATGAATTTAGGAGCATTAATTGATTTAGGAGTGGACAAAGAATACCTACTAAACGAGATTGCAAAATTAAATATATCTTCTGAGTATGGTATAGATATTAGAAAAGATATTAAAAACGGTATAACTGGCACTAAAGTTGATGTAATTATAAAGAAACAAGACAATCATAACCATGTTCATATTGATGAAGAACATCATGATAAAACTCACACACATACACATGAATTAGATCAAGATTTTCATCATGAACATCATAACCACCATCATAATCATATGGATGAACAACATTCACATGAGGATTTAAATATCGAGGAGAATAAAACTCATCACCATCATGAACATAGAAATTTTAATGATATTAAGAATATAATTAGCTCCAGTGAGTTAAGTGATAAAGTTAAGAGTTTAAGCTTAGCTATTTTTATGAGAATAGCAGAAGCTGAAGCAGAAGTTCACGGGAAAACAATAGATGAAGTCCATTTTCATGAAGTTGGCGCCATCGATTCAATAATAGATATTGTAGGTGCAGCAGTAGCGTTAGATTATTTAAAGGTCGACAAGATAATGGCATCACCAATTCAATTAGGTGGAGGTTTTGTAAAATGCGCACATGGCCTAATACCTGTGCCAGCACCAGCAACAATTAGGATCCTTAAAAATATACCAGTAAGAACTGGAATAGTTAATTTTGAAACTACAACTCCTACAGGTGCAGCAATTTTAGCTGAAAATGTTGAAGTCTACACTGATAAGACGGAGTTTTCAATAGAGAAGATTGGATATGGTCTTGGAACTAGAGAACTTGAAATACCTAATGTTCTAAGAGTATATTTAGGCGAAGAAATTAGAAATGAAGATACTGAAGAACAACACTTACTTGAAACTAATATTGATGATATGAATCCTGAAATATACAGTTATGTTGAAGAAAAGCTTTTTGAATCAGGAGCGTTAGATGTCTTCAAGACTCCTATAATTATGAAAAAAGGAAGACCAGCAATAAAGCTAAGTGTGTTAGTTAATAAAAAGGTTGAAAAGAAGATACTTGAAGTTATATTTAAAGAAACTACCTCTATTGGAGTTAGGAAGTTTGATGTAGAGAAGATTATGTTAAACAGAGAGTTTTCTAAAGTTTCAACTAATTATGGAGAGGTAACGGTGAAAAACTCATATTATAATGGTGAATTGGTTAAGTCAAAACCTGAATATGAAGATTGTAAAAGATTAGCTAAAGAAAAAAATGTACCAATATCTAAAATATATAACGAAGTATATAAGACATTATAGGAGGTATGGGAATGGAACTTAAAGAAAAATTTCAATTGCTTAAAGATATAATTAAAGAAAAGGGAAGTGCTGCGGTAGCATTTTCTGGTGGTGTTGATAGTACTTTTCTTGTAAAAGTAGCCTACGAAGTATTAGGTGAAAGGCTAATTGCAGTTACTGCAACTTCATCAACTTACCCTGAAAGAGAGCTAAAAGAAGCTATTAAATATGCAAAGGATATGGGAGCAAAACATATTATCATATCTTCAGAAGAACTTGATATAGAAGGTTTCGCAAGTAATCCTAAGAATAGGTGTTATTTTTGCAAAAAAGAACTTTTTACAAAAATTAAGAATGTTGCTTTAGAAAACGGACTTAAGTATGTATTTGATGGTTCTAACCTAGATGATAATGGAGATTATAGACCAGGAATGCAGGCTGCTAGAGAATTAGAGGTAATAAGCCCTTTAAAGCAAGCTGGATTAACGAAAAATGATATAAGAGAACTATCTAAGGAACTTGGACTTCCTACTTGGGATAAGCCATCATTTGCATGTCTTTCTTCTAGATTCCCTTACGGGCATAAGATAACTTTACCTAAGTTAAAGATGGTAGATCAAGCTGAACAATTCCTTCTTGACATGGGAATAAAGCAAGTTAGAGTAAGACACCATGGAGAGATTGCTAGAATAGAAGTTGCACCTGAAGAAAGAGAGCAATTTTTCAATATTGAACTTATGGATAAGATAGGAAATAAGTTTAAGGAAATCGGGTTTACTTATGTTACTCTAGATATGTTAGGATATAGGACTGGCAGTATGAATGAAGTATTAAATAAAGAAGAAAAAACACTTTTTACTATGCAAAAAAGAAGCTAATACTGAAAAAAGAGTCTTAATTAAGACTCTTTTTACTGATTATAAGTTAATAGTAGCTTAAGGATAAACCTGACAGTTTGAATTAAAGGCCTTGGTGTATTTTAGGAGGAAAGTATGGATAAAGATGATATAAAAAAATTATTAGAAGCTGTTAAAAATGGTGGAATTGAAATAGAAAGGGCAGTAAAGGAAATTGAGGATTTACCTTTTAAAGATTTAGGTTTTGCAGTTATTGACAATCATAGGCAGATCAGAACCGGATATCCTGAAGTTATATACTGTGAAGGAAAAACAGTCGAACAGGTAAGAAATATTATTGAATTTATGCTTACCAAAGAAAATAATATTTTGGCTACTAGAGCTAGCGAAGAAATGTTTAATGCAGTAAAAGAAATATGTAGTGAGGCAAAATATAATAAGTTAGGTAGAACTATAACCATTAAGAAAAGAGAAGAAACTCTTTCAGAAAGTTATATTGCTATTATTTCAGCAGGAACTTCTGATTTACCAGTGGTTGAAGAAGCATATGAGACAGCACTAATTCTTGGTAATAAAGTTGAGAAGATTGTAGATGTAGGTGTGGCAGGTATACATAGATTGTTTGCTAGGCTTGAAGTTATAAGAGGTGCTAAGGTAGTAATTGTCATTGCAGGAATGGAAGGTGCTCTTGCAAGTGTTATAGGTGGATTAGTAGATAAACCTGTAATCGCTGTACCTACAAGCGTTGGGTATGGAGCCAATTTTGGAGGTTTTGCTGCGCTTTTATCAATGCTAAACAGCTGTGCTAACGGTATAAGTGTTGTAAACATAGATAATGGATTTGGAGCTGCATATAATGCAAGTATGATAAATAAATTATAAGTGAACGTAATTGTTTGGTTTTGAGGGGGAGTTATAAGAGGATGCTATCAAGAAAGAATACTAATTGGATATTCTATAGTGTTATAGTAGCTATATTACATATTATTGGAATAGCTTTGGTATTACTTAATATTAGTAAATACCCACAGATTATTGGTCTTGCTCTACTGGTATATACTTTAGGATTAAGGCATGCATTTGATGTAGACCACATTGCAGCAATAGATAATACAGTGAGGAAATTAATAGAGCAGGAGAAAGATTCCACAGGAGTAGGATTCTTTTTTTCAATGGGACATTCTTCCGTAGTTTTTATAATGGCGCTTATAACTACTTTTTCAATGGGATGGGCAAGTAAAAATATTCCGCAAATCAAAGAAGTCGGCAGTGTAATAGGCACTTCGGTTTCAGGGGCATTTCTTGTGCTTATCGGAGTGCTTAATCTATTTATTTGGTTCGATATTTACAAGTTCTTTAAAGATACAAGAAAGGGTAAATATGAAGAAGAAAACTTAGAAAAACTTTTGCTAGATAGAGGATTAATTGCTAAGTTAGGAAAGCCATTCTATAAGTTTATAAGCAAAAGTTGGCATGTTTACCCATTAGGTTTTCTCTTCGGATTAGGTTTTGATACTGCATCAGAGGTAGCTCTTTTAGCAATTTCGGCAAACGCTGCAACAAAGAGCATTCCAATAACAATGCTTATCGCTTTGCCTATTGTCTTTGCAGCTGGTATGAGCTTGATGGATACTGCTGATGGGATATTTATGACAACAGCATATAACTGGGCCTTTTCAACTCCTTTACGCAAAATATACTATAATCTTTCTGTTACAGGTATATCCGTTATAGCTGCTTTATTTATTGGAGTAGTTGAGTTAACTCAAATATTGGCTCCTAAGCTAGGACTAAACAGTGGAGTATGGATGTGGATACAGAATTTAGATATGGCCAATATCGGTTATTTATTAGTAATATTGTTTGTTATAATGTGGGCGTTGTCCTATATAATATGGAAAAGATTAAAGTTAGAAAGTGCTTAAGATACATTGAAATTTATAAACAATATAATAAGAAATAGTTTTACACATGAAATGTATTATATCCTATGATACAATTATTCTATAAGTATTTAGAAATTGTATCATAGGAATTTTTATTGGTTAATATTGAAGCATTAATGGAGGATTTTATGGCTAATTCGTATATGACAAAGCAGCTAATGGCAGATTCATTAAAGAAACTTATGGAGAAGATTCCCTTTAGCAAGATATCAATTCAAAATATAGTAGATGGCTGTGGAATTACAAGACAAGCTTTTTATTATCATTTTCAGGATGTATATGAATTATTGGGATGGATTTATAATAATGAGGCTATTTATTATTTAGAACAACATAAGACCTATGAAAACTGGAAAGAAGGCTATTTAGAAGCGTTTAGATATATTGAAAAAAACAAGGCGTTCTGTATGAATACCCTACATTCTATTGGGAGAGATCATCTTGAAAGATTTCTATTTGCAAATACATCAAATTCACTTAAGCAGATTGTAGATGAAATTTCTGAAGGAACAAAAATTTCAGAAGAATATAAAAAATTCATAGTAGATTTTTATACACCAGCGCTTATATCATTAGTTGCAAAATGGATGGAAGAAAATATGAAGGAAAAACCTGAATATATAATTGAAAAAATAGGGTTTTTAATTGATGGTACTATAAAACAAGCAATAATAAGATTTGAAGAAAAACACAGATAAATAAAAAAATCTGTGTTTTTTTGACGAGTAGGTTTACAATAAGCACTTTTTGTAAAGAAATTTTACAAATACATTTGTTTGTAAATTGTAATAATCCATATAAGAATTTATATTGTAGTTGAGGGTTGGATGGAACAATCCTTAAACATTATTATATTTATTGCAGTTAAAATTAAGCTTTTAGTGTAAAACATCTTTAAAAGCATTTTTGAAAGGGTGGATAGTTATGAAAAATTATGAGAGAATAAGCACAGTACCTCAAAAGGGCATTGAAAACAAGAAAGCGTACTTAGTAGGTGGGGGAATAGGATCACTTGCATCTGCTGCATTTTTAATTAGAGATGGACATATGCCAGCAAAAAATATTCATATATTAGAAGAATCCAATGTTTTTGGTGGAAGTATGGATGGAGCAGGAAACGCAGAAGATGGTTATATTGCTAGAGGTGGAAGAGAACTAGAATCTAGAATGGAATGCCTTTACGATTTATTTGGATTTATTCCATCCCTTACGAGTCCAGATAGAACAGTTTTAGATGAATTTAGGGAACTTAATATTGCAGAGCCAATAAAATCACACTGTAGATTAGTAGAAAATAAAGGGCAAAAAGCAGATTTTTCTACTTTAGGACTTGAGTTTGAAGATATAATGTCTTTAAACAAGCTAGTACTTGCTCATGATGATGAAATTGGAGCAGCAACTTGCGAACAATGGTTCAAGCCACATTTTTTTGAAACAAATTTCTGGTACTTCTGGCGTTCAATGTTTGCATTTGAAAATTGGCATAGTGTACTTGAAGTTAAAAGATATATGGTAAGATTCATGTACTTAATAGGTGGAATGAATCAATTAGACGGAATACTTCATACTGAATACAATCAATATGATTCATTGATATTACCACTAATCACTTGGCTTAAGAAGCAAGGTGTGGTGATGGAACTAGGTGTACAAGTTATCGATTTGGATATAAAGGTCACTGAAGCTGAAAAAACTGTTGAACGTATTTATGTAAAGAGAAATGGCCATGAAGAAGTTATTGAGACCACTGTAAATGACTTAGTTTTTGTAACCAATGGATCGATGACTGAAAATTCAACTTTAGGAGATACTTATACAGCAGCCGTGTTAAACAGAAATCAAAAAGAAAGAGGCTGTTGGTCCTTATGGGAAAATATAGCTAAGCAAAGCCCTGATTTTGGGCATCCAGAAGTATTTGCTGGAGATATAGATAAAACAAAGTGGCTTTCTTTTACTGTTACAATTACAGATAACACTTCTGTTTTTGATCATCTATTAGAACTAACTGGTGATGAACCTGGTATGGGTGGAGTAGTAACTATTAAGGACTCAAGCTGGCTAATGTCTTGGGTTACACCTAAGCAACCTCATTTTATAAATCAACCTGACAATGTACAAGTACTTTGGGCATATGGTTTGTTCCCAGATAATGCTGGTGACTTTGTAAACAAGAAAATGAGTGATTGTACAGGTGCAGAATTATTTACTGAATTACTTTATCATATGGGTTTAGGAGATAAGGTAGATGAGATACTACCATCATGTAAAGTTATACCATGCATGATGCCATATATAACAAGCCAATTCATGCCACGCAAGAAAGGTGATAGACCTGAAGTTATACCAAATGGATGTACTAATTTAGCATTCCTTGGACAATTTTCAGAGATACCAAATGATTGTGTATTTACAGTAGAGTATTCTGTAAGATCAGCGATTATGGCTGTATATGGATTACTTAAGTTAGATAAAGAAGTTCCACCGGTTTATGAAGGACAATATGATGTTAGAGTATTGTTAAATGCAGTTAAAACTATGCTTGGAAACAGAGAAATTTCAATTGATAGAATGATTGGTAAACTGCTTTTTAACACAGGGATTATAAAGTAATAAAGTAAATAGAAAAGAAGTAATCTGACCTTAAAACTAAGGTAGAAGGTTACTTCTTTTCATCTTTTATAGCTGAACTAATTCTATCCTTTTTCAGAGTATATTGTACATTACATAACCTCATAAAGCTATATTTTATGATACTTAAACACACTGATTTCGAAATCCTCTTCAGGATAATCCATTAAATAATCAAAGCCAGAATTTAAATAAAAAGTCTTTAATTTAATGTTTTTTGACCAACAGTCCAAATAAAGCGGCTTGTTTAATGTCGCTGATTGATTATGTGAAAAGTCAATAATTTTGCATCCTATACTTTTCTTTTGGTATTCTGGTAATATTGCTAAAGTATGTAGATAAAGTATTTCCTCATCAATTTCAGGTATCCAAGAACTTTTTGGTTTTGGCTTTAAAGAAAAAGTACCTATAATTTTTTCGTTGTTAAATACAGCATAAGTATATTTGTTCTCAATATTACTTTTTATCTCCTCAGTATCCCAGGGGTATTGCCATTGATTTATATTTTTTTTATGTAGATTTAAAGTCACTGTATTAAGTAATTCAACAATGTCATAAAGATTATTAATATGAGCTATTTTTATTTCGTATTCCATTTTTACTCCTTATAAAAAAGATAAAAAATTATTGCTGCATGTTTTTTACTCTATAGAAGATTATAAAATTTTTAAGTTAATTAAACCCAGATATTTCAGTAAATTTAGAAGTTTTTGGTCATAAAGTAAAAACCAATCTTATTTTACTTCCAAGTTTTCTCCATATACATCCGGAAAGGTAGATGCGCAAAAAAATAGTGAAGAAAATCGCTTAAGCAATTTTTTATAGATAAATATTTAAATCTTCACGTTAATGCTAACATAAAATATGATAGTGTGGAACAATTTGGGCAAAAGTCTTTGTGATGAGTTCAGAATTTAAGCTGATGATAAATACTTCTGTAACAAAATATACCTAAATCGTAGGAATACAGAAAAACTTAGAGGTTTATCTATAAAAATGAGTCTTAGTATAAAATCATAAGTTAGACTAATATAATAACTAAGTGTTATAATTTCTATAGTCTAAAATAATAATATAAGGCTAATAATTTCCAAAAAGCCTTATAATAAATAGGAGAGTGTAAAGTTTTATGATGAATGTTAATACAGAAAAATGTATTGGTTGTGGATTATGCGTAAAGGATTGTTTTGTAAGAGATATAGAGATGGTTGATGGAAAAGCAAAGATTAAGAATGAAGCTTGTTTTAAATGTGGACATTGCGTTGCCATATGCCCAAAAGAAGCCGTGTCGACAGATGATTATAATATGGAAGAAGTAAAAGCTTATAACAAAGATGAATTTGAAATAGAACCAGAAAGATTACTAAACTTTATTAAGTTTAGAAGAACAGTAAGACAATTTCAAGCTAAAGATATCGAAATTGAAAAATTAAATAAAATTATAGATGCTGGAAGATTCACACAAACAGGAAGTAATGCACAGAATGTTTCTTATGTAGTAGTAAGAGAGAATTTAAATAAATTAAAAGCTTTAGCTTTTGAAGGCTTAAGTAACTACGGAAAGTATATGCTTAATAACTTAACTCCTGAAACTGCACATTTTAAGAGATATGCTGAGATGTGGATACAAATGAATGAAGAATTTAAAGCTGATAATACTAAGGACAAGTTGTTCTTTAATGCACCAGCAGTAGTTTTAGTATTATCTGAATCAGAGGTTAATGGAGCTCTAGCTTCTTCTAATATGGAGCTTATGGTAGATGCTTTAGGACTCGGAACTTTCTTTAGTGGTTTCTTTGTAAGAGCGGCGCAAGGAAATAAGGAAATCATGGAGCTGCTAGGAATAAACGAGGGACAAAAGATAGTTACTTGTATGGTAATAGGATATCCAGCAGTAAAATACTCAAGAACTGTACCAAGAAAAGATGCTGTGGTTTCATGGAAATAGACTTATAAAACATACAGAATAGACTGCGACTAGATTTATTTAATAGTCGTAGTCTTTAGTATTTGGTATAAGTTATTTTAAAGAGGTGGTTTATATGATTAAAATTATGGTAGATAGCACATGCGATTTACCACGAGACATTATAGAAAAATATGAAATCAAAGTACTTCCACTTAGGGTATCTTTAGAAGGTGTAGAATATTTAGATAAGAAAACAATACAGGTTGATGAAGTTTATTCATTCATTAGACGTGGCATAGTTCCTAAAACCTCTCAAGTGAATCCAAAGGATTTCTATGATGCATTTGAGGAATATTGTAATAAAGGACAAGATTTTATTTACTTATCATTTTCATCAAAGCTTTCAGGAACCTATGGATTAGCTAGAAATATATTAGATGAAATCAAAGAAAAGTATCCTAATAATAAAATGGAAGTTTTGGATTCTAAAGGTGGTTCCACAGCTACTGGTTTAATTGCATTACAGGCTGTTAAACTTATAGAAAAAGGGCTGAAATTTGAGGTGGTATTAAATCAATTAAATCAGCTAGTTGAACATGTAGAACATATTTTTAGTATTTCTGATTTAAGGTGGCTTGTAAAAGGTGGGCGAGTAGGTATGGTTTCAGGAACAATAGGTTCAATGATGGATATAAGACCGATATTAGATGTTGAAGACGGAAGAATGAAAGTTATTAGAAATGTCAGGGGAAAAAAGAAAGCGCTTAATACAATAGTTGATATAGTAGAACAAAGATTCAAAAACTTCCCTAATCAAATGATTGGGATAAGTCATGCTGACGAATTAGAAACTGCTGAGGAACTTATAAAATTAATAAAAGATAGGTTAGGAATACGAGATATTATGATTAATAAGATAGGAAGTGTCTTAGGAAGCCATTTAGGAATAGGTGGCGTAGGTGTTTTCTTTTTTAATAAGGAACCTGATATATATATTTAAAGACAGGAACTTTCTTTTTCTATCAAACTTAATTTACGCATGTTCAAAAAATATTATATTAAGAATTTTGAACATGCATAAGTTAATAATACAAATAGAATTTTAAATTTCATATACTTCTATAATATTAATCTTACATTGGATTTGCGTTGTAAAGTTCGCTAGTATCTTTTGCAAGTTTTTCATTTGGCACCTCATAGATCATGCTGCTTTTCACTTTTTTAAAACCGTGTCTTGAAAATAGCTCTTTGCTATCGTCTGAAGCATTGAGTAAAATAGAGTAGCATTCTTTTTCTCTTGCAAACTCAACAAGTTTTGTTAATATTAAAGTTCCTATTTTTTGTTTTCTGTACGATTCGTGAACATATAGATTAGTTAAGTGTGCACTTTTTCCTGTTTTATTTTTTATTGATGGAACAGAATCGTAAAATAATAACATTCCAGTGCCTATAATAGCGGCATTATCTTCTGCGAACATAACAACACAGCTTTCGTTATGCATCTTTTCTTCAAAATAATTTTTTAGTTCTTCTTTTAGATCATAGTATAGTTCATCAGTAGGAATTAGCTCTAAGAAATCTAGTCTTAGTGAAATAAGTAAATTTACATCTTTCTCATCAGCAAACCTATATGAAAGCATAGTTTATTTACTCCTTTATGTTTTTTAGTATGAAGCAGTGTTTATATACTAATTCTATAAAAATTAGGTCCTTTAATAGAAATAGTATAATGTTATATTATCAACCTATTTAAAACTTATACTATGGAAATTAACTGCACTTTAGAGTTTCTAGCTCAACTATTAATTTATACATGCCCTAAAATCCCCAGAAGCCGCGATTTTCAAACATGTATAACTTAAGTTTTCGTAATGGAACCCTTTAATAATAATCAAAATGTTAAGCTTAGTATGCTGCTATATTATATAGTGAACTTTACTACTATATTTTTAAAGAATCCAGAGCTTCTGATAAGAGTTTTGAAAATACAAACTTAATAGTATCAAATTTTGTAAAGGTAAAAAACACTAGTGTAAAGAGTTAAAAGCTATATAGTTGTTAATATAATAGGTTCTCCTTTTGTAACGACAATAGTATGTTCAAATTGAGCTACAATACTTTTATCTGGAGTCTTATAAGTCCATCCATTTGTGTCTTGAAAAATGTGTTCAGCACCATTTGATATAAATGTTTCAACTGCGAGTACAGACCCATCCTTTAATATGGAGCTATCATTAATATCAAAATAATTAAGGATATTTTCGGGATCTTCATGTAAGCTTTTTCCTATTCCATGTCCAGTTAAATCCTTTATAACTGTAAAACCATTTTTCCTAGCTTCATTAAAAATAGTCCTTCCTATTTGATTAATTTTAGTACCTGCTTTAGCTTTCATAATTGCCTTATTCAGAGCTTGCTTAGAACAATTACAAAGTTGCTGCTTTATATTATTAGACGTAGGAGATACAACTATAGTTGCACCTGTATCTGAGAAGTAACCGTCTAAAACTGCCGAAACATCTATGTTTACAGAATCTCCTTCATTTATAATTCTAGCACCTGGGATTCCATGCGCTGCTTCATCATTAATGCTTATACAAGTAGCACCAGGAAAATTATACTCATACTTAGGTGCAGATTTTGCACCGTAGAAAGAAAGTATCTTTTCGCCTATTAAATCTAGCTCCATGGTTGTAATGCCAGGTCTCACTGCTTTTAGCATTTCTTCTCTGGCTTCAGCAACAATCTTACCAATTCTTTTTAAGGCCACTAATTCATTTTCTGAATTTATAATCATTTATATCACATCCTAAATTCTTTATTAATTAATTTTTACTATTTTACTTTTAAGAATTATTTATATAATACCATAATATTGCTTTATAAGTTAAATAACATGCATTTACACTAATTTATTACACATAAATAAGAAAATTTGTGATTACTAGAATAATATTGCAATTATAGATAATACTACTTTAATGAGACTTTATTTTTTATTCTTTAGAAATTCGTAATTAAATTTAATTTGTGGGTAAGTGCGTGTAATTAGCTTAAAGCATAATATAAGCTAAAGAATAAAGAAGAAGAATTTGTCGTCTGCGAGAACTTTTTCGCTTGTCCAGAAATGGCAGATGTGCAAAAAATCATTGAAGAAAGTCGTTTTAGCGATTTTTTTATGGAGGTTAAGATGAAAGTTGGTATTCCTAAAGGACTTTTATATTATAAGTATCATCCTTTCCTAAATACATTCTTTACTGAATTAGGAGCCGAGATAATAACATCGGAAGATACGAATAAAGAAATTTTAGATGAAGGTGTTAAATATTGTGTAGATGAGGCATGTTTACCTATAAAAATTTTTCATGGTCATGTTTCAATGCTCAGAGATAAATGCGATGTTATAGTTATACCAAGAATAATGCAACTTAGATCAAGGGAATATATTTGTCCTAAGTTTTGTGGCTTACCTGAAATGGTTATAAATAGCATACCAGATATTCCACTATCAATAACAGAGCCGATATATGCTGCTTCTGAAAAGGAGCTTTATCAGTGGGCTCAGAAGGCTGGAAGGTCAATTACTAATAATAGAACACAAATAAGAAATGCTTTTGATAAAGCATTAGGAGAACAAAGTAAATACAAAACTGGAATAAAAAATGAGGATTATAAAATCAATGTTGCATTGGCCGGTCATCCTTACAATCTATATGATGACTTTATAAACATGAATATAGTGAAGAAATTAAATAAATTAGGGGTTGGGGTAATTACAGAGGAATTCATAGATGATAACTTAATTAACGATAAAGTTAAAGATCTATATAAAAGACCTTTTTGGACTTTTGCTCGTAATGCCTATGGATTCACTTTAGAAGCTTCCAATGAAAAAATGGTCAATGGAATAATATATATATCTTCCTTTGCATGTGGTATTGATTCAGTAATTGTGGAGCTTATTAAAGACAAAATTGGAGATTTTCCTTTTATGATTCTAAAGGTTGATGAGCATACTGGAGAAGCAGGTCTAGAAACTAGAGTAGAAGCTTTTGTTGATATGTTAGAAAGGAGCTGTTAACTTGAAAATAACATTTCCGCATATGGGCAATGTATATCTTGCAGCTAAAGCATTATTTGATGGTCTTGGTATTGATTATGTGATACCTAATCAGAGTAGCAAATCTTCTCTTGAAATAGGTGCATTGCACTCACCAGAAGAGATATGCCTTCCATTTAAAATTATGATTGGAAACTATATTGAGGCAATTGAGCAAGGGGCAGACACTGTAATAATAACTGGAAGCTGTGGGCCTTGTAGATTTGGAGAATACTGCGAGATGCAGATGAATCTACTTAAAAAGCTTGGTCATGATTTAGATTTTATAGTTATAGATGCTCCAAAAGAAATAGGGATCAAAGAACTATTTGCTAGACTTAGCAAAATATCATCGGTGAGTGAAAAAAATGCTTTTGAGAAAATAAGGGTATTGTACGATGCTTTAAGAGTGGTTAAGTTGGTTGATGAAGTAGAAGCAAAAGCACACTATCTTGCTGGTTTTGAAGAAGAAACTGGTACTTGTAAGAAATTGCTGCATAAATGTAAGGCGGAGGCTCTAAGAACTTCAAATCCATCCCAAATGATAAAACTCCTTTTAGATTATAAAAAGCAATTAGATAATGTACCTATAGATGATAAAAAGAATCCAATTAAGATTGCAATAATAGGAGAGATATATACTGTAATAGAACCGTTTTCCAATTTATACATTGAAGATAAGTTAATGGATTATGGAGTTTCAACAATAAGAAGGTTAACTCCGAGTTGGTGGGTAAAAAATACAGCACTTGTCCCAACTAAATTAAATTCTCTAGATATAAGAAAAGGGTCTAAAGAGTATCTACCTCTTTATATTGGAGGGCATGCGAGAGAATGTATTGGTGAAGCAGTTTTAGCTTATGAAGATGGATGTGATGGAGCTATTCAAATTTTTCCAATGGGGTGTATGCCTGAGATTGTTTCAAAAGCTATTTTGCCTAAGATATCCAGTGATAAAGACTTTCCTATAATGTCTTTAGTGGTTGATGAGATGACTGGAGAAGCAGGATATGTCACAAGAATAGAAGCATTTGTAGATTTACTTGAAAGGAGAAAGATGAGATGTACTACCTTGGCGTAGATGTAGGTTCTGTAAGTACTGATTTAGTGCTTATTGATGATAAAATGAATGTAATAGAAAAACTGTATTTAAGGACTAAGGGAAGACCAATAAATGCTATTCAGCAAGGCTTTAAGATTCTTAAAGAAAAATATAATGGAATAGAGGTAAATGCTGCAGGAACCACTGGAAGTGGCAGGCATATTGCATCAACGCTAATAGGTGCTGATGCAATAAAAAATGAGATAACAGCACATGCAGTAGCAGCTCTAGAAATTGATAAAGACGTAAGGACTATAATTGAGATTGGTGGTCAAGATTCAAAAATAATCGTTTTAAAAAATGGAGTGGTTTCTGATTTTGCAATGAATACAGTATGTGCTGCAGGTACTGGTTCATTTCTTGATAGGCAAGCAGAAAGACTAGATATTCCTATAGAAGAATTTGGTGAATACGCACTTAAGTCTACAACACCTGTTAGAATAGCAGGAAGATGTGCTGTATTTGCAGAATCTGATATGATACATAAACAGCAGCTGGGATATAATGATTCTGATATTATAAGAGGCTTATGTGATGCATTGGTAAGAAACTACTTAAATAATATAGGAAAAGGAAAAGATATTGAATCAAAGGTGTTCTTTCAAGGCGGAGTAGCAGCAAATAAAGGCATGAAAGCTGCTTTCGAAAGTTCGCTAGGGTTTGAGATCTTTGTGCCAGAGCACTATAATATGATGGGGGCTATAGGTGCTGCACTTATAGCAAAAGCCTCTGTTGAAAAGAGTGGGAAGACTAACTTTAAAGGATTTAATCTTGCTGATAGTAAATTTATATCTAAAAGCTTTGAGTGCGAAGGATGCCCTAATAGGTGTGAGGTTGTTAGAATTAATGAAAATGAAAGTACTATTGGATGTTTCGGAGATAGATGTGGTAAATGGAGTAGCAAGAAAGCCATATAGCATTAATTTGATATGTATTAAATTGATGCTGTATAAATAATTACTATTATTCTTAATAGTAGAGTATAGGTGCTGAAAATTTCAGGTTTTCAGCACCTATGCTTTTATAACGCTAAATAATTGAATATAGTTTTTAAATGTTTTATAAAGCTTATCAATAGATAATAAAAGGTAAAAACAACTAAATCTTTTAATATAAATGAGTTATAATTTAAAATATGTAAATATGTTTTTTATTTATGATTTTTTAAAAAGTTTATCTATATTTTAAAATATGATTTGTATTATAGGTATATTAAGGGAGAGTTTATGAAAAAATTAAAGATTGAAGAGATAAAAATTTATGAGACTTTCGAAAATAAATTGGCTGAATGCCCGTTTTGTGTTATTGAAGAAAAATATGAGAAACAGCTTATACATTCTATTTTAGGTGAAAGAATAATGGATATTGATTTTTATCCTAAAATAGGAAATGAGCATAAGTTTTGTGAAAATCATATTGAAAAATTAAATAGAGGTAGTGATAAATTAGGCTTAGCAATAATGTTAGATAAAATAATAAATGAGGAAAAGAAAAAATTGCATAAAAATAAAAGCCTACAAAAAAACCATAATTCAGTAGTTAAGAAACTATTGTCTTTATCAAAAAATCCTAGTAGAACTTTAAATGGAAAAGCAAACTATGAATGTTTTATATGTAGTAAACTTGATGAAAACAACAATGATAATATTAAGGTAACCATTGAACTTTGGAAAAAGGACATGGATTTCAGAAGGCTTTATAAAGATTCTAGGGGGTTTTGCAGTAACCATTATATAAATATGATTAATGAGTTAGAGGAATCAACCGAAATGAAAGGCTTAGATGACATGTATGAAGTTACCAATGAGATATATTTGAAAAATTTAGAAAGACTTCAAGAAGAACTTCAATGGTTTATTAAAAAATTTGATTATCTAAATGCTGATAAACCATGGGGAACCTCTAAGGATTCTATACAAAGAGCTCTTCAAAAAATTTTGGGAAATTATTAAATCAAATGAATTTTAGTGTATTAAAAACTCTGCTTAGAATCAAGCAGAGTTTTTTGCTTACGGTTTATTACGAGTTAGATAACTTAGGATTGTTATTTATAATTGTATATATATCCAGTAAGACTAGATTTATTGTAAGCCATACTAATCCGAAAACATATCCATTATAAATTGAACTTGGATTTTCTATATTAGATAAAATAGGCGAAATTCCACATAATAAACATATTAATAAGGTTAGCGTGATTAAAATTGCAGCTGATAAATATTTTTTTATGTATTTTAATATTACAAAGGTTGAAAAACCATATGCAACAATTGAAATTAAACCTTCATGACTAGGGAAGGTGTAGTCTATATTACTATAGTAGTTTGATATTGGGTTCAACCGCTTAAATATGGTATTCAAGGATATACATAATATTTCTCCTCCAATTATAGTAGTAAATAGAAATTGAAGTTCAAGCCCTGGAGTAGAACTTTTTTTAAGTATTAACATAGCCACAATAAATATTAAAATAATTATAAATGTATCTGAAGTTAATAATGTAAAAATAGTAATAAACTTTGATAAACTATTTGAAAAAATATCCTTGATATAATATGTTGCTACTAAATTAAATTGATTTAAATCAGAGGTTATATAGTCTTGAATTATTCCTACTATCAGTGCAAAAATTCCTATTAGTGCGAGAGTTAATATACTCATAACATTACGATTTCTGGCGAAGGAATATATATATATAAATGTATTGTTAAGTATTTTATAACTAAATTTTGCCAGTTTAAATCCATGATTTTTATATGAATATATACTTCCAATAATCATAAGCAATATAAGAAAAATGTAGGACATATATTTTGACATGTAGCTATCAAGTTTTTGCCAATTTGGACCTAAAAATATACCTAATGATATAAAGGTAATAGTCCAAATTAATGCACCAGTATATGCATTTATAGCAAACTTTTTATAGGATATTTTAGTTATGCCAGAAAAATATCCTGTAATATGCCTAACCCCTGGAATGAAATATGAGAAGAGCAATAAGTTATTTCCATAGGAATTGAACCAATTTGATGGTTTCTCTAAGTTCTTTTTATCAATATGAAAGTATGAAAAATATTTATTAATAAACTCAATGCCGAATTTATTTCCTATTAGATAGGATATAGTTATACCTAGTATTACACCTAAGGTTGCTGATAAAACACTTAGTGTGAGATTAAGTTTAGATTCATATATTAGAAAACCACAGTAAGTCATCATTATTTCTCCTGGAAGAGGAAACGCAATAAGCTCTAAGGTCAAACTTATAAATAAAATGACGTAACTATAACTATCGAAGAGATTCATTATAAAATGCACAGTATCACCTCCTACTATATATAGATGAATCACTTTTTCATAAAATGCGTTTTTAAATTGAAGTGATAAATCTATATTTCTTAACATAAGTATTTGTAATAAAATCACATTTTATGTCTAAATTATTCCATAAAAGAAAATTTTACAATTGGAAAGCTGTTTATTATAATTATACTAATTAAAATATGAATATTAATGATGCAAAATTGGGAGGAATCATGATTAGAAAACTTTCAAGGGGATTAGGAACTTCTATAAGAAAATTTACTGGTAAAGGTAAGAAGCTAAAAAAAGAAATTGGTGCCTTATACTTGGCTTATAAAAGAAAAGATATTCCAATATATACGAAAATAATTATTATGGTTGTAGTTGCATATGCATTAAGTCCGATAGATCTTATACCGGATTTTATTCCTGTTTTAGGTTTTCTTGATGATCTGATAATTCTTCCTTTAGGAATAGCTTTAGCTGTTAGACTTATACCAAAGAACGTTATGGACGAGTGTCGAGTAGATGCTGAAAGACAGTATGATAAGATAAAGAAGAAAAGTTATTTATTTGCTGTTGTAATAGTACTTCTTTGGGTCTTTCTTATTACATATATAATTTTAAAGATTAAGAGTTACTTTTCTTAAAAGTACTAAATGATAAACAGTATAATTTTAAATAAATATTGTTTAATAATTTTATAAATTTAATTATGTATTTAACATAAAACGAGTAATCAGAAGAATAGATGTTAAAGTTTTACTGTTTATACACGAAATATTATATGTGACATATAAGAAATCATTAGGGGGATTTATTATGTTGAAAATATCAGAAAATGAAGTGCTAGAAGCATTTAACAGGATACTACCATATTTAATGGTTTTATTTGATGATGAAGCATCTTTTGCTATTACCGATGAAGATAAATATTTGTTAATTGAAAACTGCAGTAATTTACATATTAGAGGAAAAGTAGGCGACATAATTCCTAACGGTGGAGCAATACATAAAGCAATTAGTTCCGGGAGAACTGTTATAATGGATGTTCCGAAGGAAGTATATGGAGTACCTTTTAAATCATATGCAATTCCTATAAAGAATGATAATAATAAAGTAATTGGTTCAATTGTGGTTGGTAAATCTTTAGAAAAAAGAAATAAAGTTCTTTCAACCTCAGAGGCGGTAGCGGCTTCACTTGAACAGATTTCTGCATCTATTCAAAGTTTAACAGAAGGAGTGCAGAAAGTTGTTAATTCTAATAGTGAAATTTTAAGTGAGGTAAAGGTTGCAAAAGAAAGTACAAAAGGGACAGATGAAATTTTAAGATTTGTAGAAAATGTTTCTCACCAAACTAATTTATTAGGTATAAATGCGGCCATTGAAGCTGCAAGAGCTGGAGATCTAGGTAAGGGATTTGGAGTAGTAGCACAAGAGATTAGAAAATTATCAGCTTCAAGCAGCGAGTCAATAAAAAAGATAAATGGTGTGCTTACTAAGATTGAAGGATCAGTTGGAAAGATTTCGACTAAAGTCAGTGACACGAGCACTATCTTTGAGTCACAGGCAGCAGCTTTTGAAGAAATATCAGCTTCAATTCAAGAATTAAGTGCTAACGCGAGTGTTTTAGATCAATTAGCTAGAAAGCTTTAATTAAAAGTCATTATTTTGATATGCTGACAATATCAAAGTAATGGCTTTTTTATACCTTTTAGGTATTTATTTTTTGCTTTAAAGCATTCGTTTATATGAACTATATGATGTCGTGTAACGGGCATAAGCAGGATACCTGAAACAGTTTTTTTACTCCAAAAGTCAATAAGCCAACTTGCCTCAGGAAGATTGGATACAGCTTTTTGTTCAATAATTCTACTTAGTGATTCTTTAGAAAACTTTCTTTTTAAATCTGTAAATTTAAGATTTCTAATAATTTGCTGAGATTTTCTTCCTACAGCTATCCTATAGTTGCAGAGTTCATTTATCTCTAAGTTTTTGCTGAATTCCAAAATTTCTATTGTGTTAAGTTCATTCCCAGTAGTACAAATTGGAGAGCACGTCCTTCTAAGCCAATTTTCAGTATTAATTACCTGTTCATCACCAGCTACAAGAATATTCATTGTTATATCCTCAATTCTTGCAGAATGCCACAAACCATATAAAATAGTTCTACCTTTCTCGTTAGTAGCGGTTCTCAAACAAGTTTCATCTAAGCTTTCCCATAAATCATCCTCAAAACTATTCGTTGTTATAGATGACATTTCTGAAAGATGTACCATGGAGTGCTGATCTAGGCATAATTTAATTGCCGTTTCAAATTTGCTGTTATCCAATAGAAATGATCTTAATGTGGCTTGGTTTTCATTCCATTGAGATTTTTTATCAAACATAATCTTTAAGCTCCTTAATATTATAAACACTATTAAATATTGAATCACAATATAACTAAAAACATTTTAATACAATTATAACATGTATATACAAAAAATAAAAATTCAATGATAAAGTATAAAGATATATAATTGGGGAATTATATAATGGGGTGTATATTGAATTCAATTGAGAAGAATATTAATTATTAATAAAAAATAATTTGCACTTATCTAAAATAGTAGTAAAATAATACCAAAGAAATGATAAAAGATATTTATAGAGAAAGGGTGATTTTTTTGAACTCAAAGTATGAAAAGCTATTTGAATCGAGGGAACTTTCATGGGGAAAAACAGTTAAGAATCCAATTGTAATGTCTCCAATGACTACTTTTGCTGGTCAATTGAACGGTAATGTTTCCGAAGCAGAAATATTGTATTATAAAAGAAGAGCTAAAAATGTTGGTATGGTAATAACAGCGACAACATATGTTACTCCATCTGGTAAAGGGTTTTCAGGGCAATTTGCAGCTTATTCAGATGAATTCCTACCTAGTTTAAAGTTACTTGCAGAAACTATTAAAGGAGAAGGTGCTTTAGCAATACTTCAAATTTTTCATGCAGGAAGAATGGCGTTACCAAATGAAATCCCAAATGGGGAAACTCTAAGCGCAAGTGCCGTTGCGCCAGTTAGAGCTGGGGCTATTACACCAAGAGAAATGACAGCCATGGAGATAGATAACACCATAAAAGCTTTTGGTGAGACTACAAGAAGGGCTATTTTAGCCGGATTTGATGGTGTTGAAATACATGGAGCTAACACCTACCTAATTCAGCAATTTTTCTCACCTCACTCAAATAGAAGAAATGATAATTGGGGAGGAACTATTGAAAAAAGAATGAATTTTCCTTTAGCTGTAATTGCAGAAGTGAAAAAAGCAGTAAAAGCCGAAGGAAAAAGTGATTTCATTGTTGGGTATCGCTTTTCCCCTGAAGAGTTAGAAAGTCCTGGGATAACTTTAGATGACACTTTGACATTTGTAGATGTACTATCAAAACAAGACTTAAGCTATTTACATGTATCATTAAATAACTTTTGGCAAGGTTCGATTAGAGATAGCGCAATAACAGCGCCAACTATATTGAGGATTAAAGATAAGATTAAAGGAAGAGTGCCACTTATAGGAGTGGGATCTATCCATACTCCTGATGAAGCACTAAAGGCGCTAGACAGCGGAATAGAATTCTTAGCATTAGGAAGAGAGTTAATAATGGAGCCTGAGTGGTCGGAAAAGGTTAAAGATGATAAAGTTGATGATATACGCACTTCTATAAGTAAAAAAGATAAAAATATATTGGATATACCTGAAGTTCTTTGGGAAAATATTATAAATGCTCCTGGATGGTTTCCTATAACAGACTGATTAGCTTTTATTGCATAAAGGTGTACACCAGGGTTTGAGAACTGTTTTTACAATAAAAATTAGATTTTATTACTGGAATTAAAAATAAGAGGTTGATTTATGTAAATATTAATGTTATTATAAGTATGTAACTTAAATGAAACGTAAATAATGTAACACAAATATATTTCAATTAGTGCTTATTATTATGAGGACATCGAAATTTTATTGTGAATTATTACAGAAGTTTAAGAAAAAAATAAAATTTCGGAGGTACACAGAATGACTGGTACAGTTAAATGGTTTAACGCAGAAAAAGGATACGGATTTATAACAGGAGAAGATGGAAAAGACGTTTTCGCTCATTTCTCACAAATCCAAAAAGATGGTTACAAGACTCTTGAAGAAGGTCAAAAAGTTAACTACGAAGTAGCTCAAGGACCTAAGGGACCTCAAGCTGAAAATATCACTTTAGCTTAATTAGTTGATATTTAACCCTTAAAGATTTATCTTTAAGGGTTTTTTATTTTTTTACTTAACCTTATAAGTTGTTTTAATTTCACTGCTATAATTTATTGATACCAATGAATTATAGCAGTTTTTATTTTCTAATAAAGCATAACATAATTTTAGTTTGAGTGAACTGAATATAAAGATTATGTACTACACAAGTATATATGATAACTTTTATGAAAAGGAAAAGTGATAAAGCTAAATTTAAAATGATATATATTTAAGCCTTTAAGAGCTAATTAAATAACATAAAATAGTATATGTTTTAAGTTAATATATAATGAAGAGGTATAATTAAATAAAAATATAAAATATTTTCTTTGAAAACATTGACTTGTATGCTCAATGATGTAATATTAATAGTATAAATGTCCGTACAAATACAATATTAAAGTATAACAAATTCAATATGATTAGAAACTATGATTAATTTTCGTAGTATTGCATAATTAGTGCGTTTCAATAGGTTTTTGCTTTTAAATTGTGTAATGTTAATCTATGAAGATTTTAAAAGATAGCTTTCATATTCAAATTATGTTCTATTATTTCATTAAAGTTTAAAATTATATCTTAGTATATTTTAAAAGAAATTTAAATTAATGAGTTTTGTTGAAAGTTTGTGAGACTGGGCCTTAATAGATATTGTAAAAAGGCTTAAGATATAAGATAAGATTAGGTTTAAGAAGGTTGTATTTAAAACGATCTAAATTAAATATGGTTAAATACTGATATTAATAATATATAAGTAGAAGTTTTATATAATTAATTTAGTAAAACATAAAATATTTTAAATAAATTTGAAATAAAGCATTGACTTAATATTTATACGAGTTATAATATAATTAAGGAAGAAACAAATGAAAAAACAATAATAGTGAAAATAAATATTTTTTTAACGAAAATGAAAATGTTTACTAGGAAATTATACACTATAGTTGCAGGATTTGAAAGTGCAAAATGTTTTTTTCTCAGCTTTTTGAACTATGGAAGTGAGGAGAATACAGACAAGCTTAATATTATTTCATATAATATTAAAACAAAAGAAAAATGAGTTAAAAGCTTTAAACTCATGAAAGTATAGGCCTAAACTAAATAATTTTACAAATCATTAAAATTCTACGTTTAAAACTATCAAGGGGGAGAATGTATGTTAAAAAGATCAAAAAAAATAATGTCAATTCTTATTACTGCAGTAGTAGTAGCGTCAGTATTTGTAGGTTGTGGAAATAAGAAAGATGCTGCTTCATCTGATGGAAAAATCGAACTTACTTGGATGTGTTATGGACAACCACAAGAAACTAAGGTTTTTGATCAAGTAATTAAAAAATTCGAAGCTAAGTATCCTAATGTAAAGGTTAAGATTGTTTCTACTACAGCTGACCAATACGGACAAAAAATACAAGCTTCTATGGCATCAAAAAAGTTACCTGATGTATTATATATGAATCCAGGAGATGTTAAAGCTTGGGTTAACTCAGGAAACATATTAGATATGACACCTTATCTTAAAAAAGCAGAAGAAGCTAAAATATTAGATTTATCTGATATATGGCCAAAAGGACTTGCGAAATATAAATATGATGGTGAAAAGATTGGACAAGGAGATCAATATGCTTTACCAAAGGATATAGGACCTTTTGGTTTTGGGTATAACAAAGATATGTTTATAAAAGCCGGAATTCCTCTTCCAGATAAAAATAAGCCATATACATGGGATGAATGGATTGAAGTTTGTAAGAAGCTTACTAAAGATACAAATGGTGATGGAAAAATGGATCAGTGGGGAACTGGTTTAAATGTTAACTGGACACTTCAAAGCTTTGTATGGAGTAACGGAGCAGACTTCTTAGATGAATCTAAGACAAAAGTAACTGTTGATGATCCAAAGTTTGCTGAAGCATTACAATTCTTCGCAGATCAAACTTTAAAGAATAAAATAACGCCTTCAGCACAAGAAGGTCAAACACTAGATACTTATCAAAGATGGTTAAAAGGACAATTAGCTTTCTTCGCTGTAGCTCCATGGGATATAGCAGCATTTAAAGATCTTCCTTTCAAATATGACATAATACCATATCCAGCAAGCCCTGCTACTGGAAAGTCAGCTACATGGTTAGGTTCAGTTGGTTTCGCAGTTGGTGCTAATACAAAACATCCACAAGAAGCTGTTAACTTAGCAACATTCTTATCAACAGATAAAGATGCAAATAAGATGGTTTCAGACATGCAAATCCAGGTTCCAAACTTAATGTCAATGGCAAAGAATGAATATGTAAATAATAAGGATATTCAACCAGAAAATAAGCAAGAATTCCTAAATATAATTGAAAACACAGGTAGATCTATGCCAGCAGAATATACTTATAATGCTGAATGGATCAACAAGTTCTTCGAAGGAATTCAACCAGTTTTAGATGGTAAAAAGACAGCTGCAGAATACTGTAAGGAAGTTCAGCCTAAGATGCAAGAACTTTTAGACAAAGCTATTGAAAGAGAAAAGAAAGAAAAGAAGAAATAATTAAAATTAATCATTTATCTATTGCAGAAGAGATGGTTATTCTTCTGCAATAGATAAAGATTCAGTACTTAAATATAAAAATAGCTAGAAATAATAAGGTAAGCGCGGTAATTAATATAATAATAGGTGGTGGAATCATGGCTATAAAATCAGACTATTATGCTAAAGAGCGTAAAGCAGGTCTATTGTTTGTTCTCGCACCAGTTCTTGGTTTTTTTCTTTTTGCCTTTGGCCCGTTAATGTTTTCGCTTTATGCAGGATTCACTGATTGGAGCTCAATAGGTGACATACATTTTGTAGGTCTTCAAAACTTTAAAGATATGTTCCATGATATAAACTTTTGGAGATCACTTTATAATACAGTATTTATGATGATTGGTATTCCTATCGGACTTATTTTAGCATTAGCATTAGCACTAATGATGAATAGAAAAATATTTGGAATAAAAGCTTTTAGAGTTATTTACTATATACCAGTTATATCTTCTGTAGCAGCTGTATCAATACTATGGAGATGGGTATATAACGGAGACTACGGTCTACTAAATCAATTATTAGATGGTTGGTTCCATATAAAAGGGCCAAACTGGTTATTTAACGAAACTACTGTTAAGCCAGCCATTATGGGTATGGCTATATGGAAGGGTCTTGGAGGCTCCATGCTTTTATACCTAGCAGGTATACAAAGTATTTCAAAAGACTATTACGAAGCAGCTCAATTAGATGGAGCAACTTCTTTTAACATATTTAGATATATCACAATTCCGCTTTTAAAGCCAGTTACATTCTATATGGTTATAACAGGTATCATAGGTGGTTCACAAATGTTCGTTGAACCAAACATAATGACTGACAATGGTGGTCCAAACTATAGTGCAGCAACAATAGTTTACTATTTGTGGGACAAGGCTTTTAAAAATTACCAAATGGGATATGCCTGTGCTGTTGCATGGCTTCTAGCAATATTTATATTTATAGTTACACTAATTCAATTTAGAAATAATGATACATTCTTCGAAAGCTAACAAGAAAGAGGTGATATAAGTGCTAAATACTGAAACAATTAAAAAGAAACCAAAATACGAAATGTCAGGAATGAAAAGAAGAACTCAGATAGCTAATATAATTATATTTCTTATATTGTTAGCAGGATCATTAGTCATGATAGTACCATTGCTTTGGATGGTTTCTACTTCTGTAAAAGAGAAACTCCAAGTGTTCCAATTACCGCCTGTATGGATACCCAAACCTTTTGTTTGGGGTAAATACTCTGAAATATGGGAAAAAGGGCCGCTATTAAGTGGTTTCATAAACAGCTTAAAGGTTGGGGTAACTGTTACTGTAGTAGGTACTTTTACATCAAGTTTAGCAGCTTTCAGTTTTGCAAAACTTAATTTTCCACATAAGAATAAGATATTCTTAGCTTTACTTGGCACAATGATGATTCCTTTCCCTGTTGTAATGATTCCTCAATTCGTTTTCTTCTCAAAGATAGGTTGGGTAGATTCGTTATTACCACTTATAGTTCCAGGATTATTCGGTAACGTAACTATGATATTCTTCTTAAGACAGTATATACAAGGTATACCTAATGATATTATAGACGCGGCAAAAATAGATGGATGTTCCTTCTTTAAAATATATTATAAGATAATATTCCCTCTAACTGGTCCAGCTTTGTCTGCTCAGATAATACTGTGGTTCATGGGAATATGGAATGACTTCTTAGCACCAGCTATATATATAAGCACACCAGAGAAAATGACTATTCAAACTGTTATACAATCATTTAATGCAACATATGCGATACAAACTGATTATCCGTTAATAATGGCAGCATCTGTAGTTGCAATGCTTCCTATAATAATAGTGTTTATAATTTTCCAAAAGTGGATTATAGAGTCTGTAGCAATAAGTGGAGTAAAAGGTTAGTTTTAATATATGGTAGCAGTATTTAAACCAAAAAGGAGCAATAGTTATGAAAAAAGTAAAATACTTTGTAGATAAAAATTATAAGATTTCGGAAGTCGATCCACGTATGTTTGCTTCTTTCATTGAACATCTAGGAAGAGCAGTTTATACAGGAATATATGAGCCGGATCATCCGACGGCTGATGAGCAAGGATTCAGAAAAGATGTTATGGAATTAATCAAGGAACTAAAGGTTCCTATGGTTAGATATCCAGGTGGGAATTTTGTCTCTGGATATAACTGGAGAGACGGAATAGGGCCTAAAGCAGATAGGCCTAGGAGGCTTGATTACGCATGGAGAACAACTGAAACAAACGAAGTTGGAATTGATGAGTTTGTAGATTGGGCCAAAAAAGCTAATATTGAGCCTATGATAGCTGTTAATTTAGGAACAGGCACTCCTCAGGATGCTGGATATTTTGTTGAATATTGTAATCATCCAGGTGGTACAGATTTAAGTGAACTTAGAAAGAAAAATGGACATGAAGAACCGCATAATTTTAGATTATGGTGTTTGGGAAATGAAATGGATGGACCATGGCAGATAGGCCATTTGAATGCAGATGACTATGGTAAAAAAGCTTTAGAAGCTGCTAAGATAATGAAATGGGTAGATCCTACAATTGAACTAGTTGCTTGCGGTAGCTCAAATGCTGAAATACCAACCTTTCCTGAATGGGACAGAACGGTTCTTGAGTATCTTTATGAACAAGTTGATTACATATCCTGTCATAGATATTATGAGAACTTTGGAAATACAGAAGATTTCTTAGGGTCTTTTGCCGATATGGAAAAGTTTATTACAACAATAGTAAGCACTGCAGATTATGTAAAGGCAAAGAAAAGAAGTAATAAAACTATGTATTTATCTTTTGATGAATGGAATGTTTGGTATCAAAAAAAGATACAACTAAAAGATTGGGAAATTGCACCTCCTATACTTGAAGATATATACTCCCTTTTAGATGCTTTGGTTTTCGGAGGGCTTATGTGCTCATTACTCAAGCATGCTGATAGAGTTAAAATAGCATGTTTAGCTCAATTGGTAAATGTAATAGCACCTATCTTCACAAAGAAAGGCGGACCGGTTATTAAACAAACGACTTTTTATCCTTTTCAACAGGTATCAACTTATGGAAGGGGAGAAGTTTTGAATGTGTTGCTCGATGCACCTACTTTTAAAACAAATATTCATGGGGATATACCAATAGTGCAATCAACAGCCACTTATAATAAAGAAGATAGCTCTATAACTATTTTTGCACTGAATTGTGACCAAATAGATGATGTTGAATTATCTGCTGAGCTTAGGTCGTTTGGAGAACTAAAGGTTATAGAACATGTTGTATTGGATGGTCCTGATCTTAATGCTACAAACACTTTTGAAAATCCTGAAAATGTTAAGCCGAGGAATATAGATGTTCCTGAAGTTAATGAAGGAAGTTTAGAGATTGTTCTTCCTAAATTATCATGGAATATGATAAGGCTTAGCTGTCAGTAATTTAAAGAAGAAAATTTTCATAATATTATTCTCTTAAATTAGGATTTAGTGCACTAATAAAATTGCTGTGCTAAATCCTATTTTCATATTAAAGGAGGTTTTACTATTAAGAAGTATTTAGCATTAGCAATATCTTTAGCATTTTCAATCGGGGCTGTAGGATGTTCTTCTTCAAATAAAACTAAAGCTTTACAACAAATAACTTTTCCAAGTGGTATAGCAGAAGAAAAGGTTAGAGACTTGGATGCTTTAAACGATAAAAGCAAATGGGGAACTGTAGGTACTCACGATCCTTCTGTATTTAAAGATGGAGATATGTATTATGTTTTTTCCACAGATGCTAGAGTAGGTGGTCCAGCAACACCAGGGATTCAGGTGAGAAAATCAAAAGATATGATTAACTGGCAGTTTGTAGGTCAAGCTTTAGAGGGGGTTCCAACTGGAGCTTACGAATGGACTGGTGCCAATGGACTTTGGGCACCAGATGTAACAAAAGTTGGGGATTATTATTATTTGTATTATGCTGCATCATCTTTTGGAAAGAACAAATCTTATATAGGTTTAGAAAGAAGTAAATCTATTGAAGGACCATGGGAGGATATGGGATACGTAATCAAGACTGAAGAAGGAGATAAAATGAATGCTATAGATCCTAATATAGTTTTTGATAAAAACGGTGACATGTGGATGAGTTATGGCTCTTTTTGGACTGGTATATATATAGTTAAACTTGATAAGAATACAGGGAAACCAATTGATTCTGCGGATAAAGGGAAGAACATATCTTCTAGGAATAACTCTGTCAGTGGTGCTGTGGAGGGACCGTATATAATATATAATGATACACAGAAAAAATATTATTTATTCGAGTCGTATGATTCATTATCGAAAGATTACAATGTTAGAGTGGGAAGGTCAGATAATATTGATGGGCCTTATTTAGATATTAATGGAAATGATATGACTGACACAATAATAGATCCAAACGAAGTAGGAAATAAAATTATGGGAGGCTATAAATTTGGAGATAGCGAAGGTTGGTTAGCGCCTGGTCATAATTCGGTATTAAAGGACGGGTATAATTATTATATATATCATCATATAAGAACGGAACAAGATCCAAATTGGTTTTATTTAAATGTAAGAAAAATTGAATGGTCTAAAGATGGTTGGCCGATGGTATCACCTGAAAAATATGCAGGAGAAAAAGAGCAAAAAATATCTAAGGATGCTATTGCTGGTCAATGGGATGTTATATTATTAGCAAAGGACAATAATGATATAATACCATCTGAACAATATACCTTTAAGTCAAATGGAAAGATAGATAAGGACAACGCTAAATGGAGTATTGAAGGAGATAATAATCTTACTATAAGTTTATCTAATGATGAAGAACATAGATTTGAATGTAAGGTTATTCCTGCTTGGGATTGGGAAAACAACAAATCAACATTAGTATTCACTGGAATTGATAAAAAAGGGCTAGCTATATGGGGGAAGATGAGTAAATAGAATTATTAATATAACCAATACTGATTTAATATGCATATTAAAAGCGCGTAAATTCATTTTATATGAATCTTACGTGCTTTAGTTATTTTAATGTACAAGAAAATGTGAAAATTTTATGCGGATAAATCTTGATGTTTAAAAAACTTTAGACGTTTTGGATATATATAGTAGAAAGTTCACTGAGAAGGCTGCTTCAGTGAACTTTTTACTGTTAATTATTAGGTATATCATAAACAACTCTTACATTTAAACCTTGATTATAATTTCCGAAGTTTTTACCGAAGATGGTTAAGCCGCCAACATGTTTGGTTTCCTCAGGAACAGCCATTTTTAATATTAAATCGCTTTTATAATTTAAATTTATATCTTCTATTGTAGTGTCTGATATTTTTAATCCATCAATAAATGTACCAAACTTGTTGATTATTAAGAGCTTTAGTAAACCGTATTGATTCCAGTTAGGGAACCACCAAGATGGAGTTAGGATACCTTTACTGTCGGCATAATCTCCGGGACTAGTCCAGCTACCTACATTGATGTTATTTAGTATAAAATGAATATCTGAAGGCCAAATGTTGCAGTTTCCAGGTGCCTCAGAACTTATTTCCATAGATATTTGTATTTCTGAAAACTCTTGACCTGGCTTTAAATAATTTGGAATTCTATATTCGATAAAACCTTTTGTAAACCATAAGATATCTGCATTAATTCTTTCGGGATCAGCAAAATAACTTGGATTGTCAACTTCTCCAATAAGTCTTTCTTTTGTGGCAATGCCGCATGTTGGGGAAATTTCATAAGAGGAATAGTGTCCTATTCCTATTTCTAATTCATAGGAATTTTCTATATCTTGAGTTCCTATGTCAATTACGAATTTATCTTCATGCAAATAACAAATTTTTTGGATCCCGTGTTTTGCAGTTAAGGTATTAGTTTTTATTAAGCCACATTCTTCTAATTTCTTTATGTGCATTGTTACTGCACCATTAGTAAGTTGAAGTTTTTCTGCTAATTCATTCATGTTTAATTGTTTATGTTCTGAAAGAAGTTCAATTATCTGTACCCTTATATCAGAGCTTAAGGCTTTGAATAAAGGTAAGCTTTCTTTTAAGTCCGTTATGTGTATCATGACATTCTCCTCTATAGTATTAATAAAATTTTATGCAATAAACTCAGTGAAAGTATAGTTTAAGATATTACTATCAAAAAAATCATGGCATATTTTTAAAATTATGTTTAAATTAAATATACTACTCTTACATTATTATACTATTTTACGGAAAATAATGAAATAATATTTTAAGTTTTTCTAAAATAAAATTTAATTTTATCAAGAATAAAAAAATAAATATGCAGTGATAGCAATTGTTTAATCATTTACAATAGTAAATATAACATATTTTCACATATTTAGATAAAGGTAAAATAGTTCTGTATAATATGGTGAATAATTTATAAGTATTAAACATCACTTTATTTTTAATCTTTCTGATTTATTGTGTTAAATAATTGCTATTAAAATATTATAAGTAGAGGACTAAATTAAATGAAAATTGATTTTAGGAAGAATAAAAAGGTATTTAAAAGTAAAAAAATATGAAGCACTTTTACGTAACTTCATATTTTTATATATAATGAATAACTTATGGGCTTACAAATTTTTTTTCTACATAATCAAATATTCTTCTCATATTAAATATTATTGCATATGATGCTAAGCTTCCTAAAAATAGACCGATTATGCCTCTTCCTTCAAAAAACAAGAGAGTAGATACAATAAGTACTGTAATATTAATTAATGAAATCAGAGGATTTTTTAGTGCTAAATAAACTGATAATTTAATTATATCTATTGTTTTCATGCTAAACCTTGATAGTAAAGGAAAGGCATATGAAAAAATCAAAACTAAAAGAAACAAAATTATAACAGTTGGTATTAACAAAAATAAAAAGCTTTTATTTATGAAGCATAATTTTATATCTAGTAGCAATATGAAAGTAGTTAAAAGAAATAAAATCCATAGCTTCATTGAAGAAAAGAAATTATCTTTATATGCCTTGAAAAAATCTCTTGTTGTATCTAAATATTTTTCCCTAACTATCTTGCCCATAGAAGAGCATACTGCAGTAATTGATGGACCAGTAGGAATTAAAGCAATTAAAAACACTAATATATTGCCAAATTTTATTTCCACAGTATATGCACATATAATAAATAGGATATTACATAAGAAGAAGTAAATATTTGTAATGAAAAACCAATGAACATAGTTAAGTACTTTACTTAAATTGCTATCTCCGAAATCATTATTGTTAGCCATAATATCACTCCGCATTTTAAAATATTGTATAAACTGGTTTTAACATTGAAATTAAAATGTATTTTATCATTAACAATTTAGTCTTCAATATTAAAATAAATTTATATTATTATAACATGAATAGAAAGCTTTAGCAGTTGTTTGATTTTTACCACCCCAGCATCATTATTTAATGATACTGGGGATTAAATAAATCAGATTTTTTCTAGAAGTATGGTGTTTTAAACTATCTTAATTTCCATGCAACATCATTCCAAAGTATTTGATTCTTGAAGTCACGAATTTTAGTATCTGCATCTATGATAAGAGTTTCCATTCCAATCATTTCAGCATAATCTAATAATTGATCAGTAGTTACTTCGAAGGAGAAGCTAGTGTGATGAGCTCCGCCAGCAAGTATCCATGCTTCAGCTGATTCCTTTAACGAAGGAAGTGGCTTCCAAAGAACTCTCGCTACAGGTAACTTAGGTAACTCTTTTTCAATTTTAACAGCTTCAACTTCGTTGATTAATAGTCTAAAGCGGTTACCCATGTCAAGTAGGGAAGCGCAAAGTCCAAAACCAGCAGCTCCATCAAATACTAATCTTGCTGGATCTTCTTTATCTCCAATTCCTAAGTGATGTACTTCAATTCTAGGTTTTGTTGCAGCAACTGTTGGGCAAACTTCTAACATATGAGCGCCTAAGATTAATTCATTTCCCTGTTCTAAGTGATAAGTGTAATCCTCCATGAAAGCAGTGCCTTTGTTTTCCGCCATTATCTTCATAACACGAACTAGGGCAGCTGTCTTCCAATCGCCTTCGCCTCCAAAGCCATATCCCTTAGCCATTAAGTGTTGAGCTGCAAGACCAGGAAGTTGTTTCATCCCATGTAAGTCTTCAAAGTTAGTTGTGAATGCGCTAAATCCGCCTCTTACAAGGAAAGATTCAATGCCTAGTTCGATCTTAGCTTGTTCTCTAACAGCATCTCTCTTTGGACCAGGAACAAGTAAATCTTCAGCAAAGTCGTATTCACTTTCATACTCTTTCATCAATTCATCTATTTGCTCTTCTGTGATTTTAGCCATTTCATCCACTAGATCGCATATTCCGTAAGCATGAACTTCCCAGCCTAATTTAATCTGAGCTTCAACCTTGTCGCCTTCTGTAACTGCAACATTTCTCATATTATCACCGAAACGAGCAACCTTTAAAGTTTTACCTTCAACAAATGCAACTGCAACTCTTGTCCAATTTGCTATTTTAGCTAAAACATCTTCATCTTGCCAATGGCCTACAACGATTTTTCTTTTAACTTGCATTCTAGCTCCGATAAAACCATATTCTCTATCACCATGGGCTGATTGATTAGTGTTCATGAAATCCATATCCATAGTGCTCCATGGAATTTCGCGATTATATTGAGTGTGTAAGTGAAGAAGTGGCTTGTTTAATTGTTGTAATCCTGATATCCACATCTTTGCAGGTGAGAAAGTGTGCATCCAAGTAATTATACCTGCACAGTTTTCATCTGAATTTGCATCTATACATAACTTAGCTATCGAACTTGAGCTAGTTAGTATTTTCTTGAAAACTATTTTATGTTGTGATCCTAATTTCTCGTTTAAATTTTCAGCTATTTCTTTAGAATGGTCTTCTACTTCTTTAAGTGTGTCCTCTCCGTATAAATGTTGACTACCTGTTACAAACCAAAATTCATAAGGTTTTGTTTTAAGCATTTTATATCCTCCCTTTTAGTTAAGTTATATTAAGTAATAAACATACAAATTTGTTGCTAAGTTTAGAATTTGTACGTACCATTTGAGTATATTGTAAACCTTTTATTATTTTATTTCAATACAAATTTTGAGAAAATAAATAATATTTTTTTGGAATTTTAGTGTTTATAGGCATTGACATAAAGAAATATTGTTATAAAATAGAATTATAGGACATACGTACAAATAATTTGAGGAGAAATAACTATATGCGTGAAGAAGCAAAAATTTCAAAATACATGCAGATAGCGTCCTTTTTTAAGAAAGAAATGGAAGAAGGAAGAATTGCCTATGGTGATCAACTTTTAACCGAAAATGAAATCGTTGATAAATTTTCAGTAAGTAGACACACAGTAAGGCAAGCCTTTATGGAATTAGAAAATAACGGCTACATAAAGAGAGAACAAGGTAAAGGAACTTTTTGTAGTTATAGTGAGAAGAATAAGTCAAACGAGCAGAAGACAATTGCAGTTTTAACTACTTATATATCAAACTATATTTTTCCTTCAATAATATCTGGAATAGAAGAGGTTTTAAGTTCTGCTGGTTACAATCTACTTCTCTACAATACAAACAATGAGAAGCAAAAAGAAAAAGAGTGTTTAGAGAAAATAATTGAAAATGGAGTGGCTGGTCTTATAGTTGAACCTACTATGAGTGCAGCAGAAAATACAAATTTAGCTTATTATAGAGAATTAGAAAAAAGAAATATTCCTTATATAATGATTAATAGTAAGTATAAGGAGCTTAGTGGACCTTTCGTAGGTATGGACGATGTAGAAGGTGCATACATATTAACTAAATATCTTCTTCAGATTGGTCATAAAAATATTGCTGGTATTTTTAAAAATGATGACTTGCAAGGTTTGAACAGAGAAGTTGGATATTTAAAAGCACTTAAGGAAAAAGAAATTACTACTAATGACCATAACATCGGGAGATACGGTACTAAGGAAAAAGAATACTTTCCTCAAGAGTTTACTAATGGACTTCTTAGAAGAAAAGATAGACCAACAGCAATTGTTTGTTATAACGATCAAATAGCTGTTCAAGCGCTTCAAGCAATCAGAGAAGAAGGGCTTAGAGTACCTGAAGATATAGCTTTAGTTGGATATGATGATTCTTATATTGCTACTGCTACAGAAGTAAAACTAACAACAATAAGACATCCAAAAGAGGATCTTGGAAGAAAAGCTTCAAGAATGCTTATGGATGTAATTGAAGGAAGAGTTGATCATAGTTCATATGTATATAAGCCGGAACTCATAGTCAGAGCATCCACTACAGGATTTTAATTTGCTTAAAATATAATTAGCTAGCTGTAAAAAGCTAAGCTAATATATTTTACATATATTTTTTTAATAATATTTGTACGTACAATAAGGCGTATTTGTATGAATAACAATAGGCTTTTATGATAAACAAGAGTTCTATAGTAAAATGTTTTTTAAAATTAGTTATTAAATACTCATCAATTTGAAAAGGTTTAAAATGACGTAATCCAATAGATATTTTATAGATAATCTTTTAGTTTTTATATCATTGTTAAATCAGCTGTAACTAATAAGTTATCTGCAATATATATATCTAATCTTATTTATCTTAAGGAGGTAAAAATGTTAGAAGAGTTAAAAAAACAGGTTTTAGCAGCTAATCTTATGCTTCCACAGTACAACCTTGTTAAATTCACATGGGGCAATGTAAGTGGAATAGATAGAGAAAAGAACTTAATTGTAATTAAACCAAGTGGAGTTCCATATGAGGAGTTAACTATTGACAAATTAGTAGTTCTCGACTTAGAAGGAAACATAGTAGAAGGCGATTTAAGACCTTCATCTGATACCCCAACTCATATAGAACTATATAAAAGATATAAAGATATAGGTGGGATTGTTCATACGCATTCTACATGGGCTACCATTTGGGCACAAGCTTCTAAGGAAATGCCAGCACTTGGTACAACTCATGCAGATCATTTCTATGGTAATATCCCTTGTACTAGAAAACTCACTGAAGCAGAAATAGAAGGAGATTATGAAGGTAATACAGGGAAAGTGATAATAGAAACTTTAGGAGATAGAGAAGTGATGGCCATTCCAGGAGTGCTAGTAAGCTGTCATGCACCTTTTACTTGGGGAAAAACTCCAAAAGATGCAGTAGTAAATTCAGTTGTTCTTGAAGAAACTTGTAACATGGCTTATCATACTGTTACTTTAAATAAAGAAATAGAAAGTTTAGATCAATATTTGTTAGACAAGCACTATTATAGAAAGCATGGAAGTAATGCTTACTACGGTCAAAAATAAGTATTTCATTGTTTTGAAAGTCAAATCTAAATAAATATATGTATAAATTATATTTTATATAAAAATAACATTTACTTTAAGTATTATGGAAAATAAAGTGTATAATAAAAAGGAGTCGGAATTATGAAATTATTTTTAGATACAGCTAATGTTAATGAGATTAGAGAAGCAAATGAGATGGGAGTCATATGTGGTGTAACAACCAATCCAAGCTTGATTGCAAAAGAAGGCAGAGATTTTAACGAAGTTATTAAAGAAATTACTTCAATAGTTGACGGTCCAATAAGTGGGGAAGTAATAAGTCTTGAAAAAGATGGTATGGTTAAAGAAGGAAGAGAAATTGCTAAAATTCATCCAAACATGATTGTTAAGATACCTATGACTGCAGAAGGCTTAAAAGCTACAAAGGTATTAGCAAGCGAAGGAATTAAAACTAATGTAACTTTAATATTTAACCCAGGTCAGGCGTTGCTTGCTGCAAGAGCAGGAGCTACTTATGTAAGTCCTTTCCTTGGAAGACTAGATGATATTACTACAAACCCAATGGACTTAATTGAAGCAATAACTACTATATTTAATGTGCATAATATAAAGACAGAAATAATAGCTGCAAGTATAAGAAATCCTACACATATAATCGATTCTGCGAAAGCAGGAGCTCATATTGCAACAGTACCATTTGGTGTTATAAATCAAATGATTAAGCATCCATTAACAGACAGTGGTATAGAAAAATTCATGAATGACTGGAAAGCTATATTTGGCTAAAAACGGAGGAGATAGAATGAGTAAAAATATTGACAATTTAACCGTAGACTCTATAAGATTACTTTCAGCAGAAGCTGTACAAAAAGCTAATTCAGGTCATCCTGGATTGCCAATGGGAGCAGCTCCAATGGCTTATGCCATTTTTGATAAGGTTATGAAACATAGTCCTAAGAACCCTAAATGGTTCGACAGAGACAGATTCGTGCTATCAGCTGGACATGGTTCAATGCTTTTATACTCACTTTTACACTTATATGGATATGGACTTACAGTTGATGATTTAAAGAATTTTAGACAAAAGGATAGCAAGACTCCTGGGCATCCAGAGTATGGTCACACTGTAGGTGTTGAAATAACAACTGGACCTCTAGGTCAAGGTCAGGTTAATGCAGTTGGTATGGCTATGGCTGAAAGCTATTTAGCTAAAAAATTCAATAGACCTGGTTATGAAATAGTTAATCACTACACTTACGCTTTATCTGGTGATGGTGATATGATGGAGGGTATAACTGGTGAAGGAGCTTCGCTAGCTGCTACTTTAGGATTAGGTAAGCTTGTAGTATTATATGACTCAAATAAAATCTCTATAGAAGGAGATACAGATATAGCCTTCAGAGAAGATGTTGGAGCAAGATATGCAGCATATGGATGGCAAGTACTTACAGTAGAAGACGGAAATGATGTTGCTGCAATTACAAAAGCACTAGAAGAAGCTAAAAAGGAAACTGAAAAACCATCTTTAGTTATAGTAAAGACCGTAATAGGATATGGTTCACCTAAAGCAGGAACTTCTTCAGTACATGGAGAACCTCTAGGTGTTGAAAATATTAAAAAAGCTAAGGAATTCTTAGGTTGGAGTTATGAAGAAGAATTTCATGTTCCACAAGAAGTTAGAGAACATTTAAGTGAAACTATAGAAAGAGGAACTAAAGCAGAAGAACAATGGAACAAACTTTTCGAGAGCTATAAAAAGGAATATCCAGAACTTGCTAGTGAGTGGGAGCTTTGGAATAGTGGAGAAGTTAAAGCAGATTTGCTTTCAAATGAAGAATATTGGGTTTTTGAAGGTAAGCTTGCTACACGAGTATCCTCAGAAAAAGTTATAAATAGATTAATGGATTTAGTACCTAATCTAATAGGTGGATCTGCTGACCTTGCACCTTCTACAAAAACTTATATGAAGGGAAAAGGAGATTTCTCAAAGGAAGATAGAAGCGGAAGAAATCTTCACTTTGGAGTAAGAGAACATGCAATGGCAGCTATAGCTAATGGTATAGCAGTTCATGGAGGTCTTGTGCCTTATGTTTCAACCTTCTTTGTATTCAGTGATTATATGAAGGCTTCAATGAGACTATCAGCACTTATGAAGATTCCAGTAGTTTACGTATTAACTCATGACAGTATTGGAGTAGGCGAAGATGGACCGACTCATGAACCAATTGAACAATTAGCAATGCTTAGAAGCATACCTAATATGCATGTATTTAGACCAGCCGATTCAAAGGAAACTGCTGCTGCATGGCTACATGCATTAAAGAGAAAAGATGGTCCTACTTCCATAGTACTATCAAGACAAAATCTTCCTTTATATAATGAAACATCACCAGAAGCTTTAAAGGGTGCTTATATATTAAAGGATAGTGAAAAAGAAGTACCGGATATGCTTCTTATGGCAACTGGTTCAGAGGTTGAGTTAATATACGAAGCTCAGTCAAAGCTTAAGGAAGAAGGAATTGATGCAAGAGTAATTTCAATACCATCTTTAGAAGTTTTTGAAGCTCAAGGAGCAGAATATAAAGAAAAGTTAATGCCAAAGGCAGTGAGAAAGAGAGTTGCAGTTGAAGCAGCATCCTCATTTGGATGGCATAAATATGTTGGATTGGATGGTAAAGTTGTTTCAATTGATACCTTTGGAGCATCAGCACCTGGAGATATACTTTTCAAGGAATTTGGCTTTACAGTAGATAATGTTATTAAAACTGCAAAAGAGCTTTAAGAAAATATAATAAATTAGCCCCCAATTAAAGCATTTTGCTTTAATTCCATATATATGAACAACTCTACAATTAAACTTATATTTTTAAAACTCTGCTTAGAAACTAGCGGAATTTGTGGAAAGTTTTATGGGTAGAGGAGTTCATCATTAAATCAATGGCCTACGGAGTTTTGCGATTTCTCTGTAGGCCAATTGATTTATTTAAAAATAAATAATTTTTAGGTTTTGGTTAATAAGGTGGTTTAGTAGTATGATATAGAAACACCGTGGTTTTTAAGAATCTATTTTAACTTGAAAAAAATATATTAAGAAGTTCCAGGTTTGTACTTACAAAAGTAAGTTTAAGTTAAATTGAACAGAAATCATTACAATACAAATTCTTCTAAACTTACTAAACTTATTCCTTCAAATTCCATGCAAACTATAAAGGGCATTAGATCTATTATTCTCAAAAAACTATTATAATCAAAGCTTTTATCATAATAATTTATAATTGTACCAAGAGCAGTCCCATGAGTTCCTATCACAATATTCTCTTCTGGGTGCTTTTCTAGTATACTATGTAAAGCCTGTACATTTCTATTCTGAACTTCCTTCAAGCTTTCACCCTCTGATAATTTAAAGTTAAAATCCTCCCATTGATTTCGGGCAAAGGTATGGAAATCTTCAATCCAAGAATTACTTATCTTTCTTTCTCTTAAATCATCAATTATTAATACTTCCAAACAATTCTTGTTTGTAAAATCTAAAATGGTGTCAAGTGATCTTTTGTAAGGACTACAATAGGCTTTAGTAATCTTCTTATCTTGCAAAAAATCGGTTACTTTATAGGTTGATTTTACTCCATCTTCAGTTAAAGGTCTTACTAAATCGTCATGTACGTTGAAGTCTGGAAGTGCATGACGAACGAAATAAACTTTGCTCATAGTGCCTCCTAAAAAATAATTTCACAAAAAATTATATCATAAATATAAGTTTATGGGTAATTTTACAATTATTATTAAATAAACGTTTATATTGTATACTATTCAAAACTAATTAATTTCGGTGATATCCTTTAACACACCATAAAATAAAGATAGCCACTAAGATCAATAAACACTATAAAAGAGGTAGCTAGTAAATAGCTACCTAATTTTGTGAATTTATACACATTAATTTTATCTTATGCTATTGCTTTGGAAGATGTTTTACAGGCATACTTGTATTTTCATTAAATTCAGCATTTACTGGATTAGCTGCAGATTTATTATCTCTATTTCTATAATAAGATTTTTCTCCGGTTCTATTATTTTTCCCTAATTTTTGAGTCATAATTAGCCACCGTTCTGTAAAACATAAGACCTTAAGAAAGTCCTTGCTTACATCCTTTCTTTTTTTATAGTTTTTTATGATTTAACTGTTAAATAAGCTTAAAGATACTCTTCAGGTGAATGTCTAACTGGTTTCTTTGCATCTTTATTCCAGACAATCTTCACAGGATTTGGATTGTAGTTTTTACCTTTACCGTGATCTTTATGAACTGGTTTATTTATATGATTTGTGCTTTGCATGACATATACACCTCCACATTTATGTAATCAAAATTTACAAATTATACATGTCCCAAATTATCTTTGTGGTAAACCTCTTACAGGTTCTCTCATATCTTTATCTCCATTTGTGTTTACAGGGTTTGGTTCTGAATTCTTATATTTATTTAGATAAGCTTTTTTGTCACCTAATTTTTTCTTGCCGTTAGCTTGTTGCATATCAAATCACCTCCAGTAATATTCTTTGTTTTTGAGGCGAAACTATTCCTGTTAAGTTATTGAAAACTTGAGGAACAATATATAAAATATCAACAATAGCAAGACTATTAGAAGTAAGAATAATAAAAATATCTTTTTATGGTTTTATATAAGTATTAGATAAAAGTTTTGGTTATATATTTATATAATAAATATTATCAAATATATAATAATATAAATGTATGTTTTTATTGTAAATAAGTTTTATATAAATGCTTTAAGCGAGGAGTAAAATGATTTAAATATGAATGAAATTAGAACTTGGTTTAACAAAAAATTAATGTAAGTAAGAGGAGAACTAATTATGAGATATGTTATTGTTTCAGTTATTAAAGGAAAAGCAGGAGATTTTAATAATAACTTAAGAAAAGAAATGTTTAATAAATTCAAAGCGAAATCTTCAAAGTTACCTGCACATTTTACAATAAAAGCTCCATTTGAGTATGAGGGTAGTATAAAAGAAATGGAAGACCAACTGAAAGGTTTATGCGAACAAAGTAAAGTAACTCCGTTAACAATTGATGGATTTGATCATTTTGATAATAGAGTTGTATATATGAGCATGAAACTGACTGATGAGGGAAAAGAGATACATGATAAAGTAATTGATGTTTTACAATCATTTAGTTTTATAAATTTCGAGGGAAAGGAAGGAAAGGAAAAAGCCTTTCACATAACTGTTGCATCAAAAAATATAAAACCAATATATCAATATATATGGGAGTATGTTACAGAAATACCTTGTAAATTTGAAAGTAGCTTTGACAATATATCTATTTATAAGTGGGAGAATAATACTTGGGTGCTTCATAAGGAGTTTATTTTTAAAGGTTAGTTTTGATATGGAGTTCATATATCGAAACTTAACTTATACTTGTTCTAAAATCAACCACCAAGATTTTGTAGGCATGCATAAATTAATTGTTGAACTAGGAATCCTATATAAAATAAGAGAGTAAACCTGAAAAACTTTTCAAGCATACTCTCTTGTCTGTCATTAATTAAATAAATCTTAATCTTGGTTAATATCATTAATTTTTTTTAGCTTATTAGGAAGCATAAAGGAAAGAACTAAGCACACTACGGAAATTATAACTAATATAAAGAATATACTTTTTATACCACTGATTTGTGAATTGATTACACTATCAACTGTATACTTAATTTTTCCTTCAGCAGAAGTGTAAAGGTTGTTAGGGTCTATATTAGTTATTCCAATTTTACTAAAATAGTTTATTATGCTAAGGTTAAACATGCTTCCAAAAACACTAACTCCAATAGTCTGACCTAATGTACGAAGTAAAGTGTTTGAAGCGGTAGCTGCTCCTCTCATGTTAAATTCTACAGAGGATTGTACTATTATTGTGATTATAGTAAAAGCGCCTCCAAAACCTGCCCCTAATATAAATGTATAAGTCATTGATAAAAATAGGGGTGAGTTTGCACCGAGAGTAGCAAGAAGTACTGAACCTATTATCAAAACTATAAAAGAGAATATTGTTGTAGTTCTTTCTCCATATTTTGTAATAGCTTTTCCTAAAACAACTGCAGCAACTAACCAGGAAATAGACATTGGTGCAAGAGAAAGCCCAGAAATTGTGGCGCTTTTTCCAAGTATGTTCTGTATATATATTGGCATGTATACATCACAGCCTATAAGTACAGCAGAAGCTAAGAAACCTATTATATTTGTTACAGTATTTGTTTTAGTAAAGATCTCAAAAGGTATTATAGGCTCTTCTGCTTTCTTTTCAACCTTACAGAATAATACTAACATTGATATTGATATTATAAGGCAAACAATTATATTATTAGAAAATAAACTATGACTTTTTTCGGCAAATAATATACTAAGTAATATAAACAAAATTGCGAAAGAAAGAGTGATTGTCCCTATGTAGTCGATCTTATGGCTTTTTTTCTCGAAAGATTCTTGTAAGTTCTTTTGTAGTAATATAATGCATAGTATCCCAAAAGGAATATTAATAAAAAATATCCAATTCCAGCTTAAGTAATCAATGAAAAACCCTCCTAAGAAAGGTCCAACTAAACTTGCTATTCCCCAAACAGAGCTTAACCAGCCTTGAACTTTTGCTCTTTCTGCAAGGGTAAACACGTCTCCTACAATAGTATAACTTATTGTAAAGATACCACCAGCTCCAAGTCCTTGTAAGGCTCTGAAAAATATCAGTAAATACATATTAGTTGAGAATCCGCACAAGAAACTACCAAGTAAGAATATAGATATAGCAATTGAAAGCATCAGCTTTCTTCCATACAAATCAGATAGTTTTCCATAAACAGGGGTAGATATAGCTGAAGTGAGCATGTACGCAGAAAATACCCAACTTATAAGTTCGAAGCCATTTAAGCTTTTTACTATTGATGGAACCGCTGTAGTTACAACAGTACCTTCAACAGCGCCTAAAAACATTGCTACCATTAATGCTGTGATTATGCTGTTTTTACGTGAATCCATTAAGAAACCACTCCTTTGTTAAGTATGTATCACTTCAAAATGAAGATTGTTTTAAAAACTCCTCTGGTTTTTGAGGGCACTTAAAAAAATTCTAAGGTGAAGTGGAAAATCAATATAATGACCATAATATTTTACCATACATTAATTGATAATAATATTTTATGATAAAATTTTTTAATGAACGATGTTTTGGAATTATGTTATTGTGGAATTACACATTAAGTTAAACTTGAGAATCTCATGTTTTTATACAGTAAAAAGGAGAAGAATTAGTATCTTCTCCGATCAAATTATATATTTGTGAAAGCAAATCTAAAGACCAATTGCAGTATCTCTTCTATTAGTGTCCATAACAATTCTTCCGTCTTTAACCTCGATAATTCTATCCGCCTTTTCAGCAATTCTATTGTCATGAGTTATAACTATAAAAGTAGTATTTAGTTTATCATTTATGGCTCTTAAAAGAGTATAGATACTTTCTGTTGATTCAGAATCTAAATTTCCAGTAGGTTCATCAGCTAGAACTATTTTAGGGTTATTTATCAATGCCCTCGCTATAGCAGTTCTTTGTTGCTGGCCTCCAGACATATTTGTAGCTAAGTTATTCTTTACTTTGGTCAGTCCAACTAACTCTATAAGCTCGTTAGCTTTTTCTTTGATTTCCTTTGATGGCTTTGAGTTTCCAATCATATAAGGCATAAGCACATTTTCTAGAGCAGTAAATTCAGGAAGCAAGTAGTGAAATTGAAATATGAATCCAATAGTTTTATTTCTTAGAGAAGCAAGTTCATTTTTTTTCATGTTATCAGTTCTCATACCATTTATATAAATCTCACCGCTGGTTGGTTTGTCTAAAGTACCCATTATATTAAGAAGAGTACTCTTACCACTTCCAGATGCACCGATTATAGAGTTAAATGTTCCTGCTTCAAAAGAGATATTAATATCATTTAACACCTTAGTTTTTATTACTGAGCCGTAGGTTTTATTTATATTTTTTAATTCAATCACATTATGCATTTCTAATCACCTCGATTGGATTTAATTTTGATGATCCTCTTGCTGGAATCAATGCCGCAAGGGTAGAAGCAAGCAGAGCTATTAGTGCTGAAACACCTATAAATTTATAGCTGATATAAAGTTCTACAACTGGAGTTCCATCAGGATTTACAGCGAATTTAGTAAATATATAGCTTAAGACTAAACCTAAAATAACACCTAAAATTGCTCCCATGATTCCAAGTAAAAAGCCTTCAAATAAGAAAATTAAACTAGATTGCGAATCCCTAATTCCCATAGCTTTTAAGATACCGATTTGCTTAGATTTTTGAACCACAGTTACAACTAGCACGCTGGCAATTCCTAGGACAACAGAAATCATAACGAATACTTGAATCATGTAGCTTGATACACTTTGCCCGTTTAGTCCACTTAAAAGTGATGCATTTTGTGCTTTCCAGTTATCTACTTTTACCATATCATTATCTATTTTTGCTGAGATATCTGAAGCTATTTCATCAGCTTTGAATACGTCTGTTACTTGCATCTCAATTCCAGTTATTTTATTTCCAGTAGAGAAAAGTTTTTTTACGGTAGATAAATCTGTTAGTAACCATGACTTGTTAATTGTAGATATCTTTAAGTCATAGAATCCAGTAACTGTTAGAGTATTGAGTTTACCTGAGTTTGTAATAACATCTACTTTATCATTTATATTCAGATTTAATTCATCTCTTAGATCTTTCCCCACTAATATTTCAAACTCATTTTTAGGAATAGATCCTTCATAAACACTACTTTTAATATTATAAATCTTATCCGAATCGTTAATATTCATTCCTCTGAGTAGGATAGAATATGTTTTTGAATTGTTTTTAATTAGTGCGGGCCCATCTGATACTATAGAAAGATTTTTTATTCTGTCGTCAGAGTTTTTTATTGTATCTACAATAGCGTCATAATTATCTATTAACTTATCAGAGGATTTTGAACTTATTGTAATCTGAGAGGAATTACCTATAGTTTTATTTACTAAACTCTTTTGAAGTCCTTGTATTAGAGAACCGATAAAAATTTGCACTGAGACACCAACTGCTATTCCTAGTGCTATTAAAGCTGTTTGGCCTTTAGTTGATTTTAGAAATCTTACTGCAATTTTAAATGCTAATTTCAATTTTTTTACCTCCTAAATTTAATTTCTGTTCAATATATATTACTTGATAATAATTATTAATTAATTTATAATATAATCATATACCACAAAATGAAATTAATCAATATATAATTAGTAAAAGTATTACGAAGTGTGTTAAAATTTCTTTAGAGGTGAGTAAAATGAGAAATTTAATCTCAATTAATATAAAGAACTTAAGGAAGAAAAATAAATATACGCAAAAACAACTTTCTGAGTTATTAGGAGTGGCGCAAACAACAATAGCAAATTATGAAAATGGAATAAGAATTCCAGACGCAGAAATGCTACAAAAAATGGCTGATATTTTTGAAATTAGTCTCGATTATCTATTAGGTAGAGAAGAAAGAGACTCAAATATGAAAGGTCCGGCCAAATTAAGTGAAGTTTACGAAACTGATCTTGAAAATAAAGAAAATTTATATAGGAATTATTTAACTTTTCTTTTAGAAGGAAAAAGTAAAGCTGCTAGAGGGTTAGTTATAGAGTGCTATGAAAAAGGACTTCCCATGGGATTTATATACTTTGATATTTTTGAAAAGGCTTTAAAAGAAATAGGTAGCCTTTGGGAATCAGGTAAAATAGATGTATGGCAGGAACATTTTATTTCAGAGGTTACCTTAGATGTTATGAGAGAAGTAAAGGCTAGAGAAAAAAGGAAGAAGCGTAAATCACATTCTGTGATAGGAGTTACTGCTGGTCCAGAACAGCATAATATTGGCTTGAAAATGGTTTTAGACATGCTCGAAATTGAAGGATGGAATACAGTTTATTTAGGGTCAAACGTTCCGGTGCAAAGCCTTATAAAGGCCGTAGACACAGAAAAACCAAGTTTAGTAGCTATATCAGTGACAATGGAATATCATTTGGAGTCTGCGAAATTCCTGATACAAGCAATCAAGGAGGAGTTTAAGGACAGTCCCCCTAAAATTATAATAGGAGGAGGTGCTTTTAAGAATAATCCTGAATTGTGGAAGACAACTGGAGCTGATAAATTTTCCTCTAATACAGATGATATGCTGGAACTTATGGAAGGGAGCTAGTTACATTAGATACTTGTAATTAGCCCCTTTTTTATTATTAAATCAGTTTTAGTTTATTGTTTAGTTCAAATACGTGTGATATGCTAGCAAATTTTCTACAAACTCTAAATTAATTCAAACTCATAAACGTCTATAATTGATACTATTTCAAAAATAATTTGTACTAGAGAAAAATACTATTAGTATATCTTATCTTGCACACTCAGAAGTTTGTCCAGTGAGTATCTGTATTCCATGTGGAAGGGCAGGTAAAATAACTTCCAAATTTTCTACAGCACCTTTTGGGCTTCCAGGTAAGTTAACTATTAAGGAGTATTTTCTTATACCGCAAACCGCTCTAGAAAGCATAGCTTTAGGGGTAATCTTCATAGATGCAGCTCTCATTGCTTCAGCAATACCTGGAACCTGCTTATCTATAACTTGCAAAGTAGCTTCAGGAGTAACATCTCTTTGGGAAAAACCAGTACCACCATTCGTTAATATTAAATTTAATTTCATTTCATCACATAAGTATGTAAGTTCTTTTTTTATAATATCTATTTCATCTGGGATAATTTTATAGTATTCAATTGAGTAATAATCTTTATCTAAGAGGTCTTTTATAGCTGGACCTGTAGTATCAACTCTTTCGTTTCTTGATCCTTTATCACTTATAGTTAAAATTGCGGTTTTTATCATGGCATTTCCCTCCAATGTGTTCTAAAATCTATATAATAAATAACTCTAAATTTTTAAAATTAAATTTGCACTTATTTAATCAAAAAAGTTAGTTTTTAGTTAAACTTTGTTTCATATAATATGTTTTTAATATTATTAAAACTCTTTAATTATACTATATTGAAATCTTTTGTAAATAAAGAACGTTACAATAGAAATGTGTATCATAACTCTTAATAACAAAAGGTTATTAGGAGCGAAGTATTAAATACATATAAAAAAAATGAAAATTAGCTTATAATAAGTTTTGTACTATGATAGTTTATTTGATTAATAATGAAAGTACTCTTTTATATCAGCAAAGAAATTAAAAAAAGTACAACTTTTATTTGATAATGTAATTGTAACAAACTTACTATAAAGGCTTCAAAATCAATTTCAAGAACAACAAGATTTAGATGCTGTATTATTAGAATTAGTGACGAAAGGAAATTTGAGATGATTAGTGTAAGTGATGCTTTAAGAATAATTTCTGAAGAAGCTAAGCCAATAGGTAAAGAAAATAGAGAAATACTTTTATGTAATGGATTGGTTTTAGCTGAAGACATATTATCTAAGGACAGTCTTCCTCCTTTTGATAAGTCAGCAATGGATGGATATGCAGTAAGAAGTATTGATACGGAAAGAATAACTGAAGAAAATCCAAGAGGGTTCAAGGTAAGGGGAGTAATAAAGGCTGGGCAGTGGTGTACTGAGAGCATAAACTTAGGAGAAGCCTATAAGATAATGACTGGAGCTCCAATTCCTATGGAGGCTGACTGTGTCATTGAAGTTGAAAAGGTTAAAACTGAAGGTGATATTGTTTACTTATATAATGAAGTTAAAAAAGATAATCATGTGATAAAGTTTGGTGAAGAAATTCAGCCTGGTGATATTGTTCTTAAAAAAGGAACTGAAATAAGACCGGCAGAAATAGGGCTTTTTGCATCATTAGGTTATAAAACAGTTGAGATTTATAAACCACCTGTTGTGGGACTTATTATAACTGGAGATGAACTTGTTGATATAGATGAAAATATAGGTAAAGGTAAGATAAGAAATAGTAATGAATACGCAATAACTTCAATGATAAGAAGCTTAGGCCTTGAGGTTATTTCTTATGGTGTCGTAAAGGATGATAAAGCTGTACTTAAGAAAATTATAGAAGAAGCACTTGAAAAAACAGATATAGTAATAACTTCTGGTGGAGCTTCTGCTGGGGATTATGATTTTGTTGAAACCATATTAAAGGAAATCGGAGCTGAGATAAAGTTTGACTCAGTTGCTATAAAGCCTGGAAAACCAATAAGTTTCGCTGTGTTTAATGGTAAGTTTTTCTTTAGTCTTCCTGGTAATCCACTTTCAGCAATAACTACCTTTGAACAATTTATAGAGCCACTTTGCAATAAAGTTTTAGGTAAGCTTGATTGCATGAAAGAAGACTTTCCAATTATATTAGGAGAAGATTTTAAAGTAAGAAAGGGCAGAGTAAAACTTCTATATGTGAAAATAGTTAAAAGGGATGATAAATATTATGCTTATAATATTGGTTCTCAAAGTTCTAACAAACTTACAACAATAAGCAAAGCTAATGGGGTATTAATCGTACCAGAAGAGTATAGTGAGATGAATGCTGGACAAACAATACGAGGAAGATTCATATTTAAGTAAATCATCTTTGGAAATGTTGTATTAATAAAAGTTCAAAGGTAAATGCTTTTGAGGTAGCAGAAATAAAAAGTTTATGGGATGAAAAGTGCTTAATAATTAGTCAATTTGTGATATATATGAAAGAAGAGATAAAAAGAACGGAGAAAAAGTTCCACAATCAGGACTTATGGTAGAAGAGAAATGTATTATAATGGATTAGAAAAATTAAATATATTTAAGACCGCTGTGATTTTAGCTGGAGGCAAAAGTTCTAGAATGGGCTTTGACAAACAGTTTTTAAAGTTTGAAGATAAACAGCTCATTGATGTAGTGGCAGAAAAATTATACACTAATTTTGAAGAAGTCATAGTAATAAGCAATAAACCTGATTACTATAGGGATAGCCCATATAAAGTGATTTCGGATAAAGTAGAAGGTATTGGGCCTATATCAGGAATCTATGAAGGTCTTAAGGCTGCAAAAGGACAATATGTATATTTTATTGCTTGCGATATGCCTATAATTAATCTCGAGTTTATAGAGTTTATGAAGGATAGATTAATAGAGGAAAATAAACAATGCTGTATAGTTGAAAGAGAAAATTATATAGAACCTTTTAACGCCTTTTATTCAAAATCATTGCTTCAAAAAGTAGAACAGATGATACAAGAAGATAAAAGATCACTTAAATATTTAATTAAGGCTTCAGATACACTATATATTAAAGAAGAGAAAGTAAAAAGTTTTGATTACAGCTTTGAAATGTTTATGAATTTGAATACAAAAGAGGATTTGGATAGATACATACTTACATATCAGCAAAGTTAGTTATTAAAGATGAACGAGTTCGATCCGAAATCTATTTTTAAAACACTCACGGGTTCTGGTGAGAGAATTTAAAAATATAAATTCTATTACGAAGTGGTTCATCTATAGTTTTAATCGATACGAATTTAAGGCTTTTCCTCTAGATATACAAATATTTCGGTATTTGTAATAAAACTAAAATTTAAAAATACTTTTAGAATTTTCATGGAGGTTATACAAATGATAGATTCATATGGTCGTAATATAAATTACTTAAGGATTTCAGTAACAGATTTATGTAATTTAAGGTGTGAGTATTGTATGCCTAAAAAAGGAATAAAGAAAGCCTGCCATGATGAAATATTAAGATTTGAAGAAATAGAAAAAATAGTAAAGAAATTTGTTTCTTTGGGTATAAATAAGATTAGGATAACTGGTGGAGAGCCTTTAGTTAGAGCCGGTATAATAACACTTATTGAAAAGCTTTCTAAGCTTAAAGGTATTGAGGAGATAGCGATGACCACCAATGGAACACTTTTAAAAAAGTATGCAAAGGACTTAAAGGAAGCAGGTCTAACAAGAGTTAATATAAGCTTAGATACTTTAGATGATAAAAAATATAGAGAAATAACAAAAGGTGGCGAACTTAAAGAGGTGATTGAGGGTATAAAAGAAGCTCAAAAAGTTAAGCTTACACCTATAAAATTAAATGTAGTTCTTATAAAAGATTTTAATGAAGATGAAATAATGGACTTTGTCAATTTAACAAAAAATGAAGAATTTGATGTAAGATTTATAGAGCTTATGCCAATTGGGCAAGTAAGACATTGGTCCCTTGATAGATATTTAAGTAACGAAAATATACTAAAAAAAGTTCCGGAACTTATTGAAATAGAGTCAAAGGATATATCTTCGCCTGCAAAATATTATAGACTTTCTGATGGAAAAGGAAACGTTGGACTAATTAACCCGATTTCCTGTAAGTTTTGCAGCAATTGTAATAGAATAAGGCTAACTGCAGATGGGAAGCTAAAAACATGCCTTCATTCTAATCATGAAATAGATATTAAAGGCTTGATAAGAGATGGACAAGATATAACTGAGATAATATATGATATTGTAAAGCATAAACCTAAGGAACACTGCCTTGAGGCTGAAGAGTATATAGAAAGAGAAATGACTGCAATTGGAGGGTAAATATGGAGTTTTCACATTTTAATGAAGAAGGAAGAGCACATATGGTTAATGTATCTGAGAAGGATGATACAAAAAGGGTGGCAGTAGCTAGAGCTATAATAAAGCTGAAAAGCGAAACTGTAAAGCTAATAAGAGAAGGACTAATTAAGAAAGGTGACGTACTTGCAGTATCTCAAATAGCTGGGATTATGGGAGCTAAAAAAACTTGGGAGCTTATACCTATGTGTCACAATATACCTTTAACTGGCTCTGATATAAGGTTTGATGTTAAGGAAGAAGAAATATATATAGAAGCAACAGTAAGTACCATAGGAAAAACTGGTGTAGAGATGGAAGCATTAACTGCTGTGAACATTGCAGCTCTTACTATATATGATATGTGTAAGGCTGTGGATAAGGATATGATAATAACTGATATAAAACTGATGAAGAAAACAGGCGGCAAAAGTGGGGATTACATTAGATAAAAAATGCTTGAAGGGAGTAAGTGCTATATGGCGAAGGTAATATCTATCAATATAAGTGAAATAAAAGGTGTAATTAAGACACCTATAAATGAAGGCTTTTTTAAAGAAGAACATGGATTAGAAGGAGATGGCCATGCCGGAAAATGGCATAGACAAGTAAGCCTTCTCGCACAAGAAAGCATAGATAAAATGATAGAGTTCGGAGTTCCGGATTTGACACCAGGAAAATTTGCAGAAAATATTACCACCGAAGGTATAGTATTACATGAGCTTCCTATAGGAACAAGGCTCAAGATAGGGGCAACTATTCAAGAGGTAACACAAATAGGTAAAGAATGCCATAAGGGTTGTGCTATCAAGAATGAGGTAGGAAAGTGCATAATGCCAACTGAAGGCATTTTTACAAGGATAATAAAAAGTGGAATTATAAGACCTGGAGACACCATTGAAATAATGTAGCAGGAGAAGGCAATATGACAATAAGATCAAAACTAGTTGTAGCTTTAGTTGGTTTAGTAGCTGTAGCTATTAATGTGCTTGGATGTTCTAAAGAGTCTAAAAATATAACAAACAATAATGATAAAAAGATAATGGTTTTTGCAGCTGCTAGTCTTACTGAAAGTTTCAACGACATAGGAAAAAAGTTTGAAGAAGATAAGAAAATTGGCGTAATATTCAATTTTGCTGGTAGTCAAGCTTTGGCTCAGTCTATAAATCAGGGAAGTCCAGCAGATATATTTGCTTCTGCAAATACAAATTATATGGATGAGTTAAAGGAAAGTAATAAGGTTGATGATTTCAAGTTTTTTGCTGAAAATAAAATTGTGATATGTGTAAGCAAAACTAGTAAAATATCTGTGAGTAATTTTAAGGATTTATCAAAAAATGATTTGAAACTTATAATTGGAGATAAAACTGTGCCAGTAGGAAGTTATTTTTATAAAGTACTAGAAGAACAAAAACAGAAAAATTTGATTGATGCGCATACGTATGATGCTATTAAGTCAAACATTAAAAGTAATGAACTAAATGTTAAGGATGTTTTAGCAAAGGTTGTACTTGGTGAAGCTGATGCAGGAGTCGTATACAAGACTGACATAAATAAAGCTAATAAAGATAAGGTTTATTTAGTAGAAACAAGTGAGTTTAATAATATTAAAGTTCAGTATCCCATAGCAAAGTTAAAAGCTTCTAAGAATAAAGAAGAAGCTGAAGAGTTTATTACATATATAACTGAAGGTAAAGGAAAGGACATATTAAAAAAACATGGGTTTGAAATACAATAATAAAGGGGTACTACTGGGATTAAAAATTTACTTTTAAGATCTAACAGATACTGGCGAGAAAATTTTTATAACTAGTTTTACTGATAGTAATACTGATTTATTACATAGGAGATTTATGGTACAAGATAGTTTATTTAATAAGAAATTCCCTGGAATAAGAAATGAAACTAACAACAGAATATTAAGTAAGATTTTGGTTCTCCCTATTGGAATTATTATATTTATATATCTAGCAATTGTTATACTACCAGTAACTGCTATGATCAGATATTCAGGCATATATAATATACTTGAGATGTTTTATATAAAAGACAATATATCAAGTATAATTCTTACTTTCTATACATCTAGCATTTCGTTATTGATGACTTTTGTTTTTGGTACAACTATAGCATTTTATTTAAGGACTATAAAAAATAAAAATCTTTCAAAGCTTATAAGCATAATAATAGAGCTTCCTATAGTTTTACCGCCAGCTGCAGTTGGGGTTGCGCTACTTTTAACTTTTGGAAACAATGGAGTTATAGGAAAATTATTAAATCAGATAGGAATAGAGATAGTTTTTACTCCTATTGCTGTTATTTTAGCACAGTTTTTTGTGTCTTCGGCTTATTATGTGAAAGTGCTTTCTAATTCAATTAGTGATATACCAAAAGAAATCTTTGAAGTTACTTATGTTTTAGGGGCTGGACGTGTTGAGACAGTGTTTAAAGTAATAATGCCTATGCTTAAAAGAACTATAATTTCTGGCCTAATATTAAGTTTTATAAGATCCATAGGAGAGTTTGGGGCCACATTGATGTTTGCAGGTAATATACTAAATCAGACCAGAACAATTCCACTTCAAATTTATACATACATGCAGACTGATGTAAAAATGGCAACATCATTTGCTACTATTTTATATATCTTATCATTTTTACTGCTTTTTTCAGTAAGAGTATTTCTAAGAGATGAAATAGAAGTTCTATAACTTGACACTTCACTTTTATTTTAGCAAGGATTTGGATATAATATTAATACTAGGTAGATAATCTAAGTTTAGGGTATAATAGTGTCTTATTAAAAATACTTATAAATATAAGATGTAATTGACCTGAAGGTTGGTGTTTAATTTGGAAAATGATGAGAGACAGGTGGCTATTGATAAGCTTAACTCCAAAGAAGTATATGATTTTATAAATCAATTGAATATATCTAATGTGATTATATTTGGAAGCTTAAATCATGGAGAATTTAACGAGATATCGGATGTGGATATTGCTGTGCTCAACGAACAAAAGATATCACTTGACACAATTTTAGATTTGGAGTTATTCTTAGAAAATTTACTTAATAGACCTATAGATGTTGTCGATCTTAGAAGTGATAAGTTGGATTTGTTTGTTAAAATAAATATTTTAAATTATGGTAAAATATTATTTACAAACGACCATGGAAAGATGTTTGAGAATATTTGTGATGAAGTTGACAGAATCTATAAAGAAAATGAAAACTTTATATACTTTAGGAGAATGGATGTATTATCATGAATGATGAGAGACTTGTAAAAATAATTGAGGATTTAGAAGAGTGCAAAGCTGACATAAATGAATGTTTAGAGGTACTAGAAAAATATAAAGATGACGAGCTTATAACCAAACTAGCAAGATCAAGCTTGAGACAGTTATTTGTTGGTTTTCATACGATACTAGAAGATTTTTGTTCTATTGCGCTAAGAGAGGTAAGAAGGTTCAAGATAGGTATTTCCTTAAGTGATAGTTTTAAACTTTTAAGAAAAAGTGATGTATTTGACGAAAGAACTTATCTTTTTCTTGAAAAGTCAAGATTAGTAAGGAATCGAATATCACATAGATATAAAGAACCAAGTCATGAAGAGTTACTAGAGCATATCGTAAATAATACAGATAAGTTTGATGTAATAATAAATATATCTAAAAACTTTCTTAGAAAATATCAATAAGTGCTTAGCTCGTTAATTAGAAGATGTATATAAATTAAAAAAGAAATACTTTAATGAATAATTATATAATAATGAAAAGAAGTTACCTAAAAATTTAATGTTGTTAGTTTTACTGAAATGTATAATAACACCTTACAAATTATGGACTATTTAAATTGTCCACAATTTGTAAGGTGTTTTTTTACTGTATTGGAATATATAAAGTTTTTAATTTAGCTAAACCTAGATACTTCAATGGCTTTATAAGTTTTTGCTGCAGGACAGTAAAATAAAACTTATTCGCCTGTAAGTTTCATCCTATACATTCGGAAAGGTGCACAAAAAAACTCATTGAAGAGAGTTTATTCAGCGACAATATAGTATTTAAATGAATTATGTAGTATGAATTGGTGCATGAATATATTAGTAAATTATTTAATATATGCTATAATTTTATTTAAAGATTCTCCTTATAAGCTAAACTAATGAAAATTAGGAGGTATGAAAATGACTGAAAAATTATTTTATAAAGATCCATATATATGCGAAGCAAATTGCGAAATTGAAAGAATTTTAGATAAAGGAGATAAATTTGAAATTGTGCTTAAAAGCACTCCGTTTTATCCAGAAGGCGGAGGACAGCCCAATGATTTGGGATATATTGATGATATTGAAGTAAGTTATGTATATGAAGAAGATGATGTAATATATCACGTAGTTGATAGAAAACCGGAAGGAAGTGTAGTCAAATGCAAAGTTGATTACGAGAGAAGAGTGGACCATATCCAACAACACTCAGGAGAACACCTATTGTCAGCTGCTTTTTTTAAGCTTTTTAAAGTATCCAATGCAGGATTCCATCTAGGAGAAGATTATGTAACTGTTGATATGGAATTTAAAGATGCTACTGAAGAAATGATAAAGAATGTAGAAAAAGAAGTTAACTTATATGTATTTAAGAATGAACCTATCAAAACATATTTTTTATCAAAGGAGGAGGCTCTAAAGCTTCCGCTTAGAAAAGAGATAAAAGCTGAAGGAAATATAAGAATGGTACAAATGGGTGAAAACACTGATTTTAGTGCTTGTTGTGGAACTCACGCAAACAGGACTGGGGAGATTGGTCTTGTAAAAATAATAAAATATGAAAAGTACAAAGGAATGACTAGAGTCTATTTTAAATGTGGGTACAGAGCATTAAAAGATTATCAAGTAAAGCATGACTATATAGTTGAATTAACTAGAACTTTTTCTGCTGATCCGTCAGAGATAAGTAATAAGATAAAGAATCAGAAGGAAGAAGTTATAGAACTTAAAAAGAAGATTGGAAGTTTGTATGCTAGCATAGCTTCAAATAAAGCTCAAGAGCTTCTTGATAGTGCCACTAATAAATTTATATTAGCTCAATATGAAAATGAAGGTTTTGAGCTCATGGAAAAAATATATGATGAGCTTAAAGAAAAAGATTTTATCTTAATTTTGAGTACTTTAAAAGATAAAAAATTAATACTATGCCAAAACGGAAGGTTTGATTTTGACTGTGGAAAGGTTTTTAAAGAAACCTTGAAGGATTTTGGAGGCAGAGGCGGCGGAAATGCTAATAGGGCTCAAGCAAGCTTTGAAGATAAAAACTTACTTAATAAATATATAGAGTATTTAAAAGAAAATCTTTAAAATGAAATTGGAGGAGTATTTTTGATAATAAAAGAATTTAGTGAACTAAATGAGGAATTAATAAATTCTATAAGAATTTTAGAAAATGTTTGTAAAGAATATGACGGTTTAAACGGGAATATGTTTTTAGATAACTCATTAAACTTTAACAAAAATATAAAAAACTTATTTATGGCATATGATGATGATATTTTAGTAAGTGTTTTATATATGTTTATTCCAACTAAGGCTGAAGCAGAGATATCAGCATATACACATCCTAAATATAGGAAAAGAGGATGTTTTAAATCTTTGATTCATAGAGCAAATGAAGAGGTTAAGAGATATGATATTAAAGATTTATTATTTGTTTGTGAAAGTAAGTCAAAGGATGGAAAAGAAACTGTAAAGAACCTTAAGACTGCTTATGATTTTACAGAATACCTTTTGGAATTTAATAGAGACAGTAAAATATTAACACCATCAGAGTTGCTTAAGATTAGAAAAGCATCTTTTGATGATGCTAAACAAATCATTGATGTTTGTGTTGATGCCTTTGATGATAGTTATGAAGTTTCTCAAAGTTTTACAATGAAAACTTTAGAATCCAAAGATAGAGAAATTTATGTAACAGAATTAAATGATGTGATTATTGGTTCATGCTCTGTAAGTTACGATGAAAATGATATATTCTTATTTGGGTTTGCGATTACTAAGGAGAATCAAGGTAAGGGGATGGGAAAGGAGACTTTAATAAAATTAGTTGAAGCTTTATGTAAGGATGAAAGCAAAAACATTTTTATTGAAGTAGATAGTGGTAATGATATAGCATTTAATTTGTATAAAAAATGTGGCTTTGAGATAAAAACTGCTTTTGAATACCATAGAATGAATATAGAATGAAGCACAAAAAAATATTGATTTTAAACTGATATTTACTCCATAAAAAATATGACTAGAATGTACAAAAAGGACCAAAATTGCACATTTTTTCATATATATTAATAGGGAGGGATATTATGTATAAAGGAATTGATATTTCTAATTACCAAACTAATGTTGATTATTCGCGAGTAAAAAATAGTGGAATACAAGCAGCATATCTAAAGGCGTCTGAAGGTATAACTTATAAAGATAAAATGATGGCTACTCATTATCAAGGAATGAAGGCACAAGGGATATTAGTTGGGTTTTATCACTTTTTTAGAGCCAGAAGTGTTGAAAATGCAATAGATCAAGCAAACTTTTTTGTGGAAGCAGCTAAAGGATATAGTGTGGACTTAAAATATGCTTGCGATGTAGAAACAACTGAAGGATTAGATAAAAATCTTTTAAGTAGCTGCGTTAGAACTTTTATTGATAGAGTGAAAGAATTAACAGGAATAGAATGTATAGTATATACAGGAAGTTACTTTTCAAAGAATAACTTAACTGATTTATTGAAAGGTACTCAATTATGGCTAGCTCATTATACTAATGGAACACCTAGCTGGAACACAAATATTTGGGATACCTGGAGTGGGTGGCAATATACTGCATCAGGTTCAGTAAGCGGAATTTTTGGACCTGTTGATATGGATCAATTTAAGGAAGATTTATTGACAGGAAGGACAACACCACCAGTAAATCCAAATCCGCCAATGGGGCAAGTAAGTGGAGCAAATGCAGTTGTAAAAAATGACTGGTTCTATGGGAGAACAGCCAACGGTGATATTGAGCCAGGAAGAATAGTTGAAATAGGGGATAGAATAAAAGTTATTGATGTATCTTACAGTAAGCAGCTTGATTTAGTTGAATACCCTGTACCAGGAGGTACAAGACAAACTTATATAAGGAATGTTGTAGCTAATATTGGCTATTTAAATGCCCCAATTTATATAAATGGATTTAGACAAGTTTACGATAGATTTTCAGGCGCTAATATTGGAAGTGTTAATAGTGAAAATGTTATTGTCTTAGAAGACTTGGGAAACGGGAGATTAAATGTAGTATATAGTACTGACAAAGGTCCGTGGACTAAATCTGGTGTAATAACAAGATAAAAAATTAAGCTTGGAAGTTTTTACTTCTGAGCTTTTATATTGTTTAGAAATTTATAACCCAATTATAGATGTGGACAAATATGAGTAAAGACTCAAAACATAATTTGTTTTAAACAATAAAAAAAGAAGAATATATCACATACCAGATTTTCTTCATATGCATTCAGAAAGACAGATTCACAAAAAAATCACTGTATAATAGATTGTGATATTATAAAAATATGACATATGCGAATATATGTTTGCATATAAAAATGATATATATTATAATAATATTGAGGTGATTAGTAATGGATATATTAAAAAGTGCTTTAGAATTTCATAGGCCTGTTACAATTATCTACATGGACAAAGACAGAAAAATAACAAGAAGAAATATTCAAGTATTAGGTATAAAAGGCGAGAAAGTCGAAGCCTTTTGCTACTTAAGAAGACAAAAGCGTTACTTTAAAAAAGAAAATATCCTTGCTGCAGAATATATACACTAATGTTACCTACTCAAATTTTATCTATACTCTTTCGATAATCACGAATTCAAGAAATTATAGTGTATGTATAAGTAATTGAAAGTAGGACATTATAGATGCACTGGAATTCCGAGTTGTTTGTAAATAGATTATCGCGTTACGAATATTGTAGAGTATTCCAATATAAGAAGAATATACTCATATTGATTAGTACCTCCTATTTTAATAAAGGATAATTATATAATATGTAGAGAAAATATATATAGATGGATTTTGTAATACATCTATATAATGTTACATTTACTGAAAAATCTTAAAATGTACTTAGGGTAGCTATTTAAGGTTTTGAAAATTTAGTAAATCAATATATACTACATTTTATTTAATATTTGGAGGTGTGAGTAATGATACGTGAAATTGTAGGAGTTTCAACATTAATAAACATGTTGGGTAACGAAAAGAAATCAAGAAAGACATTTCCTTCTAGGACAATTAGTTTTTTAGGAACAGCTACAGGAGTAGGTATAGCAACTTATATGTTAGTAAGAAGAAAAGTATAAAGAATAAGTCTGATATCTGAAGATATTTTTACTGAGCAAAAAAAGCAAAAAATTTAATTTAATGTACGTTATATTATACTAAGTAAACCTATGTAAAGATTTTTATAATAACAAAAAATATTAAAATGCAAATAATCCAAACTCTAAATGAAATTAGTGTTTGGATTATTTTGGTTTTAGCATTGACCACAGTGAGTAATTAAAGACATATAAACTTAATTTAATAACTTGAAATTGAGGATATATTTCAAATTACTGAAGTATATGTCTTAGGTTAGTTACAATATTATATTGTGCATATTTTAGTAATTTATTCGAAAAGTTCCTACTTTGATTTTTAATTAAAAAGATAATCATGTCTAATATACATTTGCATAGAATATTTACAGTATTAAAGCGTAGTACCACTTTCTTTAAACTTATTAAATTATAGGGGATTCTATGAAAAATACAGTTTAAAGAAGTGGTATATTTAACATATCGTAATAAAAGTAAGAAACTTAACCAATATAGAATAATATTTGGCTATATAGGCATAAAACGTTAAAATAAATTTAAAGATTGACATAAAGTATAATTTTGGATAATATTAAGTTGTAAATAAAAGACGTTCACAGAAGATTGCTTCTGTGTAATGAGAGCATATAAATCTTAAATTGTTAATTGGTTAAAGAAGCCTATTGCATATTTTGATTTATGTGCTCTTTTTTGTTGAAAATAACTTAAACTTTTTCTTAAGTTAAATGACAGGAGGAGGAATTACATGAAAAATAAATTGAAAGATTTTTTACTGCTATTTACTGGATCTGTTTTAGTAGCTTTAGGTACCTATTTTTTTCTGGCTCCAAATAGGATTGCTGCAGGGGGAATTAGTGGAATAGCTATTATTATTAACAGCTTAATACCTAAACTTCCTATTGGTGGATTAATGATGTGTATGGAAATAATACTATTTTTATTGGGTATATTGGTGATTGGACCTTTTTTTGGTGGAAAAACAATATTTTGTAGCTTTTCTATTTCTGGGGTTATACTAATCCTGGAAGAAGTATTTCCTAACATTAAACCAATAAGTGATGATGTGCTAATACAGCTGATTTTCGGAGTGCTTATTTGTGGACTAGGTATGGGGATAGTATTTAATCAAAATGCATCTACAGGCGGAACTGATATAATTGCTAAAATAATTAATAAATACTTTAATATATCTATTGGTAACTCACTTCTAGCAGCAGATATTATTATAACTATTGCTGCTACATCAATATTTGGGATTAACATAGGGCTTTATTCAATACTAGGAGTAATAATAAACTGTACTCTTATAGACAAAGTGATTAAAACTTTAAACACATATAAGCAAGTTGCAATAATAAGTTCACAAGGAGAAGAAATCAAAAGATATATAATGGATATACTAGAAAGAAGTGCAACGATTTACTATGCCAAAGGTGCTTATAATAATAATGAAAGCGAAGTTATAACTACGATTCTTACTAGAAAACAGTTTATTCAGTTGAAGGAGTATATTGGAAGTATTGATGATAGGGCTTTTATTACAATTAATGAAGTAAATGAGGTAGTTGGCGAGGGTTTTACTTTTAGTTAGCTACTAATTAAACGATATTATTACTCTTTATTTAATGGTAAGGCTGAAGATGAGATAAAGTTTATGGAAAAATATTCAACGAATGAAAGTTATCTAAAAATGAAACCACTAGTTATTTTACTCATAGTAGTGAATTAACTAGTGGTTTTCTGTTTTCGTAAGAAATATTAATATTCAATGTTTTAGATTTCTAAATTAAATAATTATCTTTAAAGAGAGGTATATAGTTAGTATTTAGCAATTGACACCAGAATTTTACAGTGATATGATTAATTTAACGTTGTTAAATGATTTAATGGTGTTAAATGATTTGATGGTGTTAAATGATTGGATAGGAGTATTAAAAATGGGTATTCAAGATAGAAGAGAAAGAGAAAGGCAAGAAAAGAAAGAGCTTATATTAAATGCAGCAAAAGATATCATAAATACAGAAGGAATTGACAGTGTTACTGTAAGAAAAATAGCAGATAAAATAGAGTATACTGCACCAATTATATATCATTACTTTAAGGATAAAGATGAGATAATTGACTGCATAATGAGAGAAGGATATAAGAAGATTATTGAGTCTATATCAATTATGGAAGATATCGATGGTGAACCTGCAAGTAGACTAGAAGTTGCATTAAGAAATTATATCAATATGGCTTTAAAAATGAAAGAGGAATATAGAAATTTGCTTTTGAATAGCTCACCAAATGTGCTTCAACATACGTCAGTTCTATTTGAAGGGGCGTCAAAAGAACGGAAAGCCATAGGGATACTATGTAAGTGTATAGAAAGCTTATGGAATGAAAGTGATATTGATAAAAGTAAAATAGAAGTTACAGCTCAAATCATATGGACATCAACCTTTGGGCTAATAATAAGGCTTATGATTGAGGATTTTATTACTATTGAGCAAAAAGAAAAACTTATTAATTGTCATATTGAAGCAGTTTTCAAAATATTAAAATATTAAATATTAAAAAGTGAGGTTAATTAGATGAAATTAAGAATATCTGTAAAAATTCTTTCAATCTTAATATTACTTTTATCACTTTTAGCGGCAGTATACGGTGTTTTTTCCAATCAAAGTTATGGCAAAACTGAATTTACTACAATTGGTGGAGAGCTTGTTAAAATGTATGGAAGAGGTCTATATCATAATGATTCTGTTTCCATAGCTTCTCAAGCAATTTCTCAAGATATAGTTACAATAATTCTAGCAGTTCCATTGCTACTGATTTCAATGTTTTTGGCAAACAAAGGGCTCATGAAAGGCAAATTGTTACTTACAGGAACATTAGGTTATTTTTTTTACACCTATACATCGTACAGCTTTCTGTCAATGTATAATAAATTCTTCTTAATCTATGTAGCTTTAATGTCAATGAGTTTTTTCTCACTTACACTGATGATTACGTCTTTTGATATTGACAACATTAAATTCTATTTTAGTGATAAAATTCCGAGAAAGTTTATTGGAGGATTTTTATTGTTTATGTCTTTTGTCGTTGGTTTAATGTGGGTTGGCAAAATTGGAGCAGCATTTTTAAAAGGAGGATATCCGGAAGGACTAGAGTATTATACTACTTTGCCTATACAGGCGCTTGATTTAGGTTTTGTTGTTCCGATAGCAATAATGTCAGGAATTTTATTAATTAAAAATAAGTCATTAGGGTATCTTTTAGCACCGATAATGATAATTAAAGAAATCTCTATGCTCACAGCAATAACAGCTATGATAATAGGTCAAATATATTCAGGTATTTCAATGTCAGTAGGTGAGATGGTTATATTTCCCTGTTTCAATTTAATTATTATTTATTGCCTTTATCTTGTAATTAGTAATGTTAAAGAAAATAATCATATGGTTAGGAGATAATTATGAAAAGTTTAATTATTTATGCTACTAAATATGGTACAGTTGAAAAAGCTTCAAATCTTATAAAAGATAAAATGAAAGATGAAGTAGTTATTGTTAATATTCTTAAACAGGATCCCCCTTCTCTAATTGAATTTGATAACATAATATTAGGTGGGTCAATATATATAGGAAATATACAAAAAAAGTTGAAACAATTTGCAATAAACCATGAAGAAGAGCTCTTAATGAAGCGAGTAGGGCTTTTTATATGTGGAGGCGCTGATAAGGAAGAGGAAAAGGATAAAGAATTAAAAAATGCATTTCCTGCTAAACTATACGAAAATGCTATATGTAAATGCTCTTTTGGTTATGAATATAAGTTTGAAAAATTAAATTTTTTCGAAAAAGCAATGATTAAAAAGATAACAGGAATTAAAGGCAGTGTTTATAAACTTTCAGAAGATACTATAGAAGATTTTACAAATGCTATGAATAGAACTATATAACAATTTATATTGGATTATAACAAGAAAGACAATCCTATCAACAATTGATAGATTGTCTTTTTATTATAATAAATATCTATTTATTAATAAGTAGCTTTTATATATATAAAAATATGTTAATAAAGCAGTAAGTTGACATTGACTTTTTTTAAGAGTAAAATTTTAAAAGTGAACGGAGGTTTTCTAATGCAATATCAAAAGGATGAAATTAGAAAAAGTATTATCAACCAAGCAATAAAAGAATTTAATACTAAGGGATATAAAGCTGCTTCCATTAGGAGCATAGCTAAAAATTCTGGTACTTCAGTTGGTAATATATATAAATATTTTGCTAGTAAAGAGGATCTATATGAAAGCCTTATAGGTGCAGTCTATCATAAAGTTATGGAGTACATAAATCAATTCAAAAAGGTAGAACTTAACGATAAGGCGGAAGATATATTCTATAGCCTTCTGGAAAAGATAATGGAGATATTTGATGAAAATAGAGTTGAGCTAGCCATATTACTTAATAAAAGTGAAGGTTCAAAATACGAAAATTGTAAGGTTACTTTTGTAGATTTTATTACTAGAGTTGTCACAGAGGTAATGGAGTATGGATTAACTATTCAGGGTAAAAAGCTTAAAGATAATTTTATAATATATCTTCTTTCCTACAGTCTTGTTGAGAGTATCTCAATTATATTAAAAGAAAAAAGTGAAGAAGTTGAAGTTCGAAAGTTAATATTAAACCTAATCGATATATTTTACAATGATATAATAAATAAGCTTGAATACTTTTAGTAAAAGAAATTGAAAATATAATCGGTACTTTATAAAAATAGTAATAAAAATTTTAATCTAAAAGAGAACGAAAGTTCACAAATAATTTGGAGGAAAAGTCAATGGGGAGTTTTATCGAGTTAAAAAATGTTAGAAAAAGTTATACCATGGGTGAAGTAGTAATTAAAGCAGTTGACGATGTTTCCTTTTCTATTGAAAAAGGGGAATTTGTCATTGTACTTGGTGCCAGCGGGGCAGGTAAGTCTACTATCCTTAATCTTCTAGGTGGAATGGATCATGTGACTGAAGGGAAGATTTATGTAGATGATAATGAAATAAGCAGTTACAATACTAAAATGTTGACAAAGTATAGAAGAGAAGATATTGGATTTGTATTTCAATTCTATAATTTAGTGCAAAACCTAAATGCTGTAGAAAATGTTGAACTTGCTGTTGAAATATGCAAAGAACCAATGAATCCAGTAGAAGTACTTAAGAATGTGGGGCTTGAACATAGAATAAACAATTTCCCTTCTCAGCTTTCTGGAGGAGAACAACAAAGAGTGTCAATAGCAAGAGCTCTTGCAAAGAATCCAAAGCTGTTACTTTGTGACGAACCAACAGGTGCATTAGACTATAATACGGGTAAATCAATATTAAAACTTCTTTCTGATACCTCTAAAAAATACAATATGACTGTAATAGTAATTACACATAATACAGCTATAGCACCAATTGCTGACAAAATAATAACTGTTAAAAGTGGTAAGGTTGAAAGTGTTAAAACTAATTCAAATCCGGTGCCAATAGAAAGCATTGAGTGGTAAGTATGAAAAAGACATTTTTTAAAAATTTATTCAGAGATATTAGAAAAACACTTTCAAGATTTTTATCAATAGTTATCATAATAGCAGTTGGTGTATCTTTTTATGCAGGTGTAAGAGCTACTAGTCCAGATATGAAAGCATCAGCAGATTCATATTTTAGTAGCAATAATTTGATGGACTTTAAACTTATTTCAACGCTGGGACTTACCAAGGATGATTTGGAAGAGGTGAAAAAGCAAAAAGGTGTAACAGCAGCAGAAGGTTCTTATTCTCTTGATGCTGTTATTGTGAAAGAAGATCACTCATTAGTATTGAATATAAATACTCTTCCATCAGAAAGTGGAATTAATTCAATAAAACTGGTTGAGGGGAGAAGACCTAATAACAATACTGAGGCTATAGCTGAAGATAGATTTCTAAAGGAAAACAATCTTAAGATTGGTGACAAAATTAAACTACAATCAGGTAATGATACAAATATAGAAGACAAGTTAAACAATACTGAATTTGAAATAGTGGGGTCAGCAAAATCCCCTATATATGCTTCAGGTCAAAGACAATTAAGCTCCGTAGGAAATGGTTCAGTTAGAGGATTTGTATATATACTACCTGAAGTATTCAAAAGTGAGGTTTTTACAGAAATATATGTGAGAGCTGAAAGTGCAGAATCAAAAAACAGTCTTTTAAATAATGAAAAGTATAAAGAAGTGATATCAAGTTTAGAAAAAGATTTTAAGACTCTTGGATTAAAAAGAAGCGAAGTCAGATATGCGGATGTGATGAAAACTGCTGAGGATAAGCTGAAAGAAGCAGAAGATAAGCTAAATAGTTCGAAACAGGAAGCAGCAGATAAATTTGCTGATGCTCATAAAAAACTGGAAGATGGAAGAATTAAACTTGATCAAGGTAAAGCTGAACTTAAGAAAAACGAAGATTTATACAATAAGAAAATCTCTGATGGAGAAAAACAAATAGCAGATGGAAAAAAAGCAATTCAAGATGGGGAAACAAAGCTTAATGAAAGTTCTGCTGAAATTGAGAATGGGAAAATTGCAATAGCTGCAGGAAAAAAACAACTTGAGGATGGATTACTAAAGATAAGTGAAGGTAAAAAGTTAGCTGCTGATGGTATTTCTAATGGAATGCAAGCACAGTTAACAACATTAAAAGAAAGTTTAGACAAAGATCCTACAAATCCAATGCTAATCATGCAATATAACACTTTAAATCAGGCTTTTAATAATGGAATAAAAGGTAAAGACTTTGATTCAATGTATGGTTTCTTAAACAGTAGCGGAATGTTAGCTCAAATGCCTAACGCAAAGGAACTTACAGATACTAAAGCTAAATTTGACAGTGGAATTGCTGAGATTAATACTCAAAAAGCAGTTATTACAACGAAAGAAAATGAACTTCTTTCAGGAGAAAAACAGCTCTTAGCTGGTAGAAGTGAACTAGAAAGCAGCAAGAAAAAAATTGCTGATGCTGAAGTGGAGCTTAATAAAGGTAAAGCTGAAGGCATTACAAAGCTAAATGATGCTAAAAAGAAGCTTGCAGATGGTGAAAAAGATTTAGAAGAAAATACTTTAAAACTAAAAGACGAAGAAGATAAAGCAAACAATAAAATAAAAGACGCAGAAAATGAAATACAAAAGAATAGAGATAAGTTAAAGGAAATAAAGAATCCAGAATGGTATGTACTAGGAAGATCTCAAAATGTAGGGTATGAAAATTATAGACAGGATAGTGATAGAATCGATAATATCGGAAAAGCTTTTCCTTTGATATTTTTCTTGGTCGCTGCCCTTGTGAGCCTCACTACAATGACCAGAATGGTTCAAGAAAATAGAATAGAAATAGGTACTTTTAAGGCATTAGGTTATTCAAGAGCAGCCATTGTTGCCCATTATTTAATTTATTCTTTATCAGCCAGTGTACTAGGAAGTGTAATCGGAGTTTCTTTTGGGTTTAAATTATTCCCTCCACTTATAATGAATGCATATACTTCACTTTATGCAATACCAAATTCATTAACTCCATTTAACACTATCTTAGCAGTAGAAGCTTGTTTGATTGCTATATTATTTACAACTGTGGCTGCAGTTGCAGCTACATTAGATGAACTTAGAGAAGTTCCAGCATCACTACTTAGACCTAAACCACCTAAGTCTGGTAAAAAGATTTTGCTTGAACAACTACCTTTTATATGGAAAAGATTGAGCTTTACAAGAAAGGTAACTGCTAGAAATATATTTAGATATAAGCAGAGATTTTTCATGACAGTTATTGGAATCGCTGCCTGTACTGGACTTATGATAACAGGCTATGGATTAAAGGATGGAATACTTGGTGCGGTAGAAAAGCAATTTAACGATATCTATATTTATGATATGCAAACCTCCCTTACTCAAAATGTAGATAACGATGAGAAAAAGAATATTGAAGAAAAAATTGCTAGCAACCAAAACATTAAATCCATACTTTTTACTTATTCTAAGAATGCCACAATTAAGAAGGCTGATTCATCTAATGAAGATGCATATATAGTTGTTCCTGAGAAAAGTGATACACTAAATAACTATATAAATCTTTCTAAGAAAGGTAAAAAACTTCAACTTACCGATGATGGTGTTATAATTACTGAAAAGTTATCAAAGCTAGTTAATAAAAAGGTCGGAGATGTGATTGAAATAACTGTTAATGATAAGGTAATGAAGGCTAAGGTTGCTGCAATAACAGAACATTATGTTCAGCACTATATATATATGAGTTCAAATTATTATAAAGAACTTTCGGGGGAAGATGTTAAGTATAGTGGATTTTTTGCATTAATTAAAGATAAGTCCAAGGATACTGAAAACAAGCTAGCAGAAGATTTTAATACTATTGATAAGGTTGGATCCACAAGCTTCAAAAATAGTACTCACCTTGATTTTAATAAGAGCATGAACAGTATAAATTCAGTTGTATTAATACTTATAGCATCAGCAGGTGTTCTTGCTTTTGTTGTCATTTATAATTTAACTAATATTAATATAAGTGAGAGAAGAAGAGAGCTTGCTACCATAAAATTGCTTGGATTTTATAATCATGAGCTTGCGGCATATATATACAGAGAAAACATGATATTAACTGTAATAGGAAGTATTGCTGGTATAGCAGTAGGAATACTTATTAATAATTTTGTTGTATCTGCAGCAGAAACTAATGTAATAATGTTTTTAAGAACTATAAAGCCGATTTATTTCTTATATTCTGTGTTATTAACAATAATGTTCTCTATTATAGTCAATTTAGCTATGTATAAAAGATTTGATAAAATAGATATGATTGAATCATTAAAGAATGCAGAATAAATTATTAACGATTTATTCTTAAAATAGTAATACTGTGTTAATAATATGATTATACAATTAAGATAGTAAAACAATCGACCACACAAGTAAGTAAAAAACAGTTGGATCCCCCCATCCTGCTGTTTTTTTTGCTTTTAAAGGGAAAGTATATATAAATATTCCTTTTCCATTATAAAAAAACAGACAAATAACCTGTTTAACAATTAATGATATTTAACTTGATTTATAGCTTTTATTAGGAACTGGTCTATCTATACCACAGGTTTATAAAACTCTATAGTAAGTGGTACTTAAAAAAAATAAGCTTGACACATATACTTATATTAAAACTATAAGGAGTGATGTTTATGAAAGTTGGAGTTTTAATGGGTGGGGTATCATCAGAAAGAGAAATATCTCTGATGTCAGGAAAAGAAATTGTTGAAAATTTGGATATAGATAAATATGAGGTTATTCCAATAGTTATAGATTCTAAGATTGACATATTTGATAAGGCAAAAGATATTGATTTTGCGTTCATTGCTCTTCATGGTGCCTTTGGTGAAGACGGCACTGTTCAGAGTATACTTGAGACTATGAAAATACCTTATTCCGGTTGCGACGTTTTAACAAGTGCAATTTGTATGAGTAAGAAACAGGCTAAAAGGATAATGAAAAATCAAGGATTAAATGTAGCCGAAGATATAAATTTGAAAAATAAAATTTTTTCAATCAATAATATAGAAAAGCTAAAATACCCTATGGTAGTAAAGCCTAATTCTGGTGGATCCAGTGTTGGAACTTTTATTGTAAGAAATAGAAGTGAGTTAATTAATGCAATTAATGAAGCCTTTAAGTATGATAAAGAAGTTTTAATTGAACAGTATCTACAAGGAGAAGAGTATACAATACCAATATTAAATGGCGATATTATGCCTATATTGCAAATCAAAACAAAGGAAACCTTCTTTGATTATAAATCAAAATATTTCGATGATAAAACTGAGGAGGTTGTAGCAACGCTGCCAAAGGAATTAGAAGAACAAATGGAAATGATAGCTTCAAAGTGCTGGGATATATTTGATTGCAAATCATATGTTAGAGTTGATATTATAGTAAGTGATGGAATTGCTTATGTGCTTGAATTGAATACAGCACCTGGAATGACAAAAGCTTCTTTGTTTCCTAGAAGTGCAAAAGCAGCCAATATGGAGTATTCAGAACTTCTAAATAAAATAATTGAATATTCCTTAATTTAAGAGGTGATAGATATTTGATTTTTTCGTCATTTGATTTTAATAAAAAAGAACCTTTATATATACAAATAGAACATCATATAAAAGAAAGTATAAATAGCGGCTTACTTCAAAAAGGGAGTAAGCTGCCTTCTACTAGGGAAGTTAGTGAACTATTAAATATAAGTCGAAGCACTGTTGTTACAGCATATGAAAATTTAGAAAGTAATGGTGTAATTAAAAGCTTGAAGGGAAAAGGAACCTTTGTATCTTTAGAGCTTAAGAATGAAGATAAAGCCTTTAATATAAAATGGGATTCAAAAATAAACAACTATGCCAATATCTGTGAAAGTTTAGATATAATAAAAACTGAATTGCCATGGGAAAAAGGTATGATTTCATTTAAAAGCATTGCACCAGATGAAACTTTATTTGATACAGAAGAATTTAAAAGGTCTTTTTTAAGTACTTGGTCTTTTCAAGGAGACAAATTGCTTAATTATGGTTACGCTCAAGGTTATAAACCACTTATTGAATATTTATTAATGTATATGGCTAATAAGGGAGTAAATACTGATGGGAAAGATATCTTAATAACCAATGGATTTACTGAAGCCTTTGACATACTTATAAACTCATTAACAGAGCCAGGCGATAAAGTAATATGCGAAAATCCAACTCATAATACAGCCTTAAAAATAATGAGAGCTCATGAACTTAATATTTTCGGAGTAGAAATGACACAAGAAGGGATGGATCTTAAGAAACTTGAGGATAAATTAATTAATGAAAAACCTAAGCTTGGTTTTATAATACCATCATACCACAATCCAACTGGGATAGTTATGAAAGGAGAACATAGAAAGAAAGTACTTAATTTATTTGAAAAATATGCTGTCCCTATAATTGAAGATGGGTTTAACGAAGAACTTTTGTATTCAAGTTCTCATGTTCCGCCTCTTGCAAGTTTATGCAATAAAGGGAATGGAGTTATATATATAGGAAGTCTTTCTAAAATACTTTTTCCAGGTCTAAGAATTGGATGGGTTTTAGCGGATAAGAAACTTATAAGTACGTTAGAAAGTGTGAAAAGGGCTAGAAATATACACAGTTCTTTTTTAGATCAAGCCCTTTTGTTCAATTATATGAATAATGGAGCATTTAACAAGTATCTAAAAAAGGTAAGAAAGCATTATAGAGAGAAATATAATTTTACCTTTTCGGAAGTGATGAATCATATACCTAATGAATTTATCATGGGAGAAGGAGGGCTTCATATATTTGTTAAGCTTAAAGGAATTAGTAGCAGAAAAGTACTTGAAGGTTGCTATAAACGAGGAGTAGTATTCACACCTGGTGATATTTTTTATACTGATGGCAGTGGAGATGATACATTAAGACTGGGTTTTTCTAAAGTAAGTTTAAAAGACATTGAAAAAGGTATAAGAGTAATAGGTGAGGAGATTAAGAAGATAACATTATCTATAGAATGATTATAAAAAATAAAAAAGAAAAGAATATTTGCCGCAAAGTTTTCTTCATATACATTTGAAAAGCATATGCGCAAAAAAATAGCTAATACAAATTTTATTAGTTATTTTTTTGTGTAATAAATTTTACATTTAATACATATATTTAATATTTACACATTAAGATAGTAGATGTAAAATAATATATAAATATGGAAATAAATACAAAAAGTCTATAGCTATGTAGTTAGGGGATTTTTAAATGAAAAAGAAAAGAAAACGATATAAAATTAGGATTGAAAGACTAGCATTTTCATTTTCAGTAATTTCTATGCTTATATTATTAGTATTAAATGGTGCTATTTCAATATTTAGTTCTAGCAAGGGAAAAGTCAATGACACTACTTTGTTGGTCAAATCAAAACAAAGCTTTGTAGTCTGCATTGATCCTGGTCACGGAGCGTATGATAGAGGTACAGAAAGTGCCAGTGGAGTATTTGAAAAAGATATAGTACTAAAAGTCGGATTAAAGGTTGGACAAATTCTTGAGAATAATAATATAAAGGTAGTTTATACAAGAAAAGACGATGAAACAATATTAGGATCAGATGATAGAGAAGATCTAAAGAAACGTGTGCAAATATCCCATGATAATAAAGCCGACGTATTTGTCTCAATTCATTGTAACAGTTATAAGGATGCATCAATTAAAGGTATCGAGCTTTGGTGCGATGAACCAAATACAAAGGATGAATTATTAGCAAAGGATATTCAGAATGAGCTTTATAAATTGAAATATACTGAAAAACGCAATATAAAGTACCAAAGTAACTCTCCCCTATATGTACTGAAGAATAATGATGCGATTTCAGCTTTAGTTGAAATTGGATACTTAACTAATAAAGATGATAGTAAATTTATAACCTCAAAAGATGGACAAGCTAAGTGTGCAGAAGCAATAGCAAAAGCAATCCTGAGTTTCAAGGAAAGTATAAAAAAATAAGGGCAATAATAGAATTGTTAAAGCCCTTATTTTTATTTATTTATTTAATATAAAGTTTTAACATTATAAGCCATATTAGATGCAATAGGTTTATAAATGAATAGAAAAGGATGCAAGCTACTATTATTTTATTTGAATATATTAATTGATTTAAGGTTGCTTTTTTCATTCTATTGTATACAAAAACAATTAAAGTGGCTGGAATTAATGTCTTGCATAGAATAGCTAAAATTGGAGTGTTGAGTATTACAGCCATCAGTGTATTGCCTTCATAAAAGTATCCGCTATTAACCAATATAAGCGTAAAGAATATATCAGTTACATTAAGAAGATATATAATTAACAACTTTCGTTTTATAATTGACAAGTTGTAGTTTTTAAAAAAATTAAACATTAGATCACTCCTTATAAAAAGTAGGATTTCCCGTTTTAAGATAGAATATAACGAATAAGCCAAAATTGTGTCATAAAAAAGAAAAAATAAGAATTATACTAAGATTACAGTAGTAAATATTTAAAAGCTTAAACTTGCAAATAGTATTTTTTTGAAATAAAATAAAACTTAGATAAATTTTCATATTTTTGAATTCTATTCTTAGAACTAGATGAGTTTTAAAATTAGGGTTTCGATTGAAGCAGTATATCTTTGAAATAAGGAGAGATTAGTATGATTAAACATATAGTTATGTGGAAGTTAAAGGATTATGCTGAAGGAAATGATAAGCAGTTTAATGCAAATGAGATTAAAATAAGGTTAGAGTCTTTAAAGGATAAGATCAGTGAGATTGGTAAAATAGAAGTTGGAATAAATAATAACCCAGCTAATTCTTATGATGTGGTTTTATATTCTGAATTTGAAAGCTATGAAGATTTAGATATATACCAAAAACATCCGTCACATATGGAGGTAGCAGCGTTTGTTGGTACTGTTAAAGACGATCGAACTTGTGTTGACTATGAAGCTTAAGTTATTATTTGGTACATTTATTAGTTTAATATAAAGTAAAAAGCTAGATTCACATATTTAAATTAACTTTAAGGGGTTAAGTTAATTTATTTATATACGAATCTAGCTTTTTAAAATTTAAAGATTATTAGGAAATTTTAAATTTACTTGTAAGTTCATTTAACTCTTTAGCAATGTCATTCAAATGATTTGACGTATTAAGAACTTGTTCAATATTGGCATTTTGCTCCTGGAGTGAGGCTGAAATTTCTTCTGTATTTGCAGCTGATTCTTCAGCAACTGCAGCTATTTCTTCAATGGTACTTACAACATTATCTTTGTTCTTATTTACTTTATTTATGTTACCGATTAGTAGATTAACCTTGTCTAACATATTGTCGACATCACTTTTAATTGAATTAAAGGTCTTACCGGTTTCACCTGAAACTTGTCCAGTCTTATGTATCGTATTTGATGCTTCAGTCATATATTTTTCAGTCTCAGAAATCATAGATTGAAAATCGCTTATAATAACTTCTATTTCTTTTGTGGATTGTTCAGTTTCAGTTGCAAGTTTCTTTATTTCATTTGCTACTACTGCAAAGCCCCTGCCTGATTCACCAGCTCTTGCTGATTCTATTGATGCATTCAATGCTAATAGATTTATTTGACTAGCTATATCATTTATTGTGTTGGTAATACTACTTATATGATTTGATTGTTCTTTTAAATTATTAATCCTAACGGCAACCTTATCAGATACAATTTCATTTTCTTTAATAGTATCTACAAGTTGATTTATATTCCTAATTCCAGTATCGTTAGATTGTTTTGTTTTATCTATATACTGCTTTATTAAAGTTGTAGATTCTCCTATATTGTTGATGTCATCTGCTAAGTGCTCTAGTTTTTCTGTACCGTTTAAGGTATTACTTGATAATTCGTTTGATGCAGTAGCTATTCCATTCACTGCACTAGTTATTGATTCAATTGTACAAACGTTTTGTTCAACAATCTTGTTCATATCCTCTGAACCTATAGCAACTTTATTTGAGCTATCAATTATTGCTAAAATTAAGTTTCTAAGTTCTGATCTCATTTTAGATACTGAGGTAGCCATTTGATTTACTTCATCATTACCTCTTATCTTGTGCAAAGTATCATAAGCCTTTTGATCCACTCTAAAATCAAAATCAGCAGTTCTATTAAGTACCTTTGTTACAACTGAGATATTTGTTGAGATTTTGTAAGTAAGAAAAGATGCCAAGGCCATACTTATTAGAACAATTGGTGTAGCAATTATGAAAATTGTGTCTAGGTTGTCCTTGCTTACATATCCTTTTATAACAAGATACATGTAGACTATGATAAATATACTGCTTGCCACTACAGCACCAAAAGAATACATAAGCTTTTTTCTGATAGAAGATTTCATCTTATTACCACCTTATTTAAATTGTAGATTTTCATAAATTAATATTTATTTAATGGTTCACCTCCTAAAAAAAGAAAGATTTATACACTATAGTGCATATTATACAACTAAGTTTTATAAAATTACAATATAGTGTATTGGGTTACATTGGAATTTAATAATAAATTAATAATTAAAGTTTCTTAATATAAAAAGTGGTTGTCAAATATAAAATCATTAAAAAATTGGCATTATATTATTAATGTGCTATTATTAATAATATAAAAATAAAAAAATAATACTAATAAGAGTATTTTATTAGTTAAGAGGAGGTTATAATGAGGAGTAAATTTGCAAGTATTTCTTTTAAAGTAATATTTATAATCATAGGATCAATATTGGCTGCAATAGGACTAGAAATATTTTTAATACCTAATGAATTGGTAGATGGTGGAGTAGTAGGTATCTCGATAATGGTAAGTCATTTGACTGGGCTACCTTTAGGAGTGTTTACATTTTTGCTAAATATACCGTTTTTTGTTTTAGGCTATAAGCATATTGGTAAGACATTTACAATTTCAACACTTTTTGCAGTAATATGCCTATCTTTAAGTGTTAACTTTTTTCACCCTATTCCGGGAATTACACATGATACATTGCTCGCAGCAGTATTCGGCGGTGTTATTATAGGCACAGGAGTGGGTTTGATAATTAGAAATGGTGGTTCATTAGATGGCACAGAAATAGCTGCAATAATATTGGATAAAAAGTTGAGTTTTTCTATCGGAGAGATTGTAATGTTTTTTAATTTCTTTATATTAGGAATTTCAGGAGCAATATTTGGTTTTGACAGAGCAATGTATTCATTAATAGCATACTTTATTGCATTCAAAGTAATAGATGTTATTGTAGAAGGGCTTGATGAATCAAAAGCTGTTACAATAATTTCGGATAAACATATAGATATTACAGAAGCTATTGTGGACAGGCTGGGGCGTGGAGTAACATTATTAGATGGTAAAGGTGGCTATAAAGGAATAAAAACAAATGTAATATATGTAGTGGTTTCAAGATTAGAGATTGCAAAAGTAAAAAGTATTGTACAAGGATTTGATGAAAACGCATTGATCACCATTGGAACTGTAGAAGTTGCTGGAAAAAGATATAAGAAAAAGCCTATTCATTAGTTGGATGAAGTTTCATTATATACCAATAATCAACCTGAATATAATATCTATAATTATATAAAATAGTATTAGAAACACAAATAAAAGATATTTTTAGGAGGGATTTACAATGGCAAGAAGTAATAGAACTTTAGTTCCAGAAGCTAAGCAAGCATTAAATAGGATGAAACAAGAATCAGCAAAAGAAGTTGGTGTTAATCTAAAAGAAGGATATAATGGAAACCTTACATCTAGAGAAAATGGTTCTGTAGGTGGAAATATGGTTAAGAAAATGATACAAAGCTATGAAGATGGATTAAAATAGCAAGTATTTAGTCTTACTAATAATATCCATCATCAGAAAAATTAAAAATTGTGAAATGATAATAGTAGGAGATAGTAATACTCCTACTATTTTTTTTATTATTGATTCTAATATGAAAACATCTAATATAATATACTCGTAAATGAGTAAATAATTTTATAATTGAATTCGAAATAAAATCTAATATTTAATGTATATTAATATTGAATATTATCAAATTAATAGAAGAATTTAATTTTAATCCTAATATATAAAATAAACTAAAATTAAATATTTATTGTTAAGATATAGCCAAAAAAAGGATTATATATTAAAATTGTCTTATCCAATCATAATCTAGTAAATGATTTAGTATAAGAAGCTATTTACTGGGAAAATTTCAGCTTAGTATGAGTTTATTTTTAAAATTTAGTTAACTCTGAGTTAAAGTTTTAAGAATATAAATTTAATTACAAAGTGATATAGGGTTCCCAAAGATGAACTACTTCGATCTGAAATCTATTTTTAAAACTCTCACGGGTTCTGGTGAGAGAATTTAAAAATATAAATTCTATTACGAAGTGGTTCATCTATAGATCAACTATATCCATATAAGAAGGAGTAGATCAAATGACTATTATAGTATTTTCAGGTAATGAAGAAGGAGTTAGTGTAGAACTAACTACAGAAAAGTTAGATAAAGCACTAGAAAAATATAAAGAAAATATAGAAGAATATTTTCTTGAAATATGGATCGAAGATGATGTAAAGCTTGGAGAAATAGTTTTTGATTATGAATCGGAAGAAGATGACGCTCAAAAATGTTTTTACTTTTTGGATGAAGAGAATGAAGAACAGTTTAGTTCTTTAGAAGATGTTAAGAAATATATATTAGAAAGAATAAAGGCATAGAAATATGCCTTTTTTCTATATAGAAAATATAAAATTGGTAAAAAGTTTTTAGAATAATTAATATTTTTCTCCTTAAAATACTATATATGAAAGGAGTGATTATAAATGAGAATTAAAGAGGGAACAATTCCAACTCTTATTGGTAGTGTTGTTGTAGCTGGAACAGCAGCTTTAAGAGCAAACGAACTTAGAAAACATGGAATGAGAAGAAGAGACATAGTTCCAATGGCTGAAACTGCTTTATTAGGGTTTGGATTAGCACATGTAGTTTTAGGCACTATTGATATGGTTCAACATCATAGATAAGCTCTAAGAGAACCTTATGGTTCTCTATTTTTACAGTATAGGGAAGTTTATAAGTATTATTTTGACAATCCAATAAATTTCATTTGCTGTTTTAGTTTTTTATGTATATGGAAAACAATGGGCTTATTACTTAAAATTGATTACAATTGACTTTAATAATTTTTTATAATATAAGGAGGATTTTGAATGAAGGTAAAGTTTAAAGGAAATGATGTTGAACTAAAAGGAAAACAACTTGCTGTTAATGAAACTATAGCAGATTTCACCGTAACAGATACAAATCTTAATTCAGTAAATTTTAAAGATATTCAAGGAGTGAAAATTTTGCTAGCAGTCCCATCCGTTGATACTCCAGTATGCGATTTAGAAGTTGCAACATTTAATGATAAGGTTAAAGAATTACCTAATGTAACTTGTGTTACTATATCAATGGATTTACCATTTGCTCAAGCAAGATGGTGTGCAGCAAAGGGAATTGAGAATGTCAAAGTATTCTCAGATTATAAAGAAAGAAATTTTGCAGATGTTAGTGGTACTTATATAAAGGAATTAGGTCTTTTAACAAGAGCTGCATTCGTAATAGATTCGGGGAATAGAATAGTATATGCAAACTATCTAGAAGAAGTATCAAATCAAGTAAATTTTGATGAAATATTGCAAGTTGCCCAAAATACAAAATAGTAAACTATATGTATTTTAAAACCGTCTTAATTATTGAGAAATATTTCAAGTTTCTTTTAATATCAGAAATTTTGAAATATGAAAATGATTAGGATGGTTTTTTACTATATAGGAAGCTATAAAATTTTTAATTTAGCTAAACCTAGATATTTCATGAGAAAGAAGATTTTATTAATCTCCCAGAATTTATAAGTGCTCTTATGAATATATTTATAAAAAATAGTTTATGTTTTTATCAAGCTATAAAAAAAGGGGAGAAGGGAATGGATAAATTAGCTAGCATTATAATTTTAGCTGGAATAGCTGAAGCTATTTGGGAAACAATCAAGATGGTCTTTGATCATGGTAAATTGGACTTCAATAAACTTGGTGCAATATTAGTAGGTATATTACTTTGCCTAGTAACTGGAGCTGACTTATTGAGCTTAATCGGCTTTTCACCTAAAATTAATTATGTAGGACAAATTTTAACAGGCTTGCTTATATCTAGAGGAGCTAATTTCGCACATGATTTGCTGACAAGTATTTATAATTTACAGCAAAATACAAGGACCGAAAATTCTAAAGCTGAAACAAAATTATAAAAATATATTTATTCCTGGCTTATAAAAATAACAAATGATAATAATCTTTTTAAATACATTTTTTAAATTTAATATCAAATAAAATGCTTAAATTAGATGCAGGTTGTTGAAAAAATTCTTTATATATAATAAACTTTTATAATGTAAATGAGCATCTACTCATATGAGTATATATAGTAGTTCAATCAAAGTAATAGTTTATTTATTGAAGATTTAAAATACTGAGTGACCTAGGAGGAGCAATGAAAAAGATAGCAATAGTTTTTAATGGTGGAACAATATCAATGAAGGTGGATCCTAGAATAAAAGCAGCAGTTCCGAGTCTTACTGGTGAAGAAATAATGTCAATGGTTACAGGAATTGAAAGTTTTGCGGAAATTGAATCATACACATATTCAAGTCTGCCAGGACCACATATGACTCCAGAAATAATGCTTGATCTTTCAAAGTATGTGCAAAAGCTGCTTTCAAGGGAAGATATAAGTGGAGTTGTAATTACACACGGGACAGACTCTCTAGAAGAAACTGCTTATCTTCTAGATTTGACATTGGATACAGAAAAACCAGTTGTATTTACAGGAGCAATGAGAAGTGGATCTGAATTAGGTTACGACGGTCCTTCAAATCTTGCAGCATCAATTTGTACTGCTATTTCTGAAGAAGCTAAGCATCGAGGTGTTTTAGTGTGTTTCAATGGTGAACTCAACAGTGCAGCAGAAGTTACAAAAGCTAATTCAATGGCTCTTAATGCATTTAGAACACCTAACTTTGGTCCTATCGGTATAGTAGATAACAATCGTGTTATATTCTATAGAGATGTTCATAAGGAAAGCTTCATAGATATTGATAAAATAACTGGCGAAGTAACTTTACTTAAATGCTTTGCTGGAATGGACTCTAGATTAATTGATTTTTCAGTAGCAAGTGGAGATAAAGGAATAGTAATTGAAGCTATGGGAAGGGGAAATATTCCTCCAGCAATGGTAGATGGAATAAAAAGAGCAATAGACAAGGGCGTTGTGGTAGTTGTGGTTTCAAGATGTTTCGAAGGAAGAGTTTATGATTCTTATGGATATCATGGTGGTGGAAAAGAGCTTAGAAATTTAGGGGTAGTTTTTGGAGATAATATGCCAGGTCAAAAAGCTAGGATTAAATTGCTTACTGCTTTAAGCTATACATCTGATTTCGAGTATATAAAATGTTTGTTTGAAAGAGATTTGTATAAATAACGTGAATTATATAAAATGAAAATAAAAAATAATTCGATATGTTGACAACGATATGGATGAAATATATAATAATATTCGTGCTTATTGCTCGTATAATTTTGACGATATGGGTCGAAAGTTTCTACCAGATACCTTAAATATCTGACTATGAGGAATCAAAAGTTGTTAATACATCAATATGATGTCGCTTTGGTTCTTCACCTCTGCGGCTTTTATTTTTTAGGAGGAAGAAATTTATGCAAAATCTAAAAGCTAAACAAAGAAAACTAGCAATACTGGATAACAAAAATGTAGACTATAAGAAAGAAATACTAGCAGGTATTACTACTTTCTTAGCTATGGCCTACATAATAGCAGTTAATCCTGATATACTAAGTAAATCAGGAATGCCAGTTGGTGCTCTAGTAACAGCTACCTGTTTATCAGCAGGGCTAACTTCGATATTTATGGGTGTCTACGCCAATCTTCCTATTGGACTTGCGTCTGGTATGGGACTAAATGCATTTTTTGCTTTTACCGTTTGTGGTAAGTACGGTATTTCTTGGCCTGTAGCTTTAACAGCAGTTTTTGTAGAAGGGCTTATTTTTATAATTTTATCATTGTTCAGTGTTCGTGAAGCTGTAGTTAACGCTATACCTCGTAACATGAAACTAGCAGTAACTGGTGGTATAGGATTGTTTATTGCATTTATAGGTATGTTAAATTCAGGGCTTGTTGTACAGGATCAATCAACTACAGTTGCACTTGGTAGATTTACAACTCCATCAGTTGCAATAACCTGCCTTGGAATTTTAATAATAGTAATTTTAGAAAAGAAAAAAGTAAAGGGTGCAATGCTTTGGGGGATTTTAGGTGGTACTTTAGTTGCTTGGGCATATGCGCTTTATGATACACAAGGTGCTGCTGCATTTGGTATATATCTACCTAATGGAATTTTTAAATTTGAATCACTTACACCAATCGCTGGGAAAGTTGATTTCTCATTTCTTTCGAATAGCGCTAATATATTTACATTTATAGGAGTTGTTTTAACATTCTTATTTGTAGATTTTTTTGATACAGTAGGAACATTAGTAGGTGTTGCTACAAGAGCTAATCTTGTGGATAAAGAAGGCAAGGTTCCTAATGCTGGAAGAGCTCTACTCGTTGATGCAGTAGGAACTACTGGTGGAGCATTAATGGGAGTTTCAGCAATAACGGCTTACATAGAAAGTGCTACAGGGATCGAAGAAGGTGGCAGAACTGGATTTACTGCAATAGTGACAGGTGTGTTATTCTTACTAGCAATGTTTTTATCACCGATATTCATTGCAATTCCATCATGTGCGACTGCACCAGCGCTAATATATGTTGGTTACTTAATGATGGGTACTGTAAAAGAAATAGACTTTAGTGATATTACTGAAGCTGTTCCGGCCTTCTTGACAATAAGTATGATGCCATTTACATATTCAATCGGTGATGGCTTAATGATAGGTATATTATCATATGTAATAATAAATGTAATTTCTAATCTAATTTCTAAGGATAAAAAGAAAATATCAGCAGTAATGTATTTATTAGCAGTTATATTTGTCTTGAAATTAGTATTATAATTGTCTTCCTTCAATTTTATTATAGCCTTGCTAGATTATATCTAGCAGGGCCTTTTTTAATTTATAGGCTGGTATAAGATTTTCAAACTAGCTAAATTTTGAGATTTCAGTTATTTTAGAAGTCTTTTATGGTCATTATAAAGTATTTTTTCAAAAGATAATTACTGTGTTTAATTAAGGAAAGTAACCAAAGAAAAAAAACGCGTTTAAATGTAAACATTCTGTTAACAAAGTGTTGACATTTATTAAGTGTATTATATACAATGATTATAGTCTCAATCTGATATATTTTTTTAGGAGGATTGACAATGATTAAAAGTATGACAGGTTTTGGAAGAGCTTCAAGTGAAGAAGAAAGTACTAGAAGTTTTTCATTAGAAATGAAGAGTGTAAATCATAGATATCTGGATATAAATATAAGAATGCCAAAATCAATGATTTCACTTGAGGAAAGAATAAGAAGAATTGTAGGAGAAAGATTGAACAGAGGTAAAGTTGATATCTTTTTGAACTACAAGAACTATGGACAATTTGATACTGCAGCGAAATTAAATGTTAATTTGGCGGATAGTTATGTAGATTGTCTTAAGCAAATAAAAGAAAGATATTCATTAAAAGATGAATTGAGCTTAACATTAATCTCTAAATTTCCTGAAGTTATAGTTCTAGAGGAGCATGAGGAAAATTTAGAAGACATTTGGAAAGAATTACTTCCACTAGTGAATAAGGCACTTGATACTATAATATGCATGAGAGAAGCTGAAGGCCAAAAGCTTCATGAAGATATAGTGCTAAAATCTAATGATATTGAAGATAATGTCAGAAAGATTGAAGCAAAATGTCCTGAAGTTCTTAAAGCATATAAAGAAAAATTAAGAGAAAAGCTTCAAGGTATTTTAGAAAATGTCCAGATTGACGAAAATAGGCTTGCAATGGAAGTAGCTATCTTTGCTGATAAATCAACCATTGATGAAGAGATTACAAGACTTTATAGCCATATACATCAACTCAGAAATACATTTCTACTTAATGAACCAGTTGGAAGAAAGCTAGATTTTATTATTCAAGAAATGAATAGAGAAGCAAATACAATAGCATCCAAATCTACTGATTTGGAAATTACTAATTTAGTTATCAATATTAAAAATATGATAGAGAAAATAAGAGAACAGATCCAAAATATCGAGTAGGAGGAATAATATGAGTATCAAATTGATCAACATTGGTTTTGGAAATATAGTTTCAGCTAATAGACTTGTTGCGATAGTAAGCCCAGAATCAGCACCAATAAAAAGAATAATTCAAGAGGCTAGAGATAGAGGTATGTTAATTGACGCTACATATGGTAGAAGAACAAGAGCAGTTATCATTACAGATAGCGATCATGTTATTTTATCAGCAGTTCAACCTGAAACAGTTGCACATAGATTATCTACTAAAGATGATGATGTAGAAGAGGTAGACGAATAATGCATCAACACGATAAAGGAATACTTATTGTGATATCTGGACCTTCAGGCGCTGGAAAAGGTACCATATGTAAAGCTTTGGTAGAAAAAAACGATAATCTTTTTATTTCAGTTTCTGCAACTACAAGAAAACCAAGAGTTGGAGAGGTTGAAGGCGTAAACTACTACTTTATAACTAAAGAAGAGTTTTTGCAAAAGGTAGAAAATGATGACTTCATTGAGTGGGCAGAAGTTTATGGCAATTATTATGGAACTCCAAAATCCACGGTAGATCAGATGCTAGATGAAGGCATTAATGTAATCCTTGAAATTGATATTCAAGGTGCACTAAAGGTTAAGGAAAATGCAAGAGATGGTGTTTTCGTATTTATTCTTCCACCATCAATGGAAGAGCTAAAACAAAGAATTATAAATAGAGGAAGCGAAACACAAGAATCTTTAATGACAAGATTCAAATCAGCGTATCAAGAGATAAATTATGTATCAAAATACAACTATGCGGTTGTAAATGATACAGTTGATGAAGCTGTAAAAAAAATAGAAAGTATTATCTTAGCAGAAAAATGCAGGGTAGACAGAATAAAAGAAACTATAATAGAATCAAAGGAGGGTTTAATTCATGAGCAACTCTATGATTAATCCATCAATCGTAGACTTATTAGAAAAGGTAGACAATAGATACTCACTAGTTATTGTAACTTCAAAAAGAGCAAGACAAATAATAGATGGTGCTGAACCATATGTAAAGGTAGATTCAAATAAACCTTTAACAGTTTCTATTAATGAAGTTAATGATGGCTTTGTAAAATATGAACAAATAAAGGAAGGCTTAAAATAGAATGAGTAAAAAGTGTGTTGTTGTTGGCGTTTCTGGAGGAGTAGCAGTATATAAAGCTTTAGATGTTATTAGTACTTTAAGGAAACAGGATATTGACATTCATGTAATTATGACTGAGTCAGCAACTGAGTTTGTAACACCACTTTCATTTCAATCTTTAAGCCAAAACATGGTTGTTACAGACATGTTTGCAGAACCTAAGGCTTGGGAAATTCAGCATATTTCATTAGCTAAAAGAGCAGATTTAATGCTTATTGTACCAGCGACTGCTAATATTATTGGCAAAGTTGCAAATGGTATTGCAGATGATATGCTATCAACTACAATAATGGCTACAAAAGCCCCTGTTGTTTTTGCTCCAGCCATGAATACAAATATGTACGAAAATGTAATAGTTCAAGAAAATATTACAAAACTAAAAAGATTAGGGTATAACTTTATTGAACCTGCAAGTGGAAGATTAGCTTGTGGTGATGTTGGTAAAGGAAAGCTTGCAGATACAAAGCTTATTTCTGATTATGTAATAAGTATGTTAAACGATCAAAAGGATTTAGTAGGAAAGAAAGTTTTAGTAACAGCTGGTCCTACTGTTTCTGACATTGATCCAGTTAGATTTATATCAAATAGATCTTCTGGTAAAATGGGGTTTGCTATTGCAGAAGAAGCGAGAGATAGAGGTGCTGATGTAGTACTTGTAGCTGGACCTTCAGATATTCCTGATCCTTTTGGAATGAAAGTAGTAAGAGTTAGAACAAATGAGCAAATGATGAATGCTGTTTTAGAAGATTTTGATTCTTCAGATATTGTTATAAAATCTGCTGCAGTTGCAGATTACAAACCTAAAGAGTATCATGACAAAAAAATCAAGAAAACTGAAGGTGATCTTTCGATTGATTTTGTAAGAGATAATGATATCCTTAAAACTTTAGGTGAACGTAAAAAAGATCAGATTCTAATAGGATTTGCTGCAGAAAGTAATGATCTGATAGAAAATGCAGATGGTAAGCTTAAAAGAAAGAATCTAGATTATATTGTTGCAAATGACATATCAAAATCAGATACAGGCTTTGCATCAGATGATAATTTAGTTACTATTATTTCATCTAAAGGTGAGCAATTCGCCTTGGATAAAATGAATAAAAAAGACGTAGCAAGAAATTTGTTTAATATAATAAAAAAGCGCTAATTGCGCTTTTTTTACTCTATTATAAATAATAATAATTAAAGTCTTTGTATAACTTGGCTTTTTTTATAATTAAGATGATAATTTAATTAGAGTAAAAAGCAAACTTATTCGCCTGCCAAAATTTCTTCATAAATCTTCGGAAAAGGCGGATGCGCAAAAAAAACGCTAGCATAAAGCGTATTAGCGATTTTTTAAATATAGCTAAGGGTGATTATATTGAGTTTATTCGCAGGTGTAGTTGTAAATAGTGATGCTTTAAAAGTAGATAAGTTGTTTACATATGAAGTACCAGATAAATTTAGTCCCTTGATTCAAAAAGGACATAGAATAAGAGTTCCTTTTGGAAAAGGAAATAAAACAATAGAGGCTTTCGTTATGGATCTATATACTGATTATAACGGAAACATATCAAAACTAAAGGCTATTTCAGAAGTCTGTGATGAAAATCCATTAATTACAGAAGATGATTTTAGCCTAATACAATTTATGAGAGAAAAATATTTATGTAAGTATATTGAAGCTATTAGGGTGTTAATTCCCACTGGTATTATGAAGGGGAATAGAATAAAAACTAAAAAAGTAATTTGCTACGCTGGCGCCCAGCTTCAAGGGAATCTTAATAAACCTAATTATAAAAATGCTGTGGATATTATTTCTGAAAATAGTGGTATTTTTACTAAAAGTGAACTAATGGATAAATTTAAGCTGTCTGCTTATACAATCTCTAAGTTACTAGAAAATAATATTATATTTTCTGATGATGAGCAGGTAAATAGGATAAATACTAGAAATTACGAAATATATTCTTCGAAAGATTTAAATATGGAACAACAGAATGCTGTTAATGCTATTCTAGGTAGTAAAAGTAAATTAATACTACTTAAAGGTGTTACCGGTAGTGGAAAAACTGAGGTCTATATGAATCTAGTTAGCCATATGCTTAATAACCATAAGACATCTTTGATTTTAGTTCCTGAAATAGCCTTAACCCCTCAAATGATTGAACGTTTTAAGGGGAGGTTTGGAAAGAATGTAGCTGTTTTTCATAGCAGATTATCTGATGGTGAGCGCTTTGATGAATGGTTTAGAATAAAAAATGGTGATGTTAGGTTGGTTATTGGTGCTAGATCCGCAATATTTCTCCCTTTTGATAATTTAGGTCTTATTGTTATAGATGAGGAACATGAGGGAACTTACAAGTCTGAACAAAATCCTAAGTACCATACTAGAGAGATAGCAGAATTCAAAAGCAGATTAACAGGTTGTACTGTTGTGTATGGGTCAGCTACTCCAAGTATTGAATCCTACTTTAAAGCTCTAGAAGGAAATATGAAATTAGTTGAATTAAAAAATAGAGTAGATAGTTCCAGTTTGCCTAAGATGGAAGTTATTGATATGAGAGAAGAACTTAGTAACAATAACAAAAGTATGTTTAGTAAAAAGTTATATGAAGCAATACAAGATAGATTGGAAAAGAAAGAACAGATAATAATTTTTCTTAATAGAAGAGGATACTCAACTTTTGTATCTTGTAGAAAATGTGGCTATGTATTTAAATGTCCTCATTGCGATATAGCTATGACTTATCATACTAATGGATACCTTGTATGCCATTACTGCGGTACAGCACATAGGCAACAAAGCGAGTGTCCATCCTGTAGCAGCAAATATGTTAAATATTTTGGTGCAGGTACTGAAAAACTAGAAATTGAGATTAAAAAACTATTTCCTAGAGCTAGGGTTCTTAGAATGGATGTTGACACTACAAGAAAGAAAAATTCTCATGAGGAAATATACAATACTTTTAAAAATGGCAACGCAGATATACTAGTAGGAACACAGATGATATCAAAGGGATTAGACTTTCCTAATGTCACTCTTGTTGGAGTTATAACTGCAGATATTTCGCTTAATCTTCCAGACTTTAGATCCAGCGAGAGGACATATCAATTAATTACTCAAGTTGGTGGAAGAGCAGGAAGAGGAAGTAAAGAAGGAAATGTTTTAGTACAGAGTTATAATCCAGAACATTATAGCTTAAGTTATGCAAAAAATAATGATTATGAAGGCTTTTATGAGCAAGAAATTGTTCTTAGAAAATCTATGAATTATCCTCCATATGCGAATATAATGCTTATTAACTTAAGTTCTAAGAATCAAGTTGATTTACAAAAGCATTGTGAAAAACTTGGTTATAGTATCAAAAATGAATTGAAGGATAATAATCAAGTAGAAGTACTCGGACCATGCCCATGTATAATTCAAAAAATTAATGAGATGTATAGATGGCAAATTTTAATAAAAGGTAATTTTGAGTTATCTTTGGCACATAATATAAAAGATATAGTTTATGAATTATCAAATGAAGTTTATAATGATATAAGGATTAGTATGGATATAAATCCAAATAATTTAGTATAGGAGTGATAGCTGTGGCTTTAAGAAATATAAGAAAAATTGGTGATGAGATTTTAAGAAAAAAATCCAGAGAAGTAGATACTATAAATGATAGAATCAAAACACTAGTTAAGGACATGATTGATACAATGTACGAAGAGGATGGAGTTGGGCTTGCGGCACCTCAAGTAGGTATTCTTAAGAGAATCTTTGTAATTGATGTATATGATGATAATGGTGCTAGAGTGTTTATCAATCCTGAGATATTGGAAACTGAGGGGGCTGAGACTGATATGGAAGGATGTCTTAGCATACCAGGCGAACAGTCAGAAGTAGAAAGACCAAGTAGGGTTAAGGTAAAAGCACTTGATATAAACGGACAAGAATTTGTATTAGAAGCTGAAGGTCTTCTTGCTAGGGCGATATGTCACGAAAATGACCATTTAAATGGAGTGCTTTTTGTAGATTATTCTAAACAGTAAGGAGAAGATAAATTATGAATATTGTATTTATGGGAACTCCAGATTTTGCAGTTCCATCATTAAAAGCTTTAATATCTGAATTTGGTGTTAAGGCAGTATTTACTCAACCAGATAGACCTAAGGGAAGAGGTAAGAAGTTAGCTATGTCTGCAGTGAAAGAGGTAGCGGTAGAAAATAATATACCTGTATATCAGCCAATTAGAATTAAGAATGAACCAGAAACTATAGATGCATTAAGAGGAATGGAGCCAGATTTCATAGTGGTTGTAGCCTTTGGCCAAATATTACCTAAGTCTGTTTTAGATATACCAAAGTATGGGTGTATAAACCTTCATGGTTCTTTACTTCCAAAATATAGAGGCTCTGCACCAATACAATGGTCTGTAATAAATGGAGAAAAAGTAACAGGCAATACTACTATGCTCATGGATGTTGGGGTAGATACTGGGGATATGCTTTTAACAAATAGTATAGAAATAACTGACGATATGACCGCTGGAGAACTATACGATATACTGAAGGAAACTGGTGGAAAGCTTTTAGTTGATACATTAAAAGGTTTAATTAATAATTCTATATCACCTGTAAAACAAGATGAAAGTAAAACCTGCCACGCTCCAATGCTAGATAAAAATTTAGCTAATATTGATTGGAGTAAGAGTGCAATAGAAATTCACAATCTAGTAAGGGGACTTAATCCATGGCCGATAGCTTATACTGAGTACATGGATAAGCAAATGAAGATTTATGAAACTGAAGTTATAAGTAAAAATAGTGGTAAATTGCCTGGTACAATACTTTCTGTTACAAAGCAAGGGGTTGAGGTAGCTACAGGTAAGGATGTTCTGCTAATTAAAAAAATACAGTTTCCTAACGGAAAACCACTATACGTAGAACAATATATAAATGGTAATTCTTTTGAGATTGGATATGTACTTTAAGACCTTTCAGTTTTATATGCAAATTATTTTTAAAGCTTCTCTAATTTATGAGAAGCTCTTTGAAAATAGCAACTCAATAGATATCGATGTGATTTTTGCTTAAAAAAGATTTATTTATAAATGGTTAATCAAATATATAAAAGTATAACTAAAGAGGTAACATTTCGAACCGAAATATCTATTATTAAAACTCTCACGGATTCTTGTGAGAGAGTTTAATAATAAATTTTATTACGAAATGGTACATCTAAAGATGAAACACTTCAATCCGAAATATATTTTCAAAACTTCTCTGTATTCTTAGAGGAGAATTTGAAAATGTAAATTAAAACATAAAGTGGTTCATCTATAGAAAAGAAAAGTGCTTAGCAGTAGAATATGATAAAAGGAGTGAATATTAATGTTTTTTGATTCAACTTTTTTATTGTTAGTACCTGCAATGTTAATATCTATCTATGCTCAATCAAAAATTTCATCAACTTTTAACAAATACAGCAGAGTTAAGAGTTATAATGGATATACTGGTGCACAAGTAGCAAGGATAATCTTAGATGACTCAGGTCTTCATAATGTACCAATAGAATTGGTATCTGGTAAGCTATCAGATCATTATGATCCAAGACAAAAGGTTTTAAGATTATCTCAGGATGTATATTATAGCAATTCTGTTGCATCAATTGGTGTTGCAGCGCATGAAGTAGGGCATGCAATTCAACATAAAAATTCTTATGCTCCATTAATTATAAGAAACACAATTGTACCAGCGGTTAATATTGGTTCGAATTTTTCTTGGATTTTATTTGTCTTAGGATTAATGTTAGGGATAAGACCACTAATAACTTTTGGTATATTACTTTTTTCAGCTGTAGTAGTGTTCCAGATTATAACACTTCCGGTTGAATTCAATGCATCAAGTAGAGCTTTGAAAATTTTAAAAAGCAGAAATATACTCTATCCAGATGAAGTAAAAGGAGCACAGAAGGTACTTAGCGCTGCTGCAATGACTTATGTGGCAGCAACTCTAATGGCTATTTCTCAACTGTTAAGACTTATAGTCATCAGTGATAGAGACAGATAAACAGATAAACAGATAAATCGAGGTAAAAGATGAATAGCAGAAAAATAATTAAAGATACTTTAGATAGTATTTTCTACAATGGCGCTTATTCAAATATAGAACTTAATAAGCGTCTTAGTGAAAGTGATTTAAACGACAAAGATAAAGGTCTAGTTACCGAAGTAGTTTATGGAACAATTAAATATAAAAAAACTATTGATTATATAATTTCTACTTTAGTAGCTGATGTAAAGAAGATAGATAAAAGAATTTTAAATATATTAAGAAGTGCTATATACCAAATTAAATATTTAGACAGAGTTCCTGATTTTGCAGTAGTTAATGAATCTGTAAATTTGGGTAAAAAGATTTCAATGAATTCTTCTAGGTTTATAAATGGAGTGCTCAGAAGCTTTATAAGAAACAAAGATTTTGAAATTAAAAGTAATATAAGTGATATTGAATATCTTTCAGTTGAGTACTCCTTTGAGCCTTGGATGGTTAAACTTTTTGTTGAACAATATGGTAGAGAAAATTCTATAAAAATATTAAATGGACTCAATTCAACTCCAAGTGTCACTGTAAGGGTAAATTCGTTAAAGTCAGACTATGATGATGTTTTTGATGAATTAAGCAAACAAGGATACACAGTTGAAGAAGGTAATATCTGCCCAGAAGCTATAAACATAATTAGGGGAAAGAGTATAGAAAACAATCCTCTCTTTATAGAAGGAAAAATTACTGTTCAAGATGAAAGTGCTATGATGGTAGCTCCAGTGTTAGAACTTAATGGAGAACTAAAAGTATTAGATCTATGTAGTGCTCCAGGTGGGAAAACCACTCATATTGCTGAGATTCTAGAAAATAAAGGGACAGTAATAGGTTGTGATATTTATGACCATAAGCTTAAATTAGTAGAAGAAAATAAAGATAGATTAGGCATAGAGAATATACAAACAAAACTACTTGATGCAGCTAAATATAATAGTGAATTTAGGGAAACTGCTGATAGAATTTTAGTTGATGCTCCATGTTCAGGTTTTGGAATTATAAGAAAAAAACCAGAAATAAAATGGACAAAATCTCAAAAAGATCTAAAAGATCTCATTGAAATTCAAAGAAATATTTTAAAAAATGCATGGTTGTATTTAAAACCTGGTGGAATAATGGTATATTCAACCTGTACATTGAATAAAAAAGAAAATGAAGAAAACATAAAATGGATTAAAGAGAATTATAAAGATGTACAGTTTGAAAAGATCTATTTAGGAGAAAGTGATAATCTAATATACAATGAAGATGGATCAGTAACTATATTACCAAATGAATTTTTCGATGGTTTCTATATTGCAAAACTTAGGAAGTTAAGTAGGTGATACAATGGATAATATCTTAGATCTAACTCTTGATGAACTTAAATCATGGATGAAAGTAAATAATGAAGGTGCTTTTAGAGCGAAACAAGTACTTGAATGGATTTATAAAAAGCATATATTCGAATTTAAAGATATGACAAATATATCTAAGACTTTAACTCAAAAATTAGAAAATAACTTTTATTTTGGTATTCCTGAAATTAAAGAAATATACACGTCTATTAATGATGATACCAAGAAGTTACTTTTGGAATTTAAAGATGGAAATTTAATTGAAGCGGTTATTATGAAGTATAAGCATGGAAATTCAATTTGTGTGTCTACTCAAGTTGGTTGCAGAATGGGATGCAAGTTTTGTGCTTCAACCTTAAACGGAATGGTCAGAAACCTAACTACAGGAGAAATCATGGCAGAAATTTTAGTTGGTGAAAAAATTCTTGGTGAGAGAATATCTAATGTAGTTTTGATGGGAAGTGGAGAACCGTTTGACAACTTCGAAAATGTTATGAAATTTTTAGAATTAGTAAATGCGGATTATAGTTTGAATATCGGTCAAAGACACATAACACTTTCGACTTGTGGAATAGTACCGAAAATAAAGGAATTTGCAGACAAAAATACACAGATTACTTTAGCCATTTCGCTACATGCTTTCAGTGATGAAAAAAGAAAACAGATAATGCCAATAGCAAATAAATATTCAATAAAAGAAATATTGGATGCATGCGACTATTATATAAAGAATACTAAAAGAAGAGTTACCTTTGAATATTCATTGGTTAAGGATGTAAATGATTCAAAAGAAGATGCAAAGGCATTGGCAGGATTACTTAAAAATATGTTGTGCCATGTGAATTTAATACCAGTCAATGAAGTAGTTGAGAACTCCTTTAAAAGATCATCTAAGAAAACAATTGAAGAATTCGAAAGTATTTTAAAAAGCTATGGTGTTGAAGTTACTGTAAGGCGAGAGATGGGAACGGATATAAATGCCGCTTGCGGTCAATTAAGAAGAAGCTATATCGATTCCCAGAATTAATAGGGGGAAGATTCTATGGTAAGCATTAAAACAGATGTGGGTAACAAAAGAAATTTAAATGAGGATTTTGCTAGTTACTATAAAGATAATGGATATTCTATTTACGTAGTCACAGATGGTATGGGAGGTCATAATGCTGGTGAAGTAGCAAGTAAAATGGCTGCAGAGGGTTTGATTTCCTATTTTGTTGAAAATTATGGTACAATAGATGATGTTGATATATTAAAAACTGCTATAGAACATGTAAATAGAAATATATTTGAATTTTCATTAGGTGACGATGCTTTAACTGGCATGGGTACGACAATAACAGCTTGCTTTGTAACTAATAGCTTAATACAAATAGCTAATGTTGGAGATAGTTGTTGCTTAGGGATTATAAATGATAAGATAATAAAGATAACTAAAGATCATTCTTTAGTTCAAGAACTTCTGGATTGTGGATCTATAAGTGAAGAGGAGGCAATGCATCATCCTAGAAAAAATGTCATTACAAGATCTATTGGGACAAATTTAAACGTAGAAGTAGATATATTTGATATAACTTCTTCAGGTTTTGAGATACTTGTTTTGTGTTCAGATGGCTTAACTAATGAGATTTCTAATGAAGAGATTAAAGACTTGATCAAGTCCAAATCTAACTATGATGACGCTTGTACTGCTCTTGTTGAACTAGCTAAAGATAGAGGGGGAAAAGACAATATAACTGTAATGATATTTGGAGGAGAGATATAGCATGGTAGGTAAGGTTTTAGGAGAAAGATATGAAATCCTTGAGAAGATAGGCGAAGGGGGAATGTCCTATGTCTACAAAGCAAAATGTCATAAGCTAAAAAGATATGTAGCAGTAAAAATACTAAAAGATTCCTTTACCAATAATGAAGAAATCATCGAAAAATTTAAAAGAGAAGCTACTGCCATTGCCAATTTGACTAATCCTAATATTGTAAATATATTAGATGTAGGCACACAAGATAATATTCACTATATAGTCATGGAATATGTAAAAGGTAAGAATCTTAAAGAAATAATAAATGAGCATGGAAAGTTTTCCTATGAAAGTGCAATAAGCATAGCATCTAAAGTAGCTAATGCGCTAGATTGTGCACATAGAAATAATATAATACATAGGGATATAAAACCTCAAAATATACTGGTTACTGAAGAAGGTATAGTAAAGGTTACAGACTTTGGTATTGCAAAATCAACGGACTCTTCTACAATTACGTATACTAATAGTGTTATGGGATCTGCTCATTATTTTTCTCCAGAGCAGGCAAAAGGAAGTTATATAGATTGTAGAACTGATTTATATTCTTTAGGAGTAGTGTTGTATGAAATGGTAACTGGTAGAGTTCCTTTTGATGGTGAATCACCAGTAGCTGTAGCTTTAAAACACATTCAGGAAGAAGTAGTTCCACCGAAGAATATAAATAGCAAAATTCCGGATAGCTTAAACACTCTAATTCTAAAAGCAACTGAAAAAGAGCCAATAAAGAGATATCAAAGTGCTAAAGAAATGATAGGGGATTTAGAAAAAATTAAAGAAAATCCAAATGCTCAAATAATTATACCAGTTGAATCTTTAGATGATGATCACACTAGAATAATGGAACCAATAACCGTTGAAGCTATTAAGCAAGCGGCGGCTAGAAAAGTTTCTAATGTTAAATCAAAAGATATTGATGAAGAAGATGAAGATGATGAGTATTACGATGATGAAGACGAAGAGGAAAAATTAACTCCAAAGCAGAAGAAACAAAGAACTAAAAATAGAATTTTACTTGGGCTTCTATTTTTGCTTTTACTTGTTATTGGTGCAGTTTCTGCTTATGCAATTACAAATAATAAAGTAAGACTAAATCCTACGACTACAAGTGAGCAGGTTGAAGTTCCTAATGTAGTTGGTATGACAAGGGATCAAGCTAAGAGCACTATAGAATCAAATGGCCTTGTATTTGTTGATGGTGGTCAAGAAAACAGTGACAAACCAAAGGATACAGTTTCACAGGTCGTTCCTGGTGTAGGTGAAAAGGTTGATAAAAAATCTGAGATTAAAGTGATAATAAGTGCTGGTGTAGCTACAATAAAAGTTCCTGATTTAGTATCACAAGGGTTAGATGCTGATGGTGCTAAAAAAGCTATTGCTAGTGCAGGGTTTTCTGTTGGAAAGCAAACAGAAGATTTTAGTGATACTGTAGCTAAAGGTAAGGTGATGAGCCAAAATCCTGCAGCAAATGATGTTAGAAATAAAGATGATAATACATCAATAGATTTTGTTATTAGCAAAGGACCTCAACCTGTAATAGTTCCTAACCTTATAGGTATGACTGTAGATGGGGCTCAAAAGTATCTTTCAGATAATAAGTTGAGTTTAAATCTAAAGCCAACTGTTGTTGATACAGATAAAATTGATTTAAAAGACCAAGATGGAAAGATATTCAATCAAACTTTACCAACAGGCAAAGAAGTTGATAAAAATTCTGATATAACTGTACAATATTACAGATATACACCAAGAAAGATTGATGTAACTGAGATAATTGGAAAGACTAGAGATTTTGTTGAAAATCAATGGTCAAACAGAAATAATGTAGCATATAAGTTTGATGATCCTTCTCAACCTAAAGATGCAATTGTTGATAGTGTAAGTCCAACTCAGGTTAATCAAGGTGATGCTGTAACTATTAAGCTAAAACCTGCAAATAAACCAGCTCAATAAAAAAGTCGCTGAAGAGTCCTTCTTCAGCGAGCTTTTTTAACGCATCTGCCTTTCCGAATGTATAAGAGGAAAATTTGGCAGGCGAATAAGTTTTATTTTTTACTGTATGCCCATATAAGACTTTTAAAATCATTGAAATATCTAGTTTTAGCTAAGTTGAAAATTTTATATTTCCTATACAGTAAAAAATGGTGCCAGTATATGCTGGCACCATTGCATTTTTCTCAGAAAAGTGTTTATTATAGTAATAGAATATATTTTTTTTGGAGGTACTATGACAGGTACAATAATTAAAGGCATTGGTGGTTTTTATTATATAAAGACAGAGGAAGGAATAATTGAATGTAAGGCAAGAGGTATATTTAGACATAATGATCTGAAGCCTATGGTAGGAGATAAGGTTGAGATAGAAGTTACTAATGGAAAAGGAGTAATTAACTCTATACATGAAAGGACTTCGGAGCTTATAAGACCTACTGTATCAAATGTTACTCAGGCATATGTAGTGTTTGCTATAAAAAATCCTGATATAAATTTTGATTTGCTTAATAGGTTTTTAGTATTGTGTGAGCACAATAATATAAAGGCTATTGTTTGTCTTAATAAGATTGATTTATGTAGCGAAGAAGAAAGAACTAATATGAAAAATATCATAAATAATCTGGGATATGAAGTTTTATACATAAATGCAAAAGGACAACTGGGGCTAGACGTTTTAAGGAGTAGGCTCTCAGATAATGTAACTGTATTATGTGGCCCATCAGGTGCTGGAAAATCCACTCTTATTAATGCATTAGCTGACAAAGAGCATATGGAGACTGGAGAAATAAGCGAGAAACTAAAAAGAGGAAAACATACTACTAGACATAGTGAACTTATTCCGGTGGAACATGGATTTTTAGTTGACACTCCTGGTTTTTCAAGTTTAGATTTAGATTTTATTGAAAAAGATGATCTAAAGTATTGTTTCCCTGAGTTTATTGATTATAATGAAGAGTGTAAGTTTACAGGATGTAATCATTACAAAGAACCTAAATGTGCAGTAAAGAATGCAGTAGAGGAAGGTAAGATAAGCACACTTAGATACGAATTTTACATAAGATCACTAGAAGACATAATGAGGAGGAAAATTAAATGGTAGTTTTTTCACCATCGATTTTAGCAGCAGATTTTACTAGATTAGGAGAGCAGATAAAACGAGTAGATGAAGCTGGGGCTGAATTTATTCACATTGATGTTATGGATGGAGCTTTCGTTCCAAACATATCTTTTGGATTTCCTATAATAAAGGCAATTAGACCTTTAACAAAAAAGGTTTTTGATGTTCATCTAATGGTTGAAGAACCTGCAAGATATATAGATGAGTTTATAGCCACAGGAGCTGATATAATTACAATACACTACGAAGCTGATAGACATATTGATAGAACTATTTCTTATATAAAAAGCAAAGGAATAAAGGCTGGAATATCACTTAATCCTGCAACTCCTGTTGAATTTATTAAGCACCTAATACCAAAACTAGATATGGTTCTTATAATGTCTGTAAATCCAGGTTTTGGTGGTCAAAAATTTATTGATTATTCTTTAGAAAAAATTAAGGAAGTAAAAGAATTATCAGAAAAATATAATTCTGAACTTCTTATAGAAGTAGATGGTGGAATAGATAAGAGTAATATAAAGAAAGTTGTTGAGTCAGGGGCTAATGTAATAGTAGCAGGTTCTTCAGTTTTTAGTGGAGATAACATAGAAAATAATTTAATGGAGCTTAGAAAGGTGCTATAGTAATGAAAGCTGTTATAGTAGCAGGAGGAAAGGCTCCAAGCGAAGATTTATTTTTATGTGAAATTAGAGATGCAGATTTTTTAATAGCTGCAGACAGTGGTGTTAATGTTTTTTATAAATATAATATTACTCCTAATGTGATATTAGGTGATTTTGATTCTGCAAAATATGAAGCAATTAATGCATTCAAAGAAGTAGAGTTAGTTAAGTTCAAGCCGGAAAAGGATTTTACAGATAGTGAATTAGCTTTTAAAAATGCAATAGAACACGGAGCAAATGAGATTGTTTTACTTGGATGTACTGGTACTAGGCTTGATCATACTATTGCTAATATAGGACTATTAAAGCGTGCCTTAGACTTGAATATAAAGGCCAAAATTAAAGATGAAAACAACTGTATTTTTTTAGTTTCTAAAGATACGGTACTTCAAGGTTCTCACGGACAAACTATATCTTTTCAAGCTTTTGGAGAGACTGTAAGAAACTTTTATATAGCGAATGCAAAATATCCACTTCATGATTATAACTTAGAATTTGGAGACGGAAGAACAGTTTCAAATGAATTTATAGATAGATCAATTGAAATTAAATTTTCCTCTGGCATTGTTATGGTTATTTATAGCAATGACTAACAAATAAAAAAATCTAAGATTTTTTTAAAAATTATTTGTCACCAATAAATTGTCTTTTGCATACTATATATAAAGCAGCTTATTGGTGGCTTTTATATTAATTGTGGGAGGAATTAGAATGAAGATAGTAGCTATTAAGTTACCTAAGTTTTTATCTATTTTTTTAAGAATTTTTATAAGAAAAGGTAGAAGTAATACATAAGAAAAACTAATATTATTTAATAAAGTAAAAAGCGTGCCATAGGCACGCTTTTAATGTTAAAAAAAAATGCAATTGCTAATTTACAACTGCATTTCACAAGATTCTTAGACAGCTCTTTGAACCTTACCTGAACGTAAGCATCTAGTACAAACATGAACAGTTTTTGGTGTTCCGTTAACTACAGCTTTAACTTTCTTTATGTTAGGAGCCCATTTTCTCTTGCTTTGTCTGTGTGAGTGGCTGTATTGTACTCCTGATATTACACCCTTGTTGCAGATTTCGCATTTTCTTGACATTTACAACACCTCCTTAACTCTGAAGATTGTGATCTTCAATAGGACATATAATATATTATCACAACATGTATAATTTATGCAAGATAAAAATACTAAATATGAGCAAAATATTAGAGATAATTAAGAGTATTGAATAATCTTCCTATTTAATATAGAATATATTTAATGGAATATAGCAAGGAGGAATTTAATTATGTTAGGCGTATCAAATGAATTTGGAAATATATCATATTCTGATGAAGTAGTTGCTAAAATAGTTGGACTTTCAACTATGGAATGCTATGGTGTTGTTGGAATGGTATCTAAAAATGCAACTGATGGTTTTTGGGAGCTAATAAGGGTTGAGAATTTAAGCAAAGGTGTTAAAATAAATTTTAAAGAAGATAAATTAAATGTAGAATTATTCGTTATGGTTGAGTACGGTACAAAGATATCTGTTATAGCAAATAATATAATTCAAAAAGTAAGATATAATGTTGAAAATTATACTGGGATTAAAGTATCATCAATAACTGTTAACGTGCAAGCTGTGAGAGTTTAGGAGGGCAAACTAATGAATTATATTAGAATTAACGGTGAAAATTTTTATAACATGGTGATTAACGCAAGTAATAGATTGGAAGAACAAAGCGAGTATGTTAATTCGCTTAATGTTTTCCCAGTTCCAGATGGTGATACTGGAACTAATATGTCAATGACTTTTAAAGCTGCTGTTAAGGAGATTGAAGCCTTAAAAGGAGCTTCTTTGGGCGAGATCTCAAAAAAACTTGCTAAAGGCGCTTTAATGGGAGCAAGAGGAAATTCAGGAGTTATATTATCCCAAATACTTAGAGGTATTTCAAAGGGATTAGAAAATAAAGTGGAAGCGGATACAACTGAGTTTGCCAACGCTTTATCAGAAGGTGCAAAGTCAGCTTATAAAGCAGTTATGAGACCAACAGAAGGTACAATTTTAACTATCATAAGAGCTGCTTCAGAAGCTGCTTCAGAATCTTCTGCTACTGATGTAACAGTTTTAATGGAACAAGTTTGTAATCACAGTAAAACAATGTTAGATAGAACACCTGAGATGCTTCCAGCCTTGAAAAAAGCAGGAGTTGTAGATTCTGGTGGAATGGGCCTTTTAATTATATTGCAAGGAATGTATGAGGCTTTAGAAAAAAATCTACAAGCAGAAATACAAAACTTTAAACCAGCAGTTACTGGAGTATCAGCTGCAAATAACATGGAGGATCATGAAATTAAATTCGGATATTGTACTGAATTTATAATTATGGGAGATAGCTCTAAATCTAATAAGTTTAAAGATGAAATAGAGAACTTGGGAGATTCTATGATTGTTGTTGGATATGAAGACGTTATAAAAGTTCATATTCATACTAATGATCCTGGTGCAGTTCTTTCAAAGGCAGTTAAACTAGGTGAATTATCAAAGATTAAGATTGATAATATGAGAGAAGAACATAGACATCTTTTAGTTGAAAAAGAATATGAAGATGTACCGGACGAAAATATAGTAGCTGTTGAACAAGAGGTTGAAGAAAAGAAAAAATATGCTTTTGTATCGGTAGCAATGGGATCTGGAATAAAAAATATATTCAAGGATTTAGGAGTTGACTATGTAATTGAGGGTGGTCAAACTATGAATCCAAGTACTTTAGATATACTTGAATGCATAGATAAATTGAATGCGGAGCATATTTTCGTATTCCCAAACAATAAGAATATTATAATGGCTGCTAACCAAGCTGCAGAAATATCTGATAAGCATATAGTGGTTGTTCCTACAAAGACAATCCCTCAAGGTATTACATGTATAACTATGTTTAATCCAGAGGCTGAGGTTGAGGAAAATATAAAGGAACTTAATGATTCAATCGAATTAGTTAAGTCAGCATCTGTAACATATGCAGTAAGAGATACTGAAATGGACGGAATAGAAATAAAAGAAGGAAATATACTAGGGCTAATTGAAAGCAAAATTAAGCATGTTGGCGGCGATGTATATGAAGTTACCGAAGAGTTATTAAACCAAATGGTAGACGAAGACAGCGAGCTTATTACCTTATTCTATGGAAAAGAATGCGATGAAAATGAAGTTAAGCAATTCGTTTCTAGACTTGAAAAGAAGTATCCTGATATAGATGTTCAGTGCTATAATGGAGAGCAACCATTATATTATTTCCTTGTATCTGTAGAATAAATTTTAATATCTCATACATATGCTAGCTTAGAGAATATAGATTTATATAATTTTAAATTTATATGATAAATTGCTAAATAGTACATGTAATCCTATTAAAATTTGAAATATATAAATGTCTTTAACGTAGTCAAGATATTGATAATAATTGACATATGATGTAATATAAGAAAAGCGACATTGTCGCTTTTCTTTTTACTATTTATAGATAGACCACTTCAGTCGTTGAACTCAAAATAACATTTAGATGAATCTACGAATCTTTATTTTGATAAATTTAAATGTGAAGAAGTTTATCTATATAATTCAATAACAAGTAGTAAGCTGAAATTTATTGTGATGAAAATGTGAACAAAATGTAGAATAATAGCTTATTAGTCATATGAATCATACTTCAATAATTATAAATACAAATGAAAAATGACTGATAAACTGAAGACTTTTTTTATTTTAGGTGGTAAAGATGGATATATATAGCGAGATAAAAAAATTAAAAGGAGTAGGGCCTAAATTAGAAGAAAAGTTAAATCGTTGTGGTATTTTTACTATGTTAGATTTGCTTCTCTATTTTCCAAGAGATTATGAATTTGTGGATGGAAATCCTAATATAGATGATATTTCTGAAGAAGTTAAACAGATAATTAATTGTAAGGTAGTTTCATTTGAAAGAGATATTAGAACTAAAAATGGAAAGAGGCTAACCTCCATTTCTTTAAAATATGAAAATACAAAAGTTATAGCAAAATGGTTTAACCAACCGTACATAAAGAACAATTTTAAAATTGGTGAAAACTATAATTTAATGGGGAAATACAAAAAGGTAGGAAATTATCTGGAAATAGTTAATCCTACTATAGTATTTAGGGATGCTAGTGAAAATGAAATACTACCAGTATATCCCTTGAAGGGTGATATTACTGGAGGAGTTATATCAAAGCTCGTTAACAGTATACTTTGCAATATAGTTATTGGCGAAAATTTACCAGAATACTTACTGTCAAAGTATAATCTAGTTTCTTTAGACGAAGCTATAAGAAATATACATTTCCCTTCTACAAAAGAAAAGTTAAACGGAGCAATTACAAGATTGAAATTTCAAGAGTTGTTTACATATTCGGTAAAACTCTTAATGTTAAAGAATCACTTAAAACAGGGCAATAATGGCATTAAATTTACCATGTGTTCAGAACTCACAGATTTAAAAGAATCGCTTCCTTATCAGTTAACTAATGCACAAGCAAAAGTTGTGAGAGAAATACTTCTTGACCAGAAAAGTTCTAGTCCTATGAACAGACTTGTCCAAGGAGATGTAGGAAGTGGTAAGACTGTTGTAGCATTTATATCTATGTTTAATGTATATAAGAACGGATATCAAGTTGCTATGATGGCACCAACTGAAATTTTGGCATCACAACATTTTTATGAGGCTAAAAAGCTACTTGGCAAATTCGACATAGATATTGAACTTCTGACAGGAAGTACTACAAATAAGGAGAAAATTAGGATAAAAGAAAAAATTTCTTCTGGAATACCTATTGTTGTAATAGGGACTCATGCTATAATACAGGAAGATGTTAATTTTACAAATTTAGGGTTGGTCGTAACTGATGAGCAGCATAGATTTGGTGTAGAACAAAGAAGTAAACTAATCAATAAAGGGAAAGAACCAGATGTTCTAGTTATGACTGCGACACCAATACCTAGAACTTTAGCTTTATATTTATATAGTGACTTGGATGTTTCTATTATTGACGAACTTCCACCTGGGAGAAAAAAGATTGAGACATTATTCTTTCAAAGTGAATCCAAAAATCAAGCATATAGTTTAGCACTAGATGAAATTAACAAAGGAAGACAAGTATATGTGGTATGCCCTTTAATAGAAGAGGATGAAGACGGAAAGCTAAATTCTGTTGATAAAGTCTATAATGACCTTAGCGATGGGGTTTTAAAAGAACATAAAATCGAAAAACTACATGGAAAGATGGCCCCAAAGGATAAAGAAGACATTGTAAATAGATTTAAAGAAGGTCATATAAAAGCCTTAATATCAACAACTGTTATTGAGGTTGGGGTAAATGTGCCTAATGCTAGTGTAATGATTATTGAGAATTGCGAAAGATTTGGATTAAGTCAGCTACATCAGCTTAGAGGAAGAGTAGGTAGAGGTCAATATCAATCTTATTGTATCCTTGTTGGTAATGCTAAAAATAATATTACTAAGAAAAGAATGATGATAATGACCGAAAGTAACGATGGATTTTATATTGCAGAACAAGATTTAAAACTAAGAGGGTCTGGTGAAATGTTTGGTTTAAGACAAAGTGGAGATTCAGGATTGATTTTAGCAGATATAATTGAAGATATGAAGATCCTAAGATGTGCTAGCGAAGAAGCTAAAATAATCTTACAGAGTTCAGACCTAAATAATGTAAAACTAATTTCAGAGATTAGTAAAAATCTATCTAGAAGTTCAAAGTATATTTGCTTCAACTAAAAAACTATGATTTGTAATTTCTAGTTGAAAGAAGAAGTTTTTAGATTTTGAATTATTCGTTAATACTTAAAGATAGTGTAAGACGGAAGTGTATATAAATATGCTCATTAATTAAAAATAGATATTTCTTTTGATACAAGGATATATCTATTTAGTTAAACAATATTTTAATTTATTTATCTATATGATAAAATTTACTTAATTTAGGAGGACATACAAATGAGAATCATAGCGGGAAAAGCAAAAGGAAGAAAATTATTATCGCCCCCTACATATGATACAAGACCAACATTAGATAGGGTAAAAGAAGCTATGTTCAGTAGCATACAATTTTACATTCCTGATGCTGTTGTAATTGATATATTTGCGGGAACTGGTAGTTTAGGATTGGAGGCTGCAAGTAGAGGTGCCAAAGAATGCTATTTAGTTGATAAAAGTCCGATAACATATCCAGTTTTAAGGGAGAATATTCAAAACTTGAAATTTGATGATTTCTGCTTCTCTTTAAACATGGATGCATATAGTGCCTTAAACTCAATGGCTGATAAAGGAAAGGTTTTTAATATTATTTTTATTGATCCACCTTACCTAAAGAATATGATTCCTGATGCGATAAAGATAGTAGAGGATAGAAATTTACTAGATCCCAATGGAATAATTGTAACTAAAATAGATACTAGTGAAGAAATATATCAAGGTAGTGAAAAAATTAAAATAACTAATGAAAGAAAATATGGAAATACAACCGTTGTCTTTTATAAATACAAGGAGGTCTAAAATGAAGATTGCCGTATACCCTGGAAGCTTTGACCCAATAACTAATGGACATCTTGATATCATTGCTAGAGGGGCTAAGGTTTTTGATGAAGTAATAGTTGTCGTACTAGTTAATGTTGATAAAAAGGGCTTATTCAAGATAGATGAAAGAGTTGAATTAATAAAGAGAGTTACAAAAGACTTTCCAAATGTAAAAGTTGAATTTTTTAATGGTCTTTTAGTGGATTTTATGAGACAAAAGAAAGCTACTGTAATCTTAAAAGGATTGAGAGCAGTTTCTGATTTTGAGTACGAATTTCAAATGGCATTGATGAACAATAAATTAGATCCGGAGATAGAGACTGTTTTTATGATGACTAATGCACAGTACTCATATTTGAGTAGTTCAGCTGTAAAGCAAGTTGCTAAATTCGGAGGTTGTATTCGTGAATTGGTTCCAGATGAGATCATCGTTGATATTATAAGTAGAATAAAGGGGGAATAAGGGTGAGTAAGATGGAAGTTAATGTTATTGAGCTCCTTGAATATCTTCAAGATATTGTTGAAAGTGCAGCAAAGGTTCCTATAACTGGTAAAGTTGTTGTTGATAAGAAGGAAGTACTAGAAGTTGTAGATCAAGTGATAAATTACTTACCAGATGAATTTAAGAAAGCTCAATGGGTTATGACAGAGAGAGAGAGAATTTTAGGAGAAGCACAAAAAGAATATGAGTCTGTCAAAAAACAGACTATGGATCTTCTAAAAAAGCAGGTCGAAAATCATGATATAGTAAAAGAAGCAAATATTAGAGCACAAGAAGTAATAGCTTCAGCTCAAAGAGAAGCTAAAGCTATTAGAATAGGTGCAAGAGATTATGCCGATGAAATACTTAGTCAACTTGAAAAAGAAATAGAAGTTAAAACAAATGAAATTTTGAACATAATTAAGACTAACGTAGAAACCTTGGCCACTAATATGAATGATGATATGAACAAAACAGCTGTTACAATAAGGGAAAATATTAAGGAACTACGCAGCATTAAATAATTTTTTTATACTTAGGCAAATTATTGTTATTATCATAAATATTAAGTATGGCAGCCAAATTTGGTTGTAGAGACCAACCGTATTATTTGTGCTGAATGTAGGTATAGTGGTGATGAATATAGTACATAGAAGGAATGTAACGATTACGCCTATCAATCCTTGCAAGAATTTAATAATAAAGTACTTTTTTACAGAGATATCATATTTGTAAAAAAAAGCATGTGTTTGTGCAATAATTGAAAATCCTCCAAAGCAGCAAAAAAAGCTTATGAGGCATAATTTTATTGTTATAGATAAAGAACTACTTGTTATAATATAACATCCATTAGTTAAGTCTAGACTACCTAAAAATAAAGCTGATAACAATTCGTTGTTTAGGTTCATATTGGATATACTGTTAGAAATAATGCTTGCAATAGCATTATTTTTTATTATGGCGATTAATACAGCAAAAATGATTACATAGCCTCCTACCATCAGAGTGCCATTTATTCCATCATTAATAGATGCTTTAAAAGCTTCGCCTATATTAATATTTTTAGGTGCCGGGTTAAAATTTAACTTTCTAGGGCTTGCTTTGCTTTTTGAAAATAGTCCGATTATAAAAAATGATAAGTAGTTTGCAGCTAGAATTATATAACCGTAATAGATATTGTTGAGCATTGAGCTAGCTACAGACCCTAATATGAATATTGGTCCTGCATTAGATGCTATGTTTAAAAGTCTTTTGAATTCAAGTTCATCAATATAGCCATTATCATAGAGCTCAGAACTATATTTTGCACCAAGTGGATAACCACATAACATACTTGCAACAATAGCAAAGCTACAGTTTTTACTTAATCTTAGAGGTCTACATAAAATTGGACCTAATAATTTAGAATATATAGATATTCCATCAAAAGCAATAAGAAGATTGCAGATAACCATAAATGGAAACAAAGAAGGCAAGATGGCTTTTATAAATAATTGTGCGCCTTGTAAAGCTGCTTCCATACAACTTCTTGGATTAACTACGAAATAGAGTATTAATATTGTTAATGATAAAGTTACAAAGGTGCTTGTCCTATTAAAATTAAGCTTTAGCAGCATAAAGACTAATAAAGCTGATGCAATAAGCAATAAAAAAATACTATACATGAGATCCCCCCTTATCTCATATATAGTATTTTTTATATATTTTTATTCTATAATTAACTCTAAAGATTTTAATATTTATTTATGTATAAAAGGGCTAATCAGATAATCTGCGTTAACTGGAATAGTAGGATTTATAAGTGAATATGCATTTGTAGCCCTTAAATCAAGCTCTAGCATTGAATCGTCTATTTGTTTTGGTATCTTATTTAATATATTTATTTGTGATTTTTTCTTTATTTCTTTTACTATTTGTGCGCCAACATTGTTTAATCCGAGTATTCTTAGATAATTTGGTTTTGAAGTTCTTAAAGACTGAATATCATAGTTTTCAAATCCAATAAAATATTGACATATAAGCCTTGAAAGTCTTGTATAGGCATATCGTTTGCTTTTAACTAACATTATAAGCTCATCGGCAGATTTAGCTTTCATAATTTCCTTGATGAATTTATTTTCCAAACCCTCCATGTTATCTGGAAGATTAGAAAACGAACCTGGATTGGTTATAATCTTATATCTTATATACTTAAGGAAATCATCATTTGATGGAAATTTATTTGAGTTTTTTTTCTTTTCGTTTATTATTTGTATAGATGTATCAGGCATGTATTTATAAAGTTCATCAATTGAAGACTCCTTATAAAGTTGTTCTCTTATAGCAGTGGCACTAGCAAAACTACTAGAAAGGCTTATATCATTATAAGAGGAACCTATTCTTTTAATAGTTACAGGCTTAATGCTACTTTCTGATTTAATTATACTTTTGCAGTACTCGATACCTAGAATATTATTTGAGGAATTTAAGAAATTTTCGAATTCCTCTGTGCTTAAATTTATATATTCATATTTTTTAAAATACTCTAGTAAAGCTTCAGAACGGGCTTTCACATACGATTTACCAAGGTTTAAATGGTTTCTTAATAAGGATTTAAACTCATCTGATTCGTATGATAATATTTTTGCTACTTTCATAATTATGTCTATTTCTCCAACTTCACTTCCAAAACACAGTGAGTTAACTACTGATGTTTGATTTAAAATATCTACAGCCCCTTTTGCGAAAAATTCAGCTGAAGATACAGAAAATATTGTAGGGAGTTCTATCACCAAGTCAACACCATTAAGAACAGCAATTTGAGCTCGAGTCCATTTATCTAAGATTGAAGGTAGTCCTCTCTGAACAAAATTTCCGCTCATTACACATATGACACCATCAGCATTAGTTAGCTTCTTAGTCTGTTCAAGATGTAGCTTATGTCCATTATGAAACGGATTATATTCAGTTACTATTCCAACAATATTCATAATAAAACCTTCCTTTATCAAATTATAGATATATAATACACCAAACATTGGATAGAATAAATAAAGTATTAAAAAAAATGAAATGTCAGACTATTATTAATTATTCAAATATAAGAACTACTATGTTTTTGGCTTTATGTGTTGAAATCTACTCTAATTTAGGAGTATATTAGTATATGTAGATATTATCCGTTCGACTGAAAGGAGAAATGAACATGGAACTTATGAAGCAAATTTGGGATATGGCACAAAAAGATATAAAGAGAATTGTGCTACCTGAGGGAGATGAAGAGAGAACACTCGTAGCATCTCAAAAAATTAAAGAAAATGGATTAGCAGAGGTAACTTTAGTAGGATCTGAATCAGTGATTAGAAGTAAAGCTGCAGATTTAGGTGTTGACCTAACAGGAATAAATATTGCTGATCCAGAAACTTCAGATAAGCTTGAGGTTTACATTAACGAATTTTATGAGCTTAGAAAAAGTAAAGGAATGACAATCGAAAAAGCAGGGAAAATTGTAAGAGATCCATTATATTTTGGTACAATGATGGTGAAGGTTGGAGATGCAGATGGTATGGTTTCAGGTGCTGTGCATACTACTGGAGATTTATTAAGACCAGGTCTTCAAATAATTAAGACTGCACCAGGAGTTTCTGTTGTATCAAGTTTCTTCATTATGATGGTACCAGGTTCTAAGTATGGTGAAGAAGGAATGCTTTTATTCTCAGACTGTGCTGTTAACCCAAGTCCAAATTCGGATCAACTTGCAGCTATTGCAATAGCAACAGCTGATACAGCAAAAAAATTATGTAAGATAGAGCCTAAGGTTGCTATGCTTTCATTCTCAACAATGGGATCAGCAGATCATGAGGTTGTAGATAAAGTTAGAGCTGCAACTGAAAGAGCAAAGGAATTAAGACCTGATCTATTAATTGATGGGGAAATGCAGTTAGATGCAGCTATAGTTGAAAAAGTAGCTAGTCAAAAGGCACCTAATAGTGATGTAGCTGGTAAAGCTAATGTTCTTATATTCCCAGATCTTCAAGCTGGAAATATAGGTTATAAACTTGTACAAAGATTTGCGAATGCAGAAGCAATCGGACCAATCTGCCAAGGTTTTGATAAGCCTATAAATGACTTATCTAGAGGTTGTAGTTCAGAGGATATTGTAAATGTAGTTGCACTTACTGCTGTTCAAGCGCAATTTGATAAATAGAACATTTTAATCATTTTAGGAGGAATAGAAATGAACATACTAGTAATTAACTGTGGAAGCTCATCTTTAAAATATCAATTAATAGATATGGCTAAAGAAGAAGTTTTAGCAAAAGGACTTGTTGAAAGAATAGGAATAGAAGGATCAATCCTTACTCAAAAAGTTGAAGGTAAGGACAAATATGTAATAGAACAAGATATGAATGACCACAAGGATGCAATAAAGTTGGTTTTAGACGCACTGATAGATAAAGATAATGGTGTATTAAAGTCAATGGATGAAATATCTGCAGTAGGACATAGAGTTGTTCATGGTGGTGAAAAATATTCAAGCTCAGTTGTTATAGATGATGAAGTTATGAAGTATTTGGAAGAATGCATTAAACTTGCTCCGCTTCATAATCCACCAAACATAATAGGGATAGATGCTTGTAAAGCTCTAATGCCTAACACACCAATGACTGCTGTTTTTGATACAGCTTTCCATCAAACTATGCCAGATAAGGCATTTTTATATGCTTTGCCATATGAATTATACAAAGAACATAATATAAGAAAATACGGATTCCATGGAACTTCTCATAAATATGTATCCGCTAAGGTTGCTGAAGTTATGGGGAAAGATTTATCAGAATTAAAGATAGTAACTTGTCATTTAGGAAATGGTTCAAGTTTAACTGCTGTAAAGAATGGTAAGTCAATTGATACATCTATGGGATTTACTCCATTAGAAGGTGTTGCAATGGGTACAAGAACAGGAGATCTTGATCCAGCTGTAGTAACTTTTATAATGGAGGAACTTGGTTATACAGTTGAACAAACTAACGAATTATTAAATAAGAAATCTGGAGTATTGGGTATATCAGGCGTAAGCAGTGACTTTAGAGACATAGAAACAGCTGCTGCAAATGGTAATGTTAGAGCTCAATTAGCTTTAGATATATTCCAATACAGAGTAAGAAAATACATTGGCTCATATGCTGCTGCTATGGGTGGTCTTGATGTAGTTGTATTTACTGCTGGTGTAGGAGAAAACGATCCTTTAACAAGACTAAAGGCATGTGAAGGTTTAGAGTTCCTTGGAATAGAAATAGATACTGCTAAAAACAACGTAAGAGGTAAAATAGCTGAGGTAAGTAAAGAAGGTTCAAAAGTTAAGGTATTTGTAATACCAACTGATGAAGAAATGATGATAGCTAAGGATACTTTGGAGCTTGTTAGAAAATAAAAAATAAATTTCTTGACTTTTAAAAGTCATGTTTATATAATAAATTGTGTTGTCAGTAAAAATTACTAATTCTGCTGTACGAATGGCTGTGCCATTCTTAGGCATGAAGTGGAGTTGTACATATGATACTACAATTTTCAGATTTAATTAGCAAGAGAGAAAGAGTAAAGCCTTTAGACTTTACATTAGATCTAGATGCCTTTAATTATGAAGGTGAATCGATAAAAGCTGTTGAACCTGTAAAGGTGAAGGGTAAGTTCTCTTTTAATGAAGGGTTGTTAGAGCTAGATGTAGATGTTGAAACAGTTTTAGAACTTTCTTGTTCAAGATGCTTAGAAATCTTCTCATATCCAATACACATTAGTGTTAATGAGAGATTTACAAATAATTTATCAGATGAAGATGATGATATTATCTTCGTTGATAGTGATACAATAGATATCACAGAAATAATTGTTAACAATATTATATCAGCCTTGCCTATAAAAAGACTTTGCAATGAAAATTGTAAAGGTCTGTGTCAGCAATGTGGAACGAACCTAAACAAAAAGCAATGTAGCTGTGACAACAATGATATTGACATTAGATTGGCTAAATTGAATGATTTGTTTAGCAAATAAGGAGGTGTAATTATGGGAAATCCTGCTAGAAAAACATACAGAGCAAAGAGAGATTCAAGAAGAGCTCAAACTTTTAAGTTAAGCATACCTGGTATTGTAGAATGTCCACAATGCCATGAAATGAAATTAGCTCACAGAGTTTGTAAGAGCTGTGGATATTACAAGGGTAAAGAAGTAGTTGCTTCAGAACAATAAAGAAAGTCAATTGACTTTCTTTTCTTTATATGTAACAAAATATTTTGTAAAAGTTTTTAAACCATATAAAGCTAATTTTTATTAAAGTCATTTTACTGAATTTCGTCATGCATCAGTTATTTGATTTTAATAAAGATGAAGAACTTCAATCCAAAATCTATTTTCAAAACTCCTCTGGGTTTTGAGAGGAATTTTGAAAATATAAATTTAAGTATGAAGTGATTCATCTATATTATCCTAATGTTGTAAGTGAAATTAAAGTATAAGATTATTATTAATAAAGCATGTTAGAGTTAAGAGATTATATTTGCCTTGATTCTGCATCAAATGTGTAAATAATAAAATATTAAGATTCTAAATTGAATTATAGTTTACAAAGGGGTGATAAAATGAGAATAGCTATTGATGGTATGGGTGGAGATAATTCTCCTTCTGCGGTTGTAGAAGGGTGTGTAGAGGCTTTAAAAGAGTTTAAAGATATTGAAATCGTAATTACTGGACCTGAAGAAAAACTAAAAAATGAGTTAAGTAAATACCAATATGATGGCTCAAGAGTAAAAATTATTGATGCAACTGAAGTAATTGGCACTAATGAACATCCAGTTATGGCTTTAAGGAAGAAAAAAGATTCCACTTTGAATAAAGCTTTGAAACTTGTAAAAGATAAAGAGTGTGATGCAGTAATTTCAGCTGGAAGTACTGGAGCATTCCTTGCAGGGTGTACTTTGGTTATAGGTAGAATTAAAGGTATAGAAAGACCTGCATTGTCACCTATTATGCCAGGAATAAATGGGCCTTTTATAGTTGTTGATGCTGGAGCAAATGTTGATTGTAAACCACAATATTTAAAACAGTTTGCAATTATGGGCAAAGTATATTATGAAAACGTAATTAAGGTATCCAATCCTACAGTTGCATTGGTTAATATTGGTGCAGAAGAAGAGAAAGGTAATGAACTTACAAAGGAGACTTATTCGCTTTTGAAAGATTCTAATCTTAATTTTGTTGGAAATATAGAACCTAGAGATATCTCAAATGGAGATGTAAATGTTGTTGTGTGTGACGGATTTGTAGGAAATACAGTTCTTAAAATGTATGAGGGTGTTGCTTCAAATCTTCTTGGAACTATAAAATCCGAAATTACATCATCAATAATTACTAAAATTGGCGCATTATTTATTCTACCTGTAATAAAATCTTTGAAAAATAAATTTGATTACAAGGAATATGGAGGAGCTCCATTTTTAGGTGTTGATGGAATATGCATTAAAGCTCATGGAAGCTCAGATGCAAGAGCTTTTAAGAATGCTATAAAGCAAGCGAGAACGTTTTATGTTAATGATACTCTTGCAAAGCTTAAAGTTGAGCTTGAAGCTAATACTAACGATAAAAATTAATATTATTTTTAATATAAAATAATATTTTATTACAAATATGCTTAGAGATATATTGACGATGTCGATTATATATAATATTATCTAAGTAGATTAATTTTGGAGGTGCATTAAATGTTTGAAAGAATAAAAGGAATAATAGCAGATAAGCTTAGTGTGAATGAGGATGATATTACACTTGAGGCATCATTTATAGAAGATTTAGGTGCAGATTCACTAGATATAGTTGAGCTTATTATGGCTTTAGAAGATGAACTTGAAATGGAAATCCCTGATGATGTAGCAGAAGGCTTTGTTACAGTAGGCGATGTAGTAGAGTATCTTAAAGAACATAGTGAAGAATAATATATCCCGCCTAAAGCGGGATTTTATATTTTAAATTAAGTTTATTCTTGAATGTGTTAATGATGGCATGAGTAATAAATTTAAGTACGACGGTAAAGGATTAACATACTGAAGAATAAACCTTAAGGAGTTGAATTTTTTTAAATGTACGAGTTTAATATTGAAAAGATTGAAAGCAAACTAAATATTTATTTTGAAAATAAACATTTGCTTGAAACTGCATTAACTCATAGTTCATATGCAAATCAGTATAAAGGTATTGAATATAACGAAAGACTTGAGTTTTTAGGCGATTCAGTGCTTCAAATTTGCATATCTGAATACTTGTTCAATAATTGTAAGGATAAATCCGAAGGTGAGCTTACAAAAATGAGAGCTTTAATAGTATGTGAAAATTCTCTTTATGAGGTGGCAAGGATTCTTGGACTTGGTGATCTTATAAGAATGAGTAAAGGTGAAGAACTAACAGGAGGAAGAGAAAGAATATCTATTCAGGCCGACTGTTTAGAGGCTTTACTAGCTGCTATATATCTAGATAAAGGCTTGGAGTACGCTAGAGATTTTATAATAACAAACTTTAAACATGTAATAGCAGATGCGATTAATGATAAAATCGTTCTTGATTTTAAAACAAAGCTTCAAGAAAAATTGCAAGAGAATGGCGAAGTTAATATAAACTACGAACTAGTAAAATATGAAGGTCCTCCGCATAGAAGAAAATTTTATACTAAAGTCGTTATCGGTGATAGGATAATTGGTGAAGGAGAAGGTTTTAGTAAAAAAGAAGCTGAGCAGCAATCTGCTAAAAAGGCTTTGAATTTTTTGGAGGGCAGCAATGAGTAAAAGTTATTATATAATTCCAATCTTCGTACCTCATCTAGGATGCCCACATAACTGTGTATTTTGTAATCAAAATAAGATATCTGGTGAAGAAGGAGTAGTAGATAGTCAGTATGTAGAAAATACAGTAGAAGAGTATTTGAAAACTATAGATATCGCTAATTCAACAGTTGAAATTTCATTTTTTGGTGGCACGTTTACTGCAATACCGATGCAGAAGCAAAAAGAACTTTTAGAAGTTGCATACAAATACAAGAAGTTAAAAAAAATAAATTATATAAGATTATCAACAAGACCGGACTATATAGATCATGATATTTTAAATCATTTAAAAGAATATGAGGTTGATATAATAGAGCTTGGGGTTCAATCTCTTGACAAAGAAGTACTAAGAAAATCTGCAAGAGGGCATTCAGAAGAAGATGTAAAGAAGGCATCAATGCTTATAAAAGAATACGGCTTTACTTTAGGTCATCAAATTATGCTTGGGCTTCCTGGTGACACATTTGAAAAAGACTTAGATACAGCAAAAAAATCTATTGAGATGAAACCAGATATTTGTAGAATATATCCAGCCTTAGTTATTAAAGATACACCTATGGAAGAAATGCTTAGGAGAGAAGAATATAAGCCATACACATTAAGCGAAGCAGTAACAGTAGCAAAAAAGATATATAAGCTTTATATAGAAAATAATATCAATGTTATAAGAGTTGGGTTACAACCTACTGAAAACATTAATACTGGTGGAGATATAGTTGATGGTCCATTTCATCCAGCATTTAGAGAACTCGTAGAAAGCAGTATCTTAAATGAGCATATCTATAACTTACTTAGAGAAAGTAAAGATGATGTAACCATTAGAATAAATAATAGATATATTTCTAGACTTTATGCTAACAAAAAAGAATTCTTTAATGAATTAAAGAGTAAGTTGGTTAATGTAAAGATAGATGTATGTATCGATGATTCAGTAAAGGTAGGAGAAATTTTAATTAATTCAAATAATGAAACTAAGATAGTTTCAATATAAATAAATACAGGTAACGAAGAAATGTTTATAAATGAATTTATATTACTTTGATACATAGAGAAATTACCTTAGAGCAAACTCTAGGGTTTTCTTTTCGTCACCATTGATATTTTACTTTATTTACTATAAACTTAAATAGAATAAGGAGTGAGCAGTATGAAGAAGAGAACAAGAAAAATCATAATGAATATAATAATGGCAATAATTATTACATCATTTCTAATAGGATTATTTTATCAATTTGTTGGAAGATAAGGAGTGGACATATGTTTCTAAAGTCTCTTGAAATAAGGGGATTTAAATCATTTGCAGATAAAACAGAATTAAAGTTTAAAAGAGGTGTCACAGCTGTAGTTGGACCAAATGGTAGCGGAAAAAGTAATATTTCCGACGCTGTTAGATGGGTTCTAGGTGAACAGAGTATTAAGACTCTAAGAGGCGGTAAAATGGAAGATGTTATTTTTGCTGGTACTCAGTTTAGAAAACCAGTTGGCTTGGCACAAGTTTCACTTACTTTAGACAATGCAGATGGAGAACTTCCTATTGAATACAATGATGTGACAGTCACTAGAAGAATATATAGATCAGGCGAAGCTGAATACTTAATAAATAATTCTCAATGCCGATTAAAAGATATTACAACTTTGTTTATGGATACTGGTATAGGTAAAGAAGGTTATTCACTTATTGGACAAGGTAAAATAGAAGCTATACTAAGTGGAAGACCAGAAGAAAGGCGTGCTCTTTTAGAGGAAGCCGCTGGAATCGTTAAATTTAAAACTAGGAAACATGAGGCTGAAAGAAAGCTTGATAATACTGAGCAAAATTTAGTTAGAATAAATGATATTTTATCTACTTACGAAGAAAGAATTGAGCCATTAAGGGTAGAAAGTGAAAAAGCTAAGATTTTCTTAGAACTTTCAAATGAACTTCGTGGAAAAGAGATTTCTTTGATAGTAAACCATATAGAAAAAATTGATACAAATATTAAAAATCAAGGTGAAAAAGTATCAAAGCTAATTAATGAGAATAATAAGCTTAAGGAAGAGCTTTCTGAAGCTAAAAATAGAACAATTTCTTTGAGCGATGAACTTGAAAAGCTTGAAAATCTAACAAGAGAAGATAGAGAATTATATTATAAAAATAAAGAGACTTCAAGTGAACTTCAAAAGCAGATTGATATTCTTAATGAAAGAGTAAAAAATATTGAATTTAATATTGAAAATAATAATAAAGAAATAAAGACTTTATCGGAAAAGTTAGTTTCTATTGAAAATGAAAGAAATGAACATGTTAATTATTTAAACAGCAAAATTGAGGAACAAATTTTTATTGATACTGAAAGCAAAAGCTTAGAAAATGTTCTTCTTGATTTATCTAAATCATTAAAAATAAAAGAGGATAAGATAAAGTTTTTAAGAGAAGATGAATTTGAAAACATTCAATTGTCATCTGAGCTTAAAAACAATAAGACTATGCTTATTAGTCAAATAAAAGTTTTAGAAGATTCTATTAGCAACTTACATAATAACAGTTCAAATCTAGAAAGTTCTTTGAAAATAAATATATCAACCAAGCTTATGCTTGAAGAAAAAGTAATATTATTAAAAGATGAAATAGAGAGATTAGAACTAGCAGTAAAAGAAAATAATAAAAACATAGGGATTCTATCAAGTAGGAATACTAAAAATGATGCAAAGCTTAAAACGCTAAACCAAGAAAAAAGTAAACTTGAAGCTAATAAAACCATGCTTTCAAATCTAGAAAAGCAATATGAGGGGTATAATAGAGCTGTTAAAATATTAATGGAGCATATTGATAAAGGATATGTTGGTACTGATGTAAAGAATTGTTCTGTTATAGGTGAACTTATATCCGTTGAAAAAGAGTATGAAACTGCAATAGAAATAGCTTTAGGAAGTTCGATATCTAATGTTGTTACTGAAGATGAAAAAAGTGCTCAAAAGCTTATAGAATACCTAAAAGAGAAAAAACTTGGAAGAGCTACTTTCTTACCACTAACAATAATTAAGGGCACTGTACTTCAGTTAGATAAGAGAATTAAAGAAGTAAGTGGCTATATTGGAATTGCCTCTGAATTATTGAATTTCGACAAGAAATATGAAAAAGCTATTAATTACGTATTAGGAAGAACAATAGTAAGTAGAGATATGAATAGTGCTTTAAACATAGCTAAAATAAGTGGATACTCACATAAGATTGTAACTTTGCAAGGAGAAGTAATTAATCCTGGTGGATCTTTAACAGGTGGTAGTGTCTATAATAAGCATACAAGCATTATTAGTAGAAAGAGAGAAATAGACGATATTAGCTTAGAATTAGTTAAAGTTGAAAATTCTATTGAAGAACTTGTTAGATTAATTTCTGATGGTAGAAATGAAATTAAGAAGCTAGATGAAACTAACTTAAATTTCAAAGATGAAAGTCATTTTAAGAGTATAGAAATAGCTAAATTAGATAGTGAAATAGATAATATTGAAAAAGATACCTTAAGACTTAGAAACAATATAAAGATTTCACAAAATGAAAAACTTACAAGTGAGTCAAAATTAAATAGTTACAGAAGAGAGCTTCAAGAAAGCAGCAATAAAGCTATACTATTAGAAGAAAAATTAAAGTCTTATAGGGTACAATTCGATGAGCTTTCAAAAGAGATAGAAGATTTAAATGAAAAAACTAATACTCAGAAAGACTTGCTTACTAGTAAAAAAGTTATAAAGGCTAAAGTTGATGAATCAATACTAAGTATAAAAAAGGAAGTTGAAAGATTATCTAATGAGACAACTGAGCTTAAAAGCAGAATGATCTTTTTAGAAACATCAAATGAAGAAAGTTTAGCGAGTAAAAGTAAGTGTATCCAAACTATTGATGAAAATAGAAATAATATTATAATTTATAATAATAACATTGAAGAACTTGAGAATAAATTCAAAGAATATGATATTGAAAAAATAAAAATTAAAGAAACTATAAAAAACCATGAGAACAAAGTTGAAAGTCTTTCTTCTGAGATTAACATAAAAGAAGATGAAATTCATAAATCTGAGTTGGTAAAGGCTAAAAATGAAGTTGAAAAAGAAAATCTTTTATTAAAACTCAATGACGAAATGAGTTTAACCTATGCTGAAGCTATAGATTTGGCACATAAGGATTTTGATGAAGTTTCATACAGTAATCAAATAAATAAACTTAAAGCATCAATAAATAGACTTGGAACTGTTAATGTTAGTGCTATAGAAGAGTATAAAGATCTTTCAGAAAAGTATAAATTTATGTCAACGGAACGAGAGGATTTAGAAAAAGGAAAAACTGAGCTTCTTGCAGTAATTGACGAAATGACTGCAAAAATGAAAGAGGTATTTAAGGAGAATTTCGCAATATTAAATGAGAACTTTAATATTACATTTAAGGAACTCTTTAAAGGCGGAAGTGCTGAGCTTATACTATCAGATGGTGATGAATTAACTGCTAACATTGATATCAATGTTCAACCTCCAGGTAAAAAGCTTCAAAATATAAATCTTATGTCAGGTGGAGAAAAGGTCTTATCAGCAATTGCATTACTGTTTGGAATCCTTAAGATGAAACCAACCCCATTCTGTATATTAGATGAGATAGAGGCGGCACTAGACGATGCAAATGTTTATAGATATTCAGAATTCCTTCAAAAGTTTTCTGATAATATACAATTTATAGTTATTACTCATAGAAAAGGAACCATGGAAGCTAGTGATATAATGTATGGAGTAACAATGGAAGAAAGAGGAGTTTCAAAGGTTGTATCAGTAGACTTAACAAATTAGGAGGCATTTATGTTTGGTGGATTATTTGAAAAATTAAAATCGGGACTTAGTAAGACTAGGGATAACTTTACAGACAGAATTACTGAAGTTTTAAACTTAGCAGTAACAATTGATGAGGATCTTTATGATGAACTCGAAGAGATACTAATAACATCAGATATTGGTATGGATACAACAGTAGAAATTATAGATAGACTAAAATCTAGAATTAAAGCTGAAAAAATTAAAGATCCAACAGAAGTTAAGCCGTGCTTAAAAAATGTAATTGCAGATATGCTTAATGAAGGTGTAGAAAATAAAGAAACTAATGATAAGCAAAAAGTAATGTTAGTTATAGGGGTAAACGGCGTAGGAAAGACAACATCTATAGGAAAATTAGCATCTAAATACAAAAATGAAGGAAAAAAAGTAATATTGGCTGCAGCAGATACTTTTAGAGCTGCTGCTAGTGATCAATTAGAGATATGGAGTAATAGAGCTGGGGTTGATATAGTAAGACATCAAGAAGGATCAGATCCTGCTGCTGTTGTTTATGATGGAATTCAAGCAACTAAAGCTAGAAATATGGATATACTTATTTGTGATACTGCAGGAAGACTTCATAATAAGAAAAATTTAATGAACGAATTATCAAAAATTAATAGAATAATTGATAGGGAGTTTGAAGAAGCTTCAAAAGAGACTCTTTTAGTTTTAGATGCTACAACTGGTCAAAATGCAGTTATTCAAGCGAAGCAATTTATGGAAGCGTGTCCTATTGATGGCATAATCTTAACTAAGTTAGATGGTACTGCAAAAGGTGGAGTAGTTATTTCAATAAAGAATTCTTTAAACATACCAGTAAGATATATTGGTGTTGGTGAAGGTGTAGAAGACCTTCAAGAATTCGATCCACAAGGGTTCGCTGATGCATTATTTTAAAAAATATATAACTGTTAAGTAAAAATACTTGACAGCTATATTTTCTTTTGATAATATATTCTTTGTGAGTAAGGTGATTATATGGAAGACAGATTTGAGATTTCTCTGTTACTAGATTATTACATAGACTTATTAACTGAGAAACAAAAAGATATAATGTTCATGTATTATAATGATGATTTTTCATTAGCAGAGATTGCTGAGATAAATAACACTAGCCGTCAAGCAATTCACGATTTGATTAAAAGATGTGATAAACAACTTATTAATTATGAAGAAAAGCTACAGCTTGTGGAAAAAAGTAAAATAAGAAAATCTAAGAAAAATGACCTAATAAAAAAACTTACTAACGAATATATGTTGTCAAAAGAATTAGTAGAAGATATAGATGAAATGCTAGATGAAATTATTAATTCGTAGGAGGGGTAACATGGCTTTTGAAGGTTTAGCGTCTAAATTACAAGATACGCTTAAAAAGCTCAAGGGAAAAGGTAAACTAACTGAGAAAGATATAAAAGAAGCCATGAGAGAGGTTAAGCTCGCATTACTTGAGGCTGACGTAAACTTTAAAGTAGTTAAAAAGTTTATTGCGACTGTAAGTGAAAAATGCGTAGGATCTGAAGTGTTAGAAAGCCTTACACCAGGACAACAAGTTATAAAAATAGTTAATGATGAGCTAACATCTTTAATGGGAAATACTGAAAGCAAACTGAACTATGCAGACAATGGCCCAACAGTTTTTATGATGGCAGGTCTTCAAGGTGCAGGTAAAACAACTATGTGTGGAAAGCTTGCTCTTCACATGAGAAAGAAAAATAAAAAGCCTTTATTAGTTGCTTGTGATATTTATAGACCAGCTGCTATTAAACAATTAGAGGTTGTTGGTAAGCAAATAGATATTCCTGTGTTCTCTATGGGAGATAAAGTACCTGCTGTTGATATAGCTAAAGCAGGAGTAGCTCATGCTAAAGAACATGGATATAATTTAGTTATTATTGATACTGCTGGTAGACTTCATATAGATGAAGAGCTTATGCAGGAACTTAAAGATATAAAAACTTCAGTAAACCCTAATGAAATCTTACTTGTTGTTGATTCAATGACTGGTCAGGATGCTGTAAATGTTGCTGAAACTTTTAATGCATCATTAGATGTTACTGGAACAATACTTACAAAGCTTGATGGTGATACTAGAGGTGGTGCTGCTCTATCAATTAGAAGCATTACTGAAAAGCCTATAAAGTTTGCTGGTATTGGTGAGAAAATGAATGATATTGAAGTGTTCCATCCAGATAGAATGGCTTCAAGAATTCTTGGTATGGGTGATGTTTTGTCACTTATAGAAAAAGCTCAGCAGGCAATTGATGAAAAAGAAGCTCAACAACTTAGTGAAAGAATGTTAAGTCAAGAATTTAACTTTGATGATTATCTAAGTGCAATGGAGCAGATGAAAAAGTTAGGACCTATTAATAAGCTGCTTGAGATGATGCCAGGAGTAAATACTCAACAACTTGAGGGGTTAGACCTTTCAGACAGTGAAAATCAAATGGGAAGAGTTAAAGCAATCATTCAGTCAATGACTGCAAAAGAAAGAAAAAATCCTAACTTGATTTCAAGTTCTTCTTCGAGAAAGAAGAGAATAGCTGTAGGTTCTGGTACTACAATTCAAGAAATAAATAAGCTTTTAAAAGGCTATGAAATGATGAAGAAACAAATGAAGCAATTTAAATCAATGCAAAAAAATACTAAAAAAGGTTTGTTTGGTAAAATGCCTTTCTTTAGTTAAAATATATCAATATCCTTAAAAGGAGGTGAAATTAATGGCAGTAAAGATAAGACTAAGAAGAATGGGATCTAAAAAAGCTCCTTTCTACAGAGTAGTAGTAGCTGATTCAAGAAGTCCAAGAGACGGAAGATTCATCGAAGAAATAGGATACTATAACCCAATCGTTCAACCTGAAGCTGAAGTTAAAATTGACGCTGAAAAGGCTGCAAAGTGGTTAAACAACGGTGCTCAACCTACTGATATAGTTAAAAAGCTTTTTGTTAAAGCTGGTATAAACAAGTAAAAGCTTTTAGGAGGTGAATTCTGCTTAGGATTCCCCTAAAGCAGATTGTTTATGAAGACACTAGTAGAAGTTATTGCTAAATCACTTGTTGATAACCCAGACTCAGTTCAGGTTAATGAAGTGGCTGGAGAGCAATCTATAATAATAGAGCTTAAAGTTGCTCCTGAAGATATGGGTAAAGTTATAGGAAAACAGGGTAGAATTGCTAAAGCTATAAGAACAGTAGTTAAGGCTGCAGCAATTAAGGACAATAAAAGAGTTGTTGTTGAAATTATCTAATAAGAGTTAGGGCTTCCTAGCTCTTTTTCCACATACTCTTAAAATGGTTTGCGAGGTGATTTTATGAATGAATTTTTTAACGTAGGTCAAATTGTTAATACTCATGGAGTTAAAGGAGAAGTTAAAGTTTATCCTCTAACTGATGACGTAAACAGATTTGATGATCTAAAAGAAATTTTAATTGATGATAAAAAGGCTGAAGTTGAATGGGTAAAATACCAGAAAGATAGAGTTATAGTTAAAATTAAAGGTATTGATACCATGAATGATGCTGAAAAACTAAAACAAAAGTATATTAGAGTTACTAGAGAAAATGCTGTTGAACTTCCCGAAGATACATATTTTATATCTGATTTAATAGGATGTAATGTTTCTGATACAGATGGATTTAACTATGGTGATGTATACGATGTAATACAAACAGGAAGTAATGATGTTTACTGGGTTAAAGGTAATAAAGAGATTTTAGTTCCTGTATTAAAAGAGATAGTCCTTGATATAAATATTGGAGAGAAGAAAATTATAATAAAACCTTCAGGAGAATGGCAAGATGAAGATTAATATTCTTACCCTTTTTCCTGATATGTTTAGTGTTTTTGAACATAGCATAATAGGTAGAGCAAGAAATAGTGGCATTTTAGATATAACTACTACTAATATTAGAGATTTTTCAGCTAGTAAGCATAAAAAAGTAGATGATTATCCATATGGTGGTGGTGCTGGTATGGTTATGAGTGCTCAGCCTGTGGTAGAATGCATCAAAGCTGTAAAACAGAATAATAGTGGTAAAGTAATTTTTTTAGGACCTAGAGGCAAAACCTTCAATCAAGAAGTTGCTAAAGAAATATCTAAACTAGATGAAGTTATTTTTGTTTGTGGACATTATGAAGGCATAGATGAGAGAGCTTATAAATATTTTGATCTAGAATTATCCTTAGGGGACTTTGTGCTTACTGGAGGAGAGATGGCTGCTATACCTATTATAGATAGTATTTGCAGACTGATTCCGGGAGTTTTAAGTAGTGAGGAAAGCTTTGTTGAGGAATCATTTTATAGTGGTTTGCTAGAGCATCCTCAGTATACTAGACCAGAAGTTTTTGAAGATGAATCGGTTCCAAGTGTTCTTTTATCAGGGCATCATGAGAACATAAGAAAGTGGAGAAGGAAAATGTCCCTTAGGATTACTAAGGAAAGACGTCCTGATTTATTTCAAAATGTAAAACTCACTAAAGAAGATATTAAGCTACTTAAAGAATATGAAAAAAATGTTGATTAAATAAATTACATGTGTTAAAATTACCATTGTGCTAGTACGGGCGGTCCTCTGTCGTATTTACATATGGTAAGAACGTCACATTATTACTAAGGAGGGAATGCACATGAACGAAATATTAAGAGCAATAGAACAAGAACAAATCAGAACTGATTTACCTCAATTTAACGTAGGTGATACTGTTAAGGTTCACGTAAAAGTTAAAGAAGGTACAAGAGAAAGAATCCAAGTTTTCGAAGGTGTTGTAATTAAGAGACAAAATGGTGGATTAAGAGAAACTTTCACTGCTAGAAGAATAGCTTATGGCGTTGGCGTTGAAAGAACTTTCCCACTAAATGCTCCAATCATAGAGAAGATTGAAGTTACAAGAAGAGGTAAGGTAAGAAGAGCTAAGTTATTCTACCTAAGAAATAGAGTAGGTAAGGCAGCTAAGGTTAAAGAATTAATCTAATATTTAATTAAAAGACAGGGGCTAATTTAGCTCCGTTTTTTATTTTAAAATAGATTGTGTAGCTATAGATATATCAGTTCCAAATGAAATATCGACAAGAATTGCTAAATGAATTAAAAGATTTCGGTGATTCTACGAATCTTTATTTTGATGAATTTAAATATTAAGTAGTGTGGCTATAATTGTAACATAGTTGATATATATATAGGTATACTATTGCTATGGAACTAATTGTTATATATAAATTTGTTTTATATAAACCTGTAAAATATATATAATCTACATTCATATATCGATATATCTATATAGAGCTATAAATATATAAATATATAAATATATAAATATATGAATATATGAATGTATTGATAATGTTTTTGAATAAGAAAGGAATGATTTTATGGCGATAAATTGGTTTCCTGGCCATATGGTGAAAACCAAAAGAGAGATTAAAGAAAATTTAAAGTTAGTAGATGCTGTTATTGAAATTAGGGATGCTAGAATTCCTAAATCTAGTGCTAATCCTGATATAGATGAATTATGTAAGGATAAACCTAGATTAATTCTACTTAACAAGAGTGATCTTACTGATAGCAAGACTACTAAAGCGTGGATTAATGCTTTGAAAAGTGAGTCAATAAGAGCAATTGAAGTTAACTGTCTTAAGGGTGATGGTATAAAAAATATTAAGCCTGCGTTAATGGAACTGCTAAAGGAAAAGCACGAGAGGCTAAAAGCTAAAGGATTAGCTAAGATTATAACAAGAGTTATGGTTGTAGGCATTCCTAACGTTGGAAAGTCTACTTTCATAAATAAGATGGCAAGAAATAATATAGCTAAAACTGGCGATAGACCTGGTGTTACTAAAAATAAACAGTGGATTAAAACTTCTATTGGTATTGAGCTTCTTGATACTCCTGGGGTGCTTTGGCCTAAGTTTGAAGACGAGGAAGTGGCATTAAACTTAGCTTTTACTGGGGCGATTAAAGATGAAATTATGGATACAGAAGAGCTTTCTTTAAAGTTAGTAGAGAGATTGCAGAATACTAATCCTGAATTACTAAAGGCTAGATATAAATTAGAAGCAGTAGCTGAAGAACCAATTGATACTTTAAATATGATTGCGAGAAAAAGAGGGGCAATTGTATCTGGTGGAGAGATTGATTACAACAGAATAGCTTCTATTTTATTAGATGAATTTAGAGGCGGTAAGATAGGTAATGTATCTTTAGAAACTCCTTGGAAAGGCGAAGAAATTGAAGGATAATATTATTTATTTGAAAGAGAATTTACATAATATTAGTTTTAACGAGGTTAAAGCATTAGCTGCCTCAGTACCTGTTAAGCTAAGCAATAGAGAAGAACTGTCAGAGCTTACAAATATTCTTTCTGGCGATAAAAGAAAGAACGTACTTGCATTAGCTAAAAAAATTGAAACCTCAATTCAAAAAGAAGAAGCAGAGTACAACAGAGTCAGAGCTATGTACATGTTTGATAAACAATTTAGTAATTTTAGATACGTTGCAGGAGTTGATGAAGTTGGTAGAGGACCTCTTGCTGGCCCTATAGTAGGTGCGGCTGTGATTTTAGACCTTAACAACTTAGGGGATATAATCTTAGGTATAAAGGATTCTAAGGCATTAAGTGAGCAAAGACGTGAGGAATTAGATATTATCATAAGAGAAAAGGCTCTAGCCTATAGTATAACTGTATGTGATAATAAGCAAATAGATACACTAGGAATAGCTCATTGTAATAATAAGATTTTCTTAGATGCTTGTAAAACTTTGCCTATAGAGCCTCAATTGGTTCTTTCTGATGGATATCCAGTTAGAAATTTGAACAAACCTAACAAATTTGTAATAAAAGGAGACGCAAAAAGCGCCTCTATTGCATGTGCTTCTATAATTGCTAAAGTTTACAGGGATAGACTTATGAAAGAATATGATCTTATATATCCTGGATATGGTTTTAAGGATAATGTAGGCTACGGCACGCAGAAGCATGTAGACGCAATTCATGAAATAGGAACATGTGAAATACATAGAATGTCATTCCTCAATAACATACTATCTAAAAAATAATTTAAATATTATAAGTGATTTAATAATAAGATATGATGCATTTTGTAACAGAAATTCTGTTTACCTAAATGCATCTTTTATTAAATTAGTCTTAATTTCTGTATTTTTATGATTTAAATATACTTCTATAATATCAAATCTAGCATTTACATTATATAATTGATATTTGTGAATAAAGTATTTGGCAACCCTTTTTATGCTTAATACTTTACTGAAAGATACGGCTTCCATAGGACTTCCAAATCCTAAGTCGTATCTTGTTTTTACTTCAATAAAACAAAGTATTTCTTTATCCCATCCAATTATATCTATTTCTCCATTTCTACAATTGAAATTTTTCTTAATAATATTGTATTTTTCACTTAAAAGAAGATTACAAGCTATATTTTCTCCTGTGGTTCCAATGGATTTATTCATCTTTTTCATTTAATTTTCCCCTAATTAACATATTTTTAATATTATTGACTTTTGAAACAAAAAAAAAACTTTTTTGTTATTAAAATTAAAAATGGTCAATACTCATTAAAGAGGTGATTAAGATGGCAACAAAAATAATAAGTGCATCATTTAACGGTATAGATGGTGAAGTTGTGTATGTAGAAGTGGATATTAATAAAGGATTGCCTTCATTTTCTATAGTAGGACTGCCAGATATGTCTATAAAAGAGTCTAAAGAAAGAGTTCGTTCTGCAGTAATCAACAGCGGATATGAATTTCCTCTTGGAAGAGTAGTGGTTAACCTAGCCCCTGCTGATATAAAAAAGATAGGTACTCTTTTAGATTTACCAATAGCTATTGGTATTCTTCTAGAAAGTAATCAGATCACGCTAAGTGATCCTAATAAATATATGCTAGTAGGCGAATTATCATTAAATGGTGAAATAAACACTGTGAATGGATGTTTACCTATTATATTAGAAGGTAAGAATAGAGGAATAGATAATTATATTATACCTCAAGGAAATATAGAAGAGACATCGTTAATAAAGAATGGAAATATATATCCTTTTAAGAGTCTGAAGCAAGTTACAGAATTTTTAGTTTATGAAGATCAATTACCAATAAAGTATGATGAAGTAGTTAAGTTTAATGATTCTCATGAAATGGAATATGATTTTAGTGATGTATATGGTAATGAGTCGGCAAAAAGAGCTCTAGAAATTTCCGCTGCATCTAACCATAACATTATTCTTTATGGGCCAGCAGGTTCTGGAAAAACAATGCTAGCTAAGAGGCTATCATCAATACTGCCTGATTTGAGCTATGAAGAATGTTTAGAAGTTACAAAAATATATAGTGTTTCTGGAAACTTAAAGAATAAAAATGGTGTTGTTGATATAAGACCTTTTAGAAACCCTCACCATACAACTCCTAAACATACCCTTATAGGTGGTGGTAGGGAATTGGCAGTAGGTGAGATTAGCCTAGCACATAAAGGGGTATTATTTTTAGATGAGCTATTAGAATTTGATAGAAGAGTTCTTGAATGTTTAAGAGAACCTTTAGAAGAAAAATTGATACAAATATCAAGACTATCTGGCAAAATAACATATCCAGCGGATTTTATTTTTATCGGCGCAACCAATCAGTGTCCGTGTGCTAAAGGCGTTGACAAGAGCGGTTTTTCAAGTTGTGTTTGTACTGATGTAGAAAAAAATAAGTATCAAAAGAGATTATCAAAAGCAATAGCTGACAGAATAGATTTATATGTATCAGTTGTCCAAATTCCTTTCAATGAACTAATGAGTAATTCGAGAAGAGAAAGTTCTAAAGATATAAAAGAAAGAGTTATAAAGGCAAGAGATTTGCAACAGAGAAGGTACAAAGATATAGGGGTAAGTTTCAATTCACAATTAAATCATAGTCAAATAAAAAAATATATTAAATTAGATGGCGAATGTTTAGCGTTAATAGAAAAGATTTATGATAAATACAGAGTAAGCACAAGAGGTCTGGATAAAATTTTAAAGGTTTCTAGAACTATAGCTGACTTAAATAATGATAAAGATGTAAGAAAATCATCTATAATAGAGGCTTTAGGTTATAGAAAGTTTTTTGATGGACAGATAATATAAAGGAGAAATTGATTTTGGATTTTTATAAAATTTGGTTTTCCATGTTACCTATAAGTGATAGTATAAAATTGAATCTACTGGATGAATATATAGATGAAGAAACTATTTATAGAAATATCAATTTTAATCATTATAAGATGGAGAAACTCGTAAATAAAAAGATTAAGAGTAATATTTCAGAAGAAGAGATAACTAAACTTGCTAGATACATAATAAAAAATAATATCGGACTTGTAACTTATACAGAAGACAGATATCCTAGTTCTTTAAGACAAATAAACGATGCTCCTTATTGTTTATTTTATAAAGGGGATATTGACATTTTGAATAAAAAGATTAATATAGCAGTAGTAGGCTCAAGAAAATGTACGTCCTACGGGAGAGAAGTTACAAAGTTTATTTGTAGGGAATTAAGCAGATATGATACGTGTATAATTAGTGGTGGAGCCTATGGAATAGATTCAGAAGCTCATAAAAGTGTCATAGAAAATAAAGGAGTCACTTGTGGAGTATTAGGTTGTGGTATTGATGTAATATATCCGGCTTATAATAAAATTTTATATGAAAATATATCAGTAGATGGTTGTCTTATATCTGAGTTTCTTCCAGGAACTAAACCTTTACCTTATAATTTTCCTAGACGTAATAGAATAATTAGTGGATTGTCCAAAGCTGTCATAGTGGTTGAAGCTAATGAGAAGAGTGGTTCGCTAATTACAGCAAATTATGCATTGGACCAAGGAAAAGATGTTTTGGCAGTACCAGGAACAATTTATTCACCTCAAAGTAAAGGTACAAATAAACTAATAAGAGATGGTGCTACGTCTATATTAGATACAATAACTTTATTAGAAGGTCTTGATATCAATATGAAAAAAAATAAAAATTTCAGTGATACCTTAAAAGCTCAAATTATAAGGTTAATAAATGATAAACCAACTCATATTGATGAAATTATAAGAAACACAGATATTGACACCTCAATGATTTATGAGTTATTATTTGAAATGCAATTTAATAATGAAATTATGTGTATTTTAGGAAATTATTATGTTAAAAATATTTAAAACTAGGGGGTGAACACTCCAAAGTTTTTGAGGAGTAAAAAATGGGTCAAAATCTTGTAATAGTAGAATCGCCTGCAAAGGCAAAAACAATTAGTAAATATTTAGGGAAAAATTATGTTGTAGAGGCATCTATGGGACACATAAGAGATCTTCCTAAAAGTCAGCTAGGGGTTGACGTTGATAATAATTATAATCCCAAGTATATAACCATAAGAGGTAAAGGGGATTTATTAGATAAGCTAAAAAAGCTTGCAAAGAAAAGTGATAAAATATTCTTGGCAACTGACCCTGATAGAGAAGGGGAAGCCATATCTTGGCATTTAGCTAATATCCTAAAGATACCTGATATGGATACATGCAGAGTTGAATTTCACGAAATCACTAAAAATGCAGTGAAGAATTCTATAAAAAATCCAAGGACTATCAACCAAAACTTAGTTGATGCTCAACAGGCAAGAAGAGTTTTAGATAGACTAGTTGGTTATGAAATAAGTCCTATTCTATGGAGAAATGTTAAGTGGGGACTAAGTGCTGGTAGAGTACAATCAGCAGCTTTAAAATTAATATGTGATCGAGAAGATGAGATAAACAAATTCGAATCTAAAGAATATTGGACTGTTGATATAAAATTAGAAAAGAAAAACAAAAAATTCAATGTTAAGATAGCAACACTCAAAGGAAAGAAATTCGAGATAGCTACTGAAGCTGAAGCTAATAAAACAATAGAACAGCTAAAGAACAACGATTTTGTTGTTGCAAAAGTTAAAAAGGGAACAAAGAATAAAAATCCGTTACCACCTTTTACAACAAGTACTCTTCAACAGGATGCCAGTAGAAAACTTAACTTCCAAACTAAGAGAACTATGTCAATTGCTCAACAACTTTACGAAGGGGTTGAAGTCAAAGGATATGGAACAGTGGGGCTTATAACTTATATGAGAACTGATTCTGTAAGAATATCCAAGGAAGCTCAAGATAGTGCTTTACAATTTATTGGTGACACTTATGGAAGTGGTTATATACCTGAAAGCCCAAGAATATATAGAGGTAAGAAGAATATACAAGATGCTCATGAAGCAATTAGGCCATCATTAGTTGAGATAACACCTGAAATTGCAAAAGGTAATCTGTCATCAGAGCAATATAAGCTATATAAGCTCATTTGGGAAAGATTTATAGCAAGTCAAATGGCATCATGTGTTCTTAACACTAATACTATAGATATAAATAATGGTGATTACAAGCTAAGAGCTACTGGTTCAACTATTAAATTTGATGGTTTCATGAAGGTATATGAGTATACAACTGATGAAGATGAAGAAAGTGTATTACTCCCAGAAATTGAGGAGAATGAAGTTTTAAACTATGATAGTATATTAGGTAAACAACATTTTACTCAACCACCACCAAGATATACAGAAGCTTCTTTTGTTAAGGTGCTAGAGGAAAATGGAATCGGAAGACCGAGTACTTATGTGCCAACAATATCTACTATTTTAAGCAGAAAATATGTACAAAGAGAAAAGAAGAATCTTTTCCCAACTGAACTTGGTATTATTGTAAACAATATTATGAGTGATTACTTTAAGCAAATTGTTGATGCAGATTTTACAGCTGATATGGAAAATAAGCTTGACTATATCGAAGAAGGAAAAGTAGAATGGGAAAAAATCGTTGATGAATTTTTTGGACCACTAAAGGAAGCATTAGACAAAGCAGAAAAAGAAGTATCAAAAGTAGTAATAGAAGATAAAGTAAGTGATGTTAAATGTGATAAATGTGGTAAGATGATGGTGATAAAGCAAGGACGTTTTGGTAACTTCTTAGCATGCCCTGGATACCCTGAGTGTCAAAATACTAAACCAATAGTTGAAGAAATCGATGCTAAGTGTCCACTTTGCAATGGTAATGTAGTTGTTAAGAAGAGTAAAAAAGGTAATAAATTCTATGGATGCTCTAACTATCCAGAATGTTCTTTTGTTAGTTGGTATGAACCAGCAAAAGAAAAATGTAGCCACTGCAATTCACATATGGTTATCAGATATAGTAAAAGTAAAGGCAAGTATTTAGAATGTACAAATAAAGAATGCGGCAATAAAGTTCCTGTTCAAAATGATGAAAAGTAGAATTATATGTCGAAATAGCGGAAAAGACTGTTGAAATAAGTTTTTTTGTATGCTAAGATAGACGTGGATGTGATAATTTTAAAAATTTAAACTATTCAAAAAATTCGAAAATATTTTCAGGGTTTTAATTTTTTTATAATTTCAAATTGGTACGTGCTATGTGTGTATTAAATTAAAACCCTGTATTATAAACATCGGTATTATGAGGAGGAATTTAATGTCAACTCTACTAAACAAAACAAGAATGTTAAATAAAATTTTGCAAAAATCAGGTACGGATCCTGTAGCCTTCGAAGATATTTGTAAATTATTAAGTGAGGTATTAGCCTGTAACGTGTACATATCAAGTAGAAAAGGAAAAATACTAGGTTATACTTTTTCAGATAGTTTCGAATGTGACATAATGAAAAGAAAGATATTAGACGACAAAAGATTCCCAGAAGAATATAATAATAAATTATTGAACATTGGAGATACATTAGCAAACCTTCCTAACAAAGGACAATGCGTTTTTGACGGTGAAGGTGAATGCATGATGTCGGACAAGCTTTCTACAATAGTTCCTATAGTTGGAAACAGAGAAAGATTAGGAACACTTCTTCTTGCAAGATTTAAGGAACCATTTACTGATGAAGATTTAGTATTAGTAGAATATAGTGCAACAATAGTAGGGTTAGAAATTCTTAGATCTAAACAAGATGAAATTGAGGATGAAGCAAGAAAGAAAGCAGTAGTTCAATTAGCTATTGGAACACTTTCTTATTCAGAGCTTGAAGCGGTTGAACATATTTTTGACGAATTAGATGGAAACGAAGGATTGCTAGTTGCATCAAAAATTGCGGACAAGGTTGGTATAACAAGATCTGTAATAGTAAATGCTTTAAGAAAGTTTGAGAGTGCAGGAGTTATCGAGTCACGTTCATTAGGAATGAAGGGAACACACATTAGAATTCTTAATGAAAAATTACTTGATGAATTAAAGAAAATAAAATAGTCAATAATTATAAGGAGGAGATTTCCTCCTTATTTTTTTATTCTTTAGAAATTTATAGTTCAATTATATGTGGATAAAGATGTACCATTTCGATTTGAAATTTATTTTTAAAACTCTTCTGGGTTCTGAGAGGAGAATTTGAAAATAAAAAATTTATTACGAAGTGTTCCATCCATAAATATGAGTAATGCCTCAAAATATAATGTGATGAAAAGAATAAAAAATACGAATTTGTCGCCTGCCAGATTTAACTCATATGCATCCGGAAAGCAGATGCACAAAAAACACTGAAGAAAGCCACTTCAGCAATTTTTCCATATTAATTAATAATTTTACAAATTTATATTGCTAGACAGTAAACCTTATGATATACTGTCTAAGGTAAGAAAATACACACATTATCGAATTGTTAGAGTGGTGCCCTTTCAGGGAATCTCTAAAAATATGATGATAGTGGAGGAAACAACCAAAATTTAGGAGGTACTTTTATGTCAGTTATTTCAATGAAACAATTATTAGAAGCTGGTGTTCACTTTGGACATCAAACAAGAAGATGGAACCCTAAGATGGCTCCTTATATATTCACAGAAAGAAACGGAATATATATAATAGATCTTCAAAAGACAGTAAAAAAGGTTGAAGAAGCTTATGACTTCATTAAAGAAGTAGCAACAGAAGGTAAAGATATACTTTTCGTTGGTACTAAGAAACAAGCACAAGAAGCTATTCAAGAAGAAGGCGCTAGATCAAACATGCACTTCGTTAATAATAGATGGCTTGGTGGTATGCTAACTAACTTTAACACTATTAAGACTAGAATAAACAGATTAGCTGAAATCGAAAAGATGGAACAAGATGGTACATTCGATGTTCTACCTAAGAAGGAAGTTACTAATCTTAAGAACGAAATGGAAAAGTTAGAAAAAAATCTTGGAGGAATCAGAAACTTAGATGCTACTAACATAGGTGCATTATTCGTTGTTGATCCAAGAAAAGAAAAGAATGCTATATCAGAAGCTAAGATTCTTGGTATACCAGTAGTAGCAATAGTTGATACTAACTGTGATCCAGATGAAGTTGATTATGTTATACCTGGAAATGATGATGCTATAAGAGCTGTAAAACTTATAACTGCAAAAATAGCTGACGCTATTATTGAAGGAAGACAAGGCGAACAATTAGCTGAATAATTATATATGGGTAGGTGAAGCAAGGCTTCATTTACCTTTTAAATTAACATTTTAGGGAGGAATTAGCATGATAACTGCTCAAGCTGTTAAAGAATTAAGAGAAAGAACTGGCGCTGGAATGATGGACTGTAAGAAGGCTCTTACAGAAACAAACGGCGACATGGACAAAGCTGTAGAAGTATTAAGAGAAAAAGGATTAGCTGCTGCTGCTAAAAAAGCTGGCAGAGTTGCTGCTGAAGGTATAGTTAAGACTTACATATCAGATGATAAGAAGAGTGCTGGTATCGTTGAAGTTAACTGTGAAACTGACTTCGTTGCTGCTAACGAAGAATTTGTAGCATTTGCTGGTAAGTTAGCTGAAATGGCTTCAACTACTACTGTTGCTACAGTTGAAGAGTTTGTAGCTCAAAAATATAATGAAGAACAAACAGTTCAAGAATTTTTAACTGCTCTAATCGCTAAATTAGGCGAAAACATGACAGTAAGAAGATTCCAAAAGTTCTCAGTTGAAAACGGAATAACTCAAAGCTACATCCATGGTGGTGGTAGAATTGGTGTTATAGTTGAACTAGGATGTGAAACTGCTAGCCCAGTTTTAGAAGAAGTTGCTAAAGAACTTTGTATGCAAGTTGCTGCTGCAAATCCTTTATTCTTAGATAAGACTCAAGTTGATTCTGAATCTTTAGAAAAAGAAAAAGAAATATACAGAGCTCAAGCTCTTAATGAAGGAAAGCCTGAAAAGATCGTTGATAAAATGGTTGAAGGAAGAATTCAAAAATACTATAAAGAAGTATGTTTAGTTGAACAACCATGGGTAAAAGATGGTGACAAGACTATAACTAAATACTTACAAGAGAAATCTAAAGAAGTTGGTTCTCCAATCAATATCAATACTTTCGTTAGATATGAAAGAGGAGAAGGTATAGATAAGAAAGAAGAAAACTTTGCAGAAGAAGTTGCAAAGCAAGTTCAAGGAAAATAGTAAAACAAAAGAGAACACACCGTGTTCTCTTTTTTTAAAAAATAAATATATACTACATGGTGGAGGTTGTGTAATGGAAGCTAAATATAGAAGAGTAATACTAAAACTTTCCGGTGAAGCTCTAGCTGGTGATAATGGGTTTGGAATCGATTTTAACGTAGCAACAAGAATAGCTAGTGAAATAAAAGAGCTTGTAGATATGGGCATTGAGGTTGGTGCTGTAGTTGGTGGCGGAAATATATGGAGAGGCAGAAGTGGAGAAGGAATGGATAGAACTACTGCTGATTATATGGGTATGTTAGCAACTTGTATAAATGCACTTGCGCTTCAAGATTCATTAGAAGGTTTAGGTGTACTTACTAGAGTTCAGACTGCAATCGAAATGAAAGAAGTAGCAGAACCTTTTATAAGAAGAAGAGCTATGAGACACCTTGAAAAAGGTAGAGTTGTAATATTTGCAGCAGGCACTGGTAACCCATATTTCTCAACTGATACAACTGCAGCTTTAAGAGCAGCTGAAATAGAAGCAGATGTTATACTTTTAGCTAAAAAAGTTGACGGAGTTTATGATAAAGACCCACATAAGTACAATGACGCTAAAAAATATGATACTTTATCATACATTCAAGTGTTAGAACAAGGTCTTCAAGTTATGGATTCTACAGCGACTTCACTATGTATGGATAATAGTATTCCAATACTTGTGTTTGGACTTGATGAACCAGGAAATATAAAAAAGGCCGCATGTGGAGAAACAATTGGTACTTTAGTTTGTAATAAATAAGGAGGTTTATGATGATTAAGGATATTATAAAAGCATCTGAAGATAAAATGAAAAAAACTTTAACTGTTTTACACTCTGAGTTTGCAACAATGAAAGCTGGAAGAGCTAACCCAACCATGCTTGATAGAATACAAGTTGACTATTACGGAAGTATGTGTCCTTTAAATCAAGTTGCTAACATTTCTGCTCCAGAGCCAAGACTACTTGTGATTACTCCTTGGGAAAAATCGCTTTTAAAGGAAATAGAAAAAGCTATACTGAAATCAGATTTAGGCATAAATCCGACTAATGATGGTACAATAATCAGACTTTTAGTTCCAGAACTTACTGAAGAAACTAGAAAAAACCTAGTGAAAAATGTTAAGAAAGCTGGGGAAGAAGCTAAAGTTGCTTTAAGATCAATCAGAAGAGATTCTAATGATAAAGTTAAGGCTTTAAAGAAAGATGGAGAAATTTCTGAGGATCAAATCAAAAAGGCTGAAGAAGATATACAAAAAATAACTGATAGTTATGTAAAAGAAATAGATAAAATGGTAGCAGATAAGGAAAAAGAAATTATGACAGTTTAAAACCTGCTTCTTTAGCAGGTTTTTTTCTCTTTAAATAAAATTTGTTTAAAATATATTAGTATGAAGAAATATTGATACTATTAATAATGTCATAAATCTTCTTATAGGAGTGTAAAAATTATGTTTGACTTCTTAAAAAAGAGAAGCACTATAAGTGATGATGTAAGTATAGATTTAAATTATGATAATATCCCGAAACATATAGCTATAATTATGGATGGCAATGGAAGATGGGCGAAACAAAGAAATCTTCCGAGAACTATTGGTCACAAAGCTGGTGTAGAAACAATCCGCAGAATTATAAAAGAATGTGACAAGTTAGGTGTTAAGTATATAACTCTATATGCTTTCTCAACAGAAAATTGGAAAAGACCAAAGGATGAAGTCAGTGCTTTGATGGATTTATTAGTTGAATACTTAAAGAAAGAATTTGACGAACTTAATAAAAGCAACGTAGTTATCAATCATATAGGTGATATTTCTAAGTTACCTGAAAGGTGCAGTAGGGAACTTATAAGTGCATACGAAAGAACAAAAGATAATACAGGTATAGTTATGAATCTTGCCTTGAATTATGGTGGTAGGTCTGAAATAATAGATGGAGTAAAAAAAATAGCACAGGATATAAAAGATGGAAAACTAAAAATTGAAGACATTGATGAAGAAGTAATTTCATCTCATATGTATACCAAAGGTATGCCAGATCCAGATTTAATTATTAGACCAAGTGGAGAACAAAGATTAAGTAACTTTTTGCTTTGGCAATGTGCTTATTCTGAGTTTTGGTATTCCAATATAAATTGGCCTGATTTTTCAGAGTCAGATCTTCATAAAGCTATTTACGATTATCAGAATAGAGATAGAAGATTTGGCGGCATAAAATAACTGAGGTGATATTATGAAATCGAATAACAGATATCTAGGTGCATTGATAATTGCCCCAATATTAATTTTTATATTTCTTGGTGGAGTATATTTGAAGTACTTCACGATCTTAATTTCAATGATTGGTATGTATGAATTTTATAAAACAATGAAAGTTAAAGATTTTAATCCAATATGGCCAGTTGGATACGGTCTTCTAATTTGCTATTACCTTATAAACGCAGATATAGAAAAGCTAGTGTATCTGCTGATAATAGCACTAATTATTTTATTTTGTATACCGGTTATTAATACGAAATATACTTTTATAGATGTTTCATTAACTATTCTAGGATTTCTATATGTAGGCGTCTTTTTCAGTTTTATTTACCTGATAAATGCTATGCCTAATGGTAAGTTTTTAGTATGGTTAATATTCTTAGCATCATGGCTTTGTGATACAGTAGCTTATTATACTGGAAAATATTTAGGAAAAAGAAAGCTTTGCCCTAAAGTAAGTCCTAAGAAAACCATTGCTGGTTCTATCGGTGGATTATTTGGTAGCACTTTAGCTTTATCAGTTTATGGATACTACATAAACTCTTTTATACATAACATACCTTTTTATCATTATATAATAATAGGGTTATTATGTGGAGTGTTCTGCCAATTTGGAGATTTAATAGCATCTTCTATAAAAAGATATGTAGGTATAAAAGATTATAGCAATCTTATACCAGGTCACGGTGGAATACTTGATAGATTTGATAGTATATTATTCGCTTCAACTATAATATATATGTATCTTCACCTTGTATTATCTATATAAATTATATTATGTAAAATCAACTGAATTTTAATAAAGATGAAACACTTTAATTTGAAAATATAAATTTGATTATAAAGTGTCCATCTATATATACTATAACTCATAATGCAGAAATGCACTGTGAGTTTTTTTATTTTTTATTAATATACTTATATTCTTATTAATATACTTAACTAAAGTACTTATATTAATAGGACTGTGAATATCTTAAATGAAGAATAACCGCTTTAGAAAGGAATGAAAATGTTAAAAGAATACGCTAAGTTAATTCAGTTACTAATTTTATTGATTATAATTTTACTAGTGTCATATATAGTTAAAAACTATTTTAATCCATTTTTATATATTGTTGTTTTATATCTACTCGCAAAACCTTCACAAAAATTTTTTTCGAAAGTTACAAAATCATTTAAATTATCGGCAGCTTTTAGTATAATTGTATTAAATTTGCTTTTGTTTATTATGATATTTTATTTAAGTAACAATATAATTCTGCTTTTTCAAAAATATATTGTTTTAAATATAGACAAGCTACGATCCTTTTATGGTGATTTTATTAATTTAATTACAGTAAGCGGTAGTGGTGATATATTAAATAAGGGAAGCAACCTGATTGACAGTTCAATTATAAGAAAAGGTGCTGCATATACATCTGAAAGTATTGTATCTTATGTTATTGCTAACATTTGTGTTTACTTTTTGATGGTAGATGAGGTTGTATTAAAGAAAGCTTTTTATTCATTTTTGCCAACCTCAGTAATTAATAATATAGGTAAGTCTATTTTAAAATTAAAAAAGCTAGCTGCTATTGAAATAATGCTTGCATTAATTAGTACTATAGAAACATTAATTGGTTTTATTTTTTTCAAAGTGCCAGAACCATTTTTGTTAGCAATTATATGTGGAATGCTTGATGTACTTCCTTATGTAGGAACAATTATTGTATTTATTCCACTAATAATATACAATATTGTATTAAAGGAGTATTTCATAGCCTTTGGATTGGTGGTATTATACATTCTAATTCAAATAAATAGAGAAATTCTTGAAACTAAATTTATTGGAGATAAGCTAGATATTCATCCTATACTTGCTCTTATCTCAATATATATAGGAATTAACCTATTTGGAATAATAGGTATCATATCAGGACCACTATATATACTTCTAGCTAAAAATATAATAATCAGTTCAACTCAGGAGGATTTTACATGAAAAATATAGCAATATTAGGGGCAACTGGTTCTATAGGAACACAAACTTTAGATGTATTAAGATTTCATAAAGATGATTTTAACTTAATAGGGATAAGTGCACACAGAAGTACTCAGAGTATTATGAATATAATAGATGAATTTTTGCCTAAAACAGTAGCTATGACAGATTTCGAAGCTTATAACATAATTTTGGATTATTGTACTAAAAAAGGGTATGATATAGAAGTAAACTTTGGTATCGAGGGCTTGAATAAAGTTGCAACCCGTAGAGAAGTGGACATTGTTGTTACTTCTGTTGTTGGTATGGTAGGATTAGAACCAACTTTGAATGCCATTTGGGCTGGGAAAACTATAGCGTTAGCAAACAAAGAGACCTTAGTGGTTGCTGGTGAATTAGTTATGTCAGAAGCGAAAAAGAACAATGTTACTATACTTCCTGTAGACTCAGAACATAGTGCAATCTTTCAAAGTCTTCAAGGAAATAAAATGAACAAAATAGATAAAATATTACTTACTGCTTCAGGTGGGCCTTTCAGAGGAAAAAAAATAGATGATTTAAGTGCTGTTACTTTAGAAGATGCATTAAAACATCCTAATTGGTCAATGGGACCAAAGATAACAATTGATTCTTCTACGCTTATGAATAAAGGTCTGGAAGTAATCGAGGCGCATTGGCTTTTTAATTGTGATTATGACAAGATAGAGGTAGTTGTACATCCTCAATCAGTTATCCACTCTATGGTTCAATATGAAGATGGAGCCGTAATTGCGCAACTTGGAACTCCAGACATGAAGTTACCTATCCAATATGCATTAAATTATCCGAGTAGGAAAAGTAATATTGGAGGAACGTTAGATTTTAAAACTTTGCGCACTTTAACATTTGAAACTCCAGATTTGCAAACCTTTAAATGCCTTGATCTTGCATTTAAAGCTGGAAAGCTTGGAAAACTTATGCCTTGTATACTTAATGCTGCAAATGAGGCATGTGTAAGTTTATTTTTGAACAATAGAATTGAATTTTTACAAATAGGAGATGTTGTTGAAGAATGTATGAATAAGTTCGACTACAACAAAGAAGTAACCTTAGAAAATGTAAAGTCTATTGATAAAGAAGTAAGAGATTATGTATTTAAAAAGTATGAATAGGAGGAACTGCTGTGTATATAGTTTTTGCAGTTATTGCATTTAGTTTATTAATATTAATTCACGAACTTGGACACTTTACTTTAGCAAAGCTCAATGGGGTAAAGGTAGATGAATTTTCTATAGGGATGGGACCTAAACTCTTCAGTATTAAGGGGAAAGAAACAGAATATATGATTAAGGCTCTACCTATAGGTGGCTATGTTAAGATGTACGGTGAAGAAGAAACAACTAGTGATAATAGAGGGTTTTTATCTAAATCACCACTTCAAAGAATATCAATAATATTTGCTGGTGCTTTTATGAATTATGTTCTAGCAATAGTTTTATTTAGTATTTTTACATTTCACAATGGATATGCAATACCTGTTGTAAAGGATGTTGTGAAAGACTCTCCAGCAGCTAAAGCAGGATTGATGCAAGGTGACCAAATAACTAAAGTGAATAATTCAACAGTGCTGACTAAAGATGATTTAACCTACGAGATAGCCATGTCAAAGGGTAATGCCGTAGATGTTCAGTTAAAAAGAGGAAGCGAAACTAAAAATTTTAGTATAGTACCAACTAAAAATAGTGATGGAATATTAATGATAGGTATAACTAATGATTTTGTTGAGAACCCTTCTGTATTTCAAAGTGTTAAGTATAGCTTCAAGGGAACAGCTTCATGGGTTAAGCAAACATTTTCTGCTTTAAAGACAATTTTCACTGGAAAAGCTAACTTAAAAACTGATGTTGGTGGACCTGTTACTATAGTTAAAATGACAGGAACTGCAGCTAAAAGTGGTATAATAACTTTAGTATGGTTTACAGCATACTTAAGTGTTCAGCTAGCAGTATTTAATCTATTGCCATTTCCTGCACTTGATGGAGGATGGATTATTATGTTATTATTTGAACTGATAACAAGAAAGAAAGTTCCTGATAAAGTTGTAGGTGCATTAAACTTTGTGGGATTTTCACTACTTATGCTGTTGATGCTTTTAGTAACAGTTAAGGATATATTGTTCCCAGTTAATTTGTAGGAGATGGTTTTATGGACAGAAAGCAAACAAAAAAAGTTAGAGTTGGAAGTGTATTTTTAGGTGGAGATTCACCCGTATCAGTGCAGTCTATGACTAACACAGATACTAGAGATGTTAAAAGTACTATAGAACAGATAAAAAGACTTGAAGAGGCTGGTTGTGATATAGTTAGGTGTGCAGTACCAGATATGGAAGCTGCAGCAGCTATTAATGATATAGTAAAAGGTATCAATATTCCATTAGTAGCTGATATTCATTTTGATTATAGATTAGCACTAGAAGCTATAAAAAATGGAGTATCGGCACTTAGAATAAATCCTGGAAATATAGGAAGCGCTGATAGAGTTAGACTTGTGGCTGAAGCTGCAAAGTCAAGAGAGATTCCTATAAGAATTGGAGTTAATTCGGGATCACTTGAAAAAGAATTGCTGAAAAAATACGGAAGTCCAACTCCTGAGGCTCTAGTAGAAAGCGCTCTTGGACATGTAAGAATACTGGAAGATATGAATTTTAATGATATAGTAATATCAATAAAATCGGCAGATGTATTAAAGATGATTGACAGCTATAGGCTTATGTCTCAGAATGTCAATTATCCTCTTCACCTAGGTGTTACTGAAGCCGGAACATTATGGAGAGGCACTATTAAGTCAAGCATAGGTATCGGCACATTGCTTTCTGAAGGAATTGGTGATACCATCAGAGTATCTTTGACAGGAGACCCTGTTGAAGAAATTAAAGTTGGACGTGAAATACTTAAAACTTTCGGATATGTTAAATCAGGAATACAATTTATATCTTGTCCGACATGCGGAAGAACAAAAATTGATTTGATAAATATAGCAGAGCAAGTAGAGAGTAAGCTAGCATCTTGCAAGAAAAATATAAAAGTAGCTATAATGGGATGTGTTGTTAATGGCCCTGGTGAAGCTAGAGAAGCCGATATTGGAATAGCTGGAGGAAATGGTGAGGGCTTAATATTCAAAAAAGGTGAAATAGTTAGAAAAGTTGATGAAAAAGATCTAGTTAATGAATTAATTAAAGAAATTGAAAATTTTTAAAAGCGACTTAGTCGCTTTTTTTACTGTAAGGAAAATATAAAATTTTTATGGAATTTAAAAACTTAAAGAAGATAAGTAATCAATTAAATCATTAGCTAATAATAATTTTTTTGGTGAATAAAGTAATAAATCAGAATATTCATTTATGCTAATATAAATTAGTACTTGTAATCCAATAATTACTATGTTATGATTACACTAGTAGATTATTTACAATAGAGCAAGATAAGAGTGGGCATAAAAGTCCGCTCTTTCTATTTGTAAACGCAACTTGTTGAAAGTTGCGTTTTTGCATAATAATCAATATAGATTTATTATCTGGGAATACTAATAAAAATTGCTAGGTGTTTAAAGGAGGATAGATATGAAAAAAGATGCACTTTTAGAAAATTTAAATAACCTTTGCAAGCCTGTTGTAGATGAACTTGGATATGAACTTTATTACGTTGAGTTTGTAAAGGAAAACAATGAATACTACTTAAGGATATATATCGATAAGCCAGAAGGTATATCTCTAGCTGACTGTGAGAAAGTAAGTAGGAGAATAAGTGATATTCTAGATGAAAAGGATCCTATAACAGATCCATATTATTTAGAAGTTTCTTCGCCTGGACTTAATAGACAGTTATTTACTGAAGAGCACTATAAAAGATTTGTTGGCTCGGAGGTTTTTGTAAAGTTCACTAAAAATGTTGATGGTAAAAAAAATGTTAAAGGTATACTTGAAGAAGTAACAGATGATACATTAGTTATCGCAGAAAACAGTGAGAAATTTACTGTTCCTAAAGATAAAATAAAGTCTGTAAACATCGAAGGGGAGATTTAGTAAGGAGGGTTAAAAAAATGAATGAAGAATTTATAGGTGCATTGAAAGAGATTGTAAAAGAAAAGGGGATAAGTGAAGATCTTATTTTTACAACTTTAGAAGATGCTCTTGTAGCTGCATATAAGAAGAATTATGCAAATTCTACTACTGCAGCGCAGAATGTAAGAGTAAGTATGAACAGGGAAACTGGTGAAATCCATGTTTATGCACAAAAATCAATTGTTGATTTTGTTTATGACGAAGTGTCAGAAATATCAATTGATGAGGCAAAAGAGATTGATCCTAGATATGAAATAGATGATGTTGTTGAAATAGAAGTAACTCCAAGAAACTTTGGAAGGGTAGCAGCGCAACTTGCAAAACAAGTAGTAATCCAAAGAATTAAGGAAGCAGAAAGAAATATTATCTATAATGAATTCATTCAAAAAGAATTTGATATAATCACTGGAACAATAATTAGAAAAGATAAAGGCAATGTTTTTGTTGATTTAGGAAGAATAGAAGCAATTCTAGGACCTAATGAGCAAATGGCTGGTGAGGAATATAATTTTAATGAAAAGTTAAAACTTTACATTGTAGAAGTAAAAAACACTTCAAAAGGTGCTCAAGTTTTAGTTTCAAGAACTCATCCAGGACTTGTAAAAAGACTTTTTGAGTTAGAAGTTCCTGAAATTTTTGAAGGTGTAGTAGAAATTAAGAGTATTGCAAGAGAAGCAGGTTCAAGAACTAAGATTGCAGTAAATACAACTGATGAATCTGTTGATCCTATGGGAGCTTGTGTTGGACCAAAGGGGTCAAGAGTTCAAAACATAGTTAATGAGTTAAAAAATGAAAAAATTGATATCATTAAATGGAGTAAGTTACCTGAAGAATATATAGCTAATGCTTTAAGTCCAGCTAAAGTTTTAGATGTTGCAATTGATGAAGATAATAAATCTGCTAAGGTAGTTGTAGATGACAATCAATTATCACTTGCTATAGGTAAGGAAGGCCAAAATGTAAGATTAGCTGCTAAGCTTACTGGCTGGAAGATTGATATTAAAAGCAAGTCTCAGACTGAATAGTTCTGAAGCTTGGAGGTGCTACAATGAAACCAAAAAAAATTCCAATGAGAATGTGCACAGGTTGCATGGAAATGAAACCAAAAAAAGAACTCATAAGGATTGTTAAAAGTCCTGAGGGCGTTGTATCAGTTGATTTGACAGGTAAAAAGTCCGGTAGAGGAGCTTATATCTGTAAAAGTGTTGAATGCTTAGATAAAGCATTTAAAGCAAAAAGACTTAATAAAAATCTTGAAACAACAATCGATGAGAATATTTATAATAACTTAAAGGATGAAATTGTAAATGGTTAATAAGTTTCTTCAATTTTTAGGACTAGTAAAAAAATCCGGGAACTTAATTGAAGGTTACAATAGATGTGAAGAAATATTAAAGAAGAAAAAGATTTATTTGTTTATATTCTCAACTGAGCTTTCACCTAAAAGTAAGGATATGTTTATGCGATATTGCATAGAAAAAAATATCCCTACCATTGATGTTTTCTCTAAAGAAGACTTAGGACTTAGCTTAGGAAGAAGTGAAATTAATGTTTTAGCTGTTACAGAAGAAAATATGGCTAAGAAATTAATTCAGATTCAGGAGAATATTTGATAAATCCAACGAATTTTGTCGGGGGTGAATCTATGTCAAAAATTAGAGTATATGAATTAGCAAAAGAATTAAATGTAGCAAGTAAGGATCTTATCACTTTGCTTATGGATGAATTTAGCATAGAAGTTAAGAATCATATGAGTGTTATAGAAGACGAAGATGCAGAACTTATTAAAGAACTGCTAGCAGGTAGTGACCACACTATAATTCCAGCAGGTTCAGATGATGATGATGAGGAAGTTTCTAAAACTATCGTAGATGAATATGAGGAAATGGTAGCTGAAGAAGTTAATAATGTTGCTAAAAAGAGAAAGAAAAAGAAATCAGATGATGAAGAAGTTAATGATGAAGATAGCACTGTATTAGACGGTGGTACTATTGAAATCAGCGATACAATAACAGTTAAGGAATTAGCTGAAAAGTTAAATAAACCTGGTGCTGATGTAATAAAAACTTTAATCTTCACTGGTGTTATGGCTGCTATAAACCAAGAAATAGACTTTGCTACAGCTGAAAAAGTTGCAGAAAAGTATGGAGTTTCAGTTTTAAAGAAAGCAGAAGAAGCTACTTTAGAAATATTTGAAGAGGAAACTGAAGATGGTGAAAACCTTGAAAGCAGACCTCCAATTATAACAGTAATGGGTCACGTTGACCATGGTAAGACCTCTTTACTTGATGCTATAAGAAAAGCAAAGGTAACTGAATCAGAAGCTGGAGGTATAACTCAGCACATAGGTGCTTATACTGTTAATGTTAACGATCAAAAGATAACATTCTTAGATACTCCAGGACATGAGGCTTTTACAGCGATGAGAGCACGTGGTGCTCAAATTACTGATATAGTTATCCTTGTAGTAGCTGCTGATGATGGTATAATGCCACAAACAGTTGAAGCAATAAATCACTGTAAGGCTGCCAATGTACCAATGGTTGTAGCTATAAATAAGATGGATAGACCAGGAGCTAATATCGAAAGAGTTAAACAAGAACTTACAGAGTACGGTCTTGTATCAGAAGATTGGGGCGGAGATGTTATATGTGTTCCTGTTTCTGCAAAAACTCATGAAGGTATAGATACTCTTCTAGAAATGGTAGTTCTAACAGCAGAAATGCTTGAACTTCAAGCTAACCCATCAAGAAGAGCTAAGGGAACTGTTGTTGAAGCTAAACTTGATAAAGGTAGAGGAGCTGTTGCATCATTACTTATCGGTAATGGAACACTTCATTCTGGAGATTCAATCGTAGTTGGTTCAACATATGGAAGAATTAGAGCTATGTTTGATGATAAAGGAAAGAAGATTAAGCAAGCTGGTCCTTCTATTCCAGTGGAAATTCTTGGTCTATCAGATGTTCCTTCAGCAGGAGATAGATTTATAGTAGTTAAGGATGAAAAGACTGCTAGACAAATGGCTGAATCTAGAAGAGAAAAGAATCGTGAAGAAAGCTTTAATAACTCAAATAGAGTTTCTCTTGAAGATTTATATAGCCAAATAAGAGAAGGAAAAGTAAAGGAACTTGCTATAATAGTAAAAGCTGACGTTCAAGGTTCAGTTGAAGCTATAAGATCTTCATTAGAAAAATTATCTACTGAGGATGTTAGAGTGAGAGTAATTCATGGTGCAGTTGGAGCAATAACTGAAACAGATATAACTCTTGCAACAGCTTCTAATGCCATTGTTATAGGATTTAACGTAAGACCTGACAACAATGCAGTAAGTATAGCAGAAAAAGAAAATGTTGATATTAAGACATACAGAATTATCTATGATGCTATCGAAGATATAAAATCAGCTATGATTGGTATGCTTGAACCTGAGTACAAAGAGGTTATCCTTGGTAAAGCTGAGATAAGACAGACTTACAAGATCTCTAATGTAGGAACTATTGCAGGATCTTATGTATTAGATGGTAAGCTAGTAAGAAACTCAGATATTAGATTAATTAGAGATGGAATAGTTATCTTAGAAGGAAAGCTTTCATCGTTAAAGAGATTTAAAGATGATGTTAAAGAGGTTAATGCAGGTTACGAATGTGGATTAAGTTTAGAAAAGTTTAATGATATCAAAGAAGGCGATATCGTTGAAGCCTTTACTATGCAAGCAATTGAAAGAAAAGAACTTTAAAAGAGGTGATTTTCATGCCTAACTATAGAGGCGGAAGAATAAATGAAGAAGTAAAAAAAGAAGTAAGTGATATAATAAGAAATAATATAAAGGATCCTAGACTTACTGCTATGATAAGTGTAACAGATGCAGTAGTAACAAAGGATTTAAGATATGCTAATATCTATATTAGTATATTTAGTTTAAGTGAAGAGGAAAAGGCTAGCACTTTTAGTGCCTTAAAGAGTTCTAGTGGATTTGTTCGTAAAGAATTAGGTCATAGAATTAATTTAAGACATACACCTGAAGTATTATTTCAGTTAGATGAGTCTATTGAAAAAGGAATGCATATAGATTCTCTTTTAGAGAAGATAAAGGAGAAATAGAATGACACTACATGAAATTGCTAATAAGATTTTACCGATGAATAAAATAGGTATTACATTTCATGTTTCTCCTGATGGTGACGCTGCTGGTAGCGTGTTGTCATTATATCAAGCTTTAAAAAAAATTGGTAAGGAAGCTTATATGATATCGAAAGATACGATATCATATAATTTAAGCTTCCTTCCTTTTTCAAATGAGCTTAATGGAGAATGTGTAAGTCCTAAAGAAGATAGTGATTGTGTAATAATACTTGATTGTGGAAACAAAGAGAGAATTTCAGCAGATTTAGAAGGATTTAAAGGTACTATTATAAATATAGATCATCATTTATCAAATGATCTTTATGGTGATTTAAATTTTATAGATGTTACTGCTTCTGCAACAGCAGAAATAGTATATAGTCTTATAAATTTATTAAATGCTGAAATGGATAGTGATATCGCAAAATGTCTTTATACTGCTCTTGTTACAGATACTGGGTCTTTTAGACATTCAAATGCTACTCCAACTACTCATAATATTGCATCTGAACTTCTAAAGTTTGATATTAATCATTCAGATATTCACAGCAATATATTTGATAACAAGCCTTTTGAAAAGCTAAAACTTATAGGGTATGTACTAGGAAATACAGAGCTTATATATGAAGGAAAGCTTGCTGTTATGGAAATTACTAAGGATACAGTTAGTAGGTTAAATATAGTTTTAGATGATTCTTCAGATATAATATCTCAAGGACTCCAAATTAGAGGCGTTGAGGGAGCAGTGTTATTTAGGGAAGTTGAAGATGGAGTTAAAGTAAGCTTAAGATCTAAAAAATATTTGAACGTTAACAAAGTTGCTTCAGTTTTCGGTGGAGGCGGCCATATAAGAGCTTCTGGAATTACTATGAAAAACATATCCTTAAACGAAGCTAAAAATTTAGTTTTAAATCAAATAAAAGAAGAGATATAGATATGAATGGTGTAATTAATATAAATAAAAGCACAGGTATGACTTCTTTTGATGTAGTTAGAAAAGTTAGGTTTTTAACTAAGGAAAAAAAAGTTGGACATACAGGAACCCTTGATCCTGAAGCTTCAGGGGTTCTTCCTGTTTGTATGGGAAAAGCAACTAAAATAATTGATTATATAATGGAAAATCAAAAATCATACAAAGTTAGTTTTCAGTTAGGATTAGTAACTGATACATATGACTTAGAAGGAACTGTTATTAAGACTTCAGAGACAGACCATATAAAGAATGAGGATGTTTTAAATGTAATATCTAAATTTATTGGTTTAATAGATCAGGTTCCTCCTATGTATTCTGCACTTAAGGTTAATGGAAAGAGATTGTATGAGCTTGCGAGGCAAGGAAAAGAGATAGAAAGAGAGGCAAGAAAGGTTAACATATATTCTATAGATAATATAGAGATAGCTCTACCTTTTGTCACTATGGATGTCACTTGCTCCAAAGGAACATATATCAGAAGCCTATGTTTTGATATAGGAAATGAATTAAATGTAGGTGCAACTATGACTGCTTTGTGTAGAACTAGAAATGGATTTTTCACTTTAGGAAATAGCGTTAAGTTAGAAGATTTAAATGAATCTAATATAAGTGAATTTATTATATCAATTGAAGATGCATTAAAATTTTATGATAGTATTAACGTAAACGAAAAATTCTCTAAGTTGTTAATTAATGGTGTAAGAGTAAGTGATAGAACAATGATTAGAGATGAACTTGATTTTCAAAAGCTTTATAAAGTGTATGATAACAAAGGATCTTTAATTGGACTTGGTAAGATGAATAGGGATGGCTTTAAGTTGGAAAAATTATTATTAGATTAGAGGTACAAAGATGATAATTATTGATGAAAATAGCAAAATCTCTTTACAAAAAAGTTCTTTTATAGCTCTAGGTAGTTTCGATGGCTTGCATTTAGGACATTTGAGTTTAATAAATAAAACTTTGGAATTAGCTAAGAAAAATAGCTGTTCTAGTATGGTTTTTACTTTTAAAAACCATCCACTAACAGTAGTAAATAAAGATAGAGCTCCTAAATTGCTACTTGATAATAAAACAAAACTTGAGATTCTTGAAGAACTAGGTATTGATATTGCTTGTCTCATAAATTTTAATGAAGACTTTATGAAGATTGAACCTGAAGCATTTATAGAAATGCTCTTAAATAAATACAATGCTAAAGGCATAATAGTTGGGTTTAATTATAGGTTTGGCTATAAAAATAAAGGTGATATAAATCTTCTAAAAACTCTAAGTGAAAAGTATGGATTTGAACTGCATATTATGGGTGCTTTGATGAATGAAGAAAATATAATAAGCAGCACAAAGATAAGAAATCTTCTAATTGATGGGGATTTGGATGGTGCTAATGCACTACTTACTAGACCATATATTCTTAGAGGTACAGTTGTGAAAGGAAAGCAGCTTGGAAGAACTTTAGGATTTCCTACTGCAAATACTGAGGTTGAATCTAGCTCAGTTCTTCCTAAGATTGGAGTTTATTATACAAATACAGTTTATAAGAGTAAGTTATATAAAAGTATAACCTCTATTGGTTATAATCCTACTGTAAATGGTAAGAATATAACCATAGAGACATATATATTAAATTTTAATAAAAATATTTATGGCGATGAATTAAAAGTTTATTTTCTTGAAAGAATAAGAAATGAAGAAAAGTTTAATAGCCTAAAGGAGTTACAGCAGCAACTAATTAGTGACAAAGCTTTTGCTGAATCAAGAAAAAACCTAAGTGGATTGTAAAAAAATTCATTTACAATAAAAATCAGTTCTGCTATAATACCTTTGAGAACCTAATCCTAAGATAAAAGGTTTGCCATCTTTTTTCATGGAACTAGGGGATAATTTTGGAGGTGTTTACACATGGATAAGGCAAGAAAACAAGAAATTATAGTTAAGTACGCAAGACATGAAGGAGATACTGGTTCACCAGAAGTGCAAATAGCACTACTTACTGAAAGAATCAACTATCTTACTGAACATTTAAAGGTTCATAAGAAAGATCACCATTCAAGAAGAGGTCTTCTAATGATGGTTGGACAAAGAAGAGGTCTTTTAAACTACCTATCTTCTCAAGATATCGAAAGATATAGAGCAATAATAGGACAATTAGGTATAAGAGGTTAATCTGAAAAGAGCGGTTATACCGCTCTATTATTTTATCAACTAAAGTAAAGTTTTACATAAGTAACCGAAAGGAGGTAATAACACATGAATCATTTTCATGAAACCACCGTAGCTGGTAGAAAAATGAAAGTAGAATTTGGAAAGTTAGGAATGCTTTCAGATACTGCTATCTTAATGAGCTATGGTGATACAGTAATATTAACAAACGCTAATGCTTCAGAATCACCAAGAGAGGGGATTGATTTCTTTCCTTTAAGTGTTGAATATGAAGAAAGATTATATGCAGTAGGAAAAATACCTGGAGGATTTATCAAGAGAGAGGGTAGACCTTCAGAAAAAGCAATTCTAAATGGAAGAGCTGTCGACAGACCGCTTAGACCACTTTTCCCTAAAGGATATAGGAATGACGTACAAGTAGTTTGTACAGTAGTTTCTGTAGAAAATGATAACCTTCCAGAAATTCTTGCGATAAATGCAGCATCAACTGCTCTTTGTCTATCAAGTATCCCATTCACCACTCCAGTAGCCGCAGTACAAGTAGGTTTAATCGGTGATGAATTTATATTAAATCCAACATCAAAGCAAAGAGAAGAAATGATACTTGCTTTAACAGTATGTGCTACAAAAGATAGAGTTATGATGATTGAAGCTGGTGGTCACGAGATACCAGAAGAAACTATGATAAACGCTATTACTTTTGGATTTGAAGCATGTAAAGATATAGTTGCTTTCCAAGAAGAAGCAATGAAAGCTTTTGGAAAAGAGAAAAAGGAACCTTTAATATACAAGGTTGATGCAGAACTTGAAAAAACTGTTCGCGAATATTCCTTTGAAACTATAAAAAAAGCTATGTATATTATCGACAAGAATGAAAGAAATGAAGAAATGGATGAAGTTAAGAAGAGTGTAGTACAACACTTTGCTGATATATATCCAGATAACATGTCAGATGTTAATGACGTTGTATACAGAATTCAAAAAGAAATCGTAAGAGATATGCTTCTACATGAAAGAAGACGTCCTGATGGAAGAGCTTTTGATCAGGTTAGACCAATAAGCTGTGAAGTAGGAGTTTTACCAAGAACTCATGGAACAGGTATATTTACAAGAGGACTTACACAAGTTATGACTGTAGCAACTTTAGGTGCTATAGGAGATGTTCAAATTCTAGATGGAATTGGCGAAGAAGTATCTAAGAGATACATGCATCACTACAACTTCCCATCATACAGTGTTGGTGAAGTTAGACCTTTAAGAGGACCAGGTAGAAGAGAAATTGGTCATGGTGCATTAGCTGAAAGAGCTCTAGAACCACTTATACCATCGGAAGAAGAATTCCCATACACTATAAGACTTGTATCTGAAGTATTAAGCTCAAATGGTTCTACATCACAAGCATCAGTTTGTGGATCTACTTTAGCATTATTAGATGCAGGAGTTCCAATTAAAAGACCAGCTGCTGGTATAGCAATGGGGTTAATAACTTCCGAAGATTTATCAGAAGAAGAAGTTCTAACTGATATACAAGGAATAGAAGACTTCTTTGGAGATATGGACTTTAAGGTAGCAGGTACAGAAAAAGGAATAACTTCTATACAAGTTGATACAAAGATAGCTGGATTATCAGAGTATTGTATAAGAACGGCTATATATGATGCAAGAAAAGCAAGACTTGGCATACTTGATAAGATTAAAGAATGTATACCAGCTGCTAGAAAAGAAGTTTCATTATATGCGCCTAAGACTTCAACAATACAAATTGATCCTGATAAGATAAGGGATGTAATCGGTGCTGGTGGAAAGATAATCAATAAGATTATAGCTGATACTGGTGTTAAGATTGACATTAAGGATGATGGAAAGATATTTGTTTCCTCTTCAGACCATGCAGGAGTTAATGAAGCCTTAAAGATAATAGATGGACTTACTCGTGAAGTAAAAGCAGGAGAAATATACTTAGGTAAAGTAGTCAAGATTGCTCAATTTGGTGCGTTTGTTGAAATACTACCAAACAAAGAAGGTTTAGTTCATATATCTAAACTTGATGTAACTAGAGTAAATAAAGTTGAAGATATTGTATCTGTAGGTGATGAAATACTTGTAAAGGTTACTGACATAGATAACCAAGGTAGAATTAACCTATCTAGAAAAGATGCAATTGCTGAAACACAGGAAGACAAATCAAAAGAAGATAAATCAAAAGAATAACGATGAAAGGGCAACTTAAAAATTGCCTTTTTATTTTTTAAGGAGGTATTTTTATGTATAATCTATACACACTACCAAATGGTTTAAGAGTTGTTACTGAATATATAGATCATGTTGACTCTATAAGCATAGGATTACATGTAGAGAATGGGTCAAGAAATGAAGACTTACATAATAATGGTATCTCTCACTTTATAGAACACATGATGTTTAAAGGTACAAAAAATAGAAATGCTAAACAAATAGCTGAAGATATTGAAAATGTGGGTGGACAAATAAATGCTTATACAAGTAAAGAATCTACCTGTTATTACTTCAAAGCCCTTTCGACTCATGCTGGTTTATGCTTAGATGTATTGTCTGATATGATGTTTAATTCTAATTTTACTGAGGAAGACATACAAAAGGAACAAGGTGTAGTTGTGGAAGAGATAAATATGGGTGAAGATACTCCAGAGGATGTATTATCTGATATACATGCAAAAGCAGCCTTTGAAGATGATTCTTTAGCATATCCAATCCTCGGAACTCCTGAAACTGTAAGGTCATTTAATAGAGAAATTATAACTAACTATGTTGAATCTCACTATACACCTAAAAATTCAGTTTTATCTATCTGTGGTAAGTTTGAATACAAAGAACTTATAAAACTTGTAGAGAATTATTTTGGAGGTTGGAAATCTGAAAGAGAGATAATAACAGATTATTCAACTCCTGAGCTTAAAAATAATTTCTTAAGCTCTGATAAGGATATAGAACAACTTCATATAAATTTAGGACTTAAAGGAGTTCCAATTGGAGACGATAACGGATATAATTTAATAGTTCTAAATAATATTTTAGGTGGAGGTGCATCCTCACTGTTGTTCCAAAAAGTTCGTGAAGAAATGGGTGTATGTTATTCAGTTTATTCATATCCTCTTTCTTATAAAAATACTGGAATGTTAAATATTTATGTAGGACTTAATCCTGCATATGCAGAACAAACACTGCTTGCCATAAATGAGGAATTAGAGCTTTTTATTTCTAAAGGAATCACTAAAGAACAACTAAATATAAACAAAGAAAAAATTAAAGCAGGTTATGTTTTAGGACTAGAAAGTACTAGTAGTAGAATGTTTAGCAATGGTAAATCTGTTCTATTCTTGAATAAAATAAATAAACCAGAAGATATAATAAGTAAAATAGACAGAATTAATTTCGATACAGTTCACACTATGCTCGAACAATGCTTTAAACCAGGAATTATAAATGGTGCATTTGTTGGAAAAGAAATTAATTTAGATACTTTGTCCACACTAGCACAAAAAGATATAGTTGCATACACTAACAGTGAAGGAAATATATAAGCATAAAATCCTCCTTGGTATCATACTTTGATGTTAAGGAGGTGTATTACAATGAGTGACAATGTAAAATATTTATCTGAAATGGAACGTTATGAGATCATAAACGTAAATGATGGCGAAAAGTATAATTCTTTATCAAGCAATGATATAGTTATAGATGACGAGGGGAAACTTAAGTTTCTCATCATAAATGTCAATATGTCAAAGTTTAGCCTATTTGGAGGAGACGAATTCCTAGAGATTTCTTGGGATTACGTAAAAAAAATAGGTGCAAAAACAATAATACTTGACGTCGAAGAGGAAATGATTAAAAGAACAAAGCTTTAACAAAGGAGTGATATTTTGAAAATCATCATACAAAAGTTTGGTGGAACTTCAGTATCTACATCTGAGAGAAGAGAACAGGTAATTGAAAAAGTTAAAGAAGCAATAAACAATGGTTATTCACCAGTAGTTGTAGTTTCTGCTATGGGAAGAAAGGGAGAACCGTATGCAACAGATACACTTCTTTCACTTCTTAATAGTGATTTTAAAAAATCAAACAAGCATGCAACTGATCTTTTAATGTGCTGTGGTGAAATAATTAGTTCTACAGTTCTTTGTCAAGAACTATACATGAACAATATTAAAGCCATGCCTTTGACTGGAGGACAAGCTGGTATAATAACTAATAGTGATTTTTCCAATGCGCGCTTATTAGACGTAGATACAAAGAGAATAATACACTTATTGAACGAAGGAATAGTACCAGTAATATGTGGATTTCAAGGTACTGATGCAGAAGGTAATTTTACAACACTCGGAAGAGGCGGTAGTGATACTACAGCATCAATATTAGGTGTAGCTTTAAAAAGTGAGCAAATTGAAATATTTACTGATGTAGATGGGATAATGACAGCAGATCCAAGAATAGTAGAAGATGCGAATTTGATAGATAAAATAAGTTATAATGAAGTGTTTCAGTTTGCTGATCAAGGTGCTAAAGTTATTCATCCTAGAGCTGTAGAGATTGCTATGAGAGGAAATATACCTCTTGTAATAAGAAATACAATGTCTAAAAGTAAAGGGACGGTTATAGACAATGTTGGTGATAGCAGTGATCCACGTATCTTAACTGGTATAACTCATATGTCAGGAAGAATTCAAGTAACTGTAACTGATTTAGAAAATAAAGATAAAATTGAATATAGAAAAGTATTAGATACTTTAGCTGAAAATAAAATAAGCTTAGATTTAATTAATATATTTCCAAAAGAAAAAATATTTACGATTGATTCAGAAGACTTGTTGAAATTAGAATCAGTGTTAAAAGATGAAAATATTATATACAGCTTAGTTAAAGACTGCAGTAAGGTTTCTTTAATTGGTTCAAGAATGAAAGGTATTCCTGGAGTAATGGCCAAAATAATAAGAACTTTGGATGATAATAATATTGAGGTTCTCCAGACAGCTGATTCTCATACTACAATATGGTGCTTAATACATTCCTTCGATGTAGAAAAAGCAATTAATGTACTTCATAAAGCTTTTATGTAATAGCTTGAATAATAGAGTGTTCTCTTGTACAAAATAGTAAAGTACAGGAGGAATGATTATGAACGATGAACTAAAAAAAGATGAAACAAAACAAGATGATAAAATTGAAGCAATAAAAGAACTTGGAAATTTAAATTCTGCTCAAGAAACACAACAAAGAATTCATATATTATCTATAATTGGTCAGATTGAAGGTCATGGTGTTTTGCCACCACAAACTAAAACCACAAAGTATGAGCATGTAATACCTCAACTGATAGAAATGGAACAAAATGAAAAGGTAGAAGGTATATTAACTATTTTAAACACTGTTGGTGGTGACGTAGAAGCAGGACTCGCCATTTCAGAGATGATAAGAAGTTTAAGTAAGCCTACAGTTTCGTTAGTAATAGGTGGAGGACACTCTATAGGAGTTCCTTTAGCTACTGCATCTGACTATTCGTTTATATCCCCTTCTGCTACTATGATATTGCATCCAATAAGAATGAACGGATTGGTACTGGGGGTTCCTCAAACTTTTAAATATTTTAATAAAATGCAGGAACGCATAAATGAATTTATAGTTAGAACTTCTAAAATAAATAAGGAAACCCTAAAAACGTTAATGCTTCAAACTGATGAGCTATTAAATGATATGGGAACTATTTTAGTAGGAAAAGAAGCTGTAGATTATGGACTCATAGATGAAGTTGGTGGAATTAAAGAAGCACTTGCTAAACTGAATTCAATGATAGATAGTGTAAATAAACCATAGGGAAAACCTATGGTTTATTTACTCTTTACTAATTCGCAATAATAAAAAGTATAGATAATTATATTTATGATATAACAAAAGCTATTAAGATAAAGAGTAAATAAGAAGAGGAAATTAAACCTATTTGTAGAAGTAGTAAAGGGAGGTGAAAAGAATGGCTAAGAAAAAATCTACAAGCAAAAAAAATCAAAAGAAAAAAAATACTGATATAACAGGAATAATATTACTAGCAGTGAGCCTAGTTTTAGCTATAAGCATATATACAAATGCAGCTGGATATCTTTCGTTTTTTTCAAAACGTTTCTTTATATCATCAATAGGAGTAGGAACATATATATTGCCAATATATATGATATATTTATCAATAATATATATTAGCTCAAAAGGAGTTATAAAGTTATCTAAAAGTTTTATAGCTTTAACAATAGCAATAATAAATTCTCTAGTATTTATACAAGTAATGTCTATAGAAAGCTATTATGACAAGACTAGTTTTTTAAATTCATTAAAAGCAATTATATATTCTCAAAATTATTTTCATAGCGGAATTATTGGATTTACTATAACTTTACCTATATATAAGTTAATTGGGAGCGTTGGTACTTTCATTGTAAATATAGCTATCTATGTTATAGTATTTATAATTGGATTTGATTTCTCGTTAGAGTCAATAAATATAGATTTAGGCTTTCTACAGAAGAAGAATGTAAAGAATAGTGAGAAACCTAAACAGGTAGAGAAAAAAGATGATTTCCTAGTTATAGAGGAAAAGAATCCGGATCAAAATGAGTTTATCAATGGAATAAATAATAAAATTAAAATACTGGATTTTATGAAGAATGCGTCAATTCATGAAGAAGTAATGTCTGAGAGTGCTCCAACAAAGGTGGAAATAACAGATAATAATATATCTACTCCAAGCACTACCAATACCTCAGATAAGAAAAAAGGATTAGACAACGAAGTTAAGGAAGTAGTGAATAAGGAATTAACAGAAAGATTGCTTTCAACAGATGATAAAGAGTATAAAATTCCTTCCACTGAACTTCTAAATGTAAATTCAGCTTTAAAGCTTAAAAAGGAAGATAAGAAGGATTTACTTTTAAATGCAACTAAACTTGAAGAAACCCTTAATAGTTTTGGAGTTGATGCTAAAATTGTACAAGTAACTAAAGGGCCATCTGTTACTAGATTTGAGCTTCAGCCAAGTGCAGGGGTAAAAGTAAGCAAAATAGTTAATTTATCAGATGATATAGCTTTAGGGCTAGCTGCTAATGGTGTAAGAATAGAAGCCCCTATCCCAGGTAAAGCAGCTGTAGGGATAGAAGTTCCTAACAAAGAATTGACACCAGTCATGCTTAGAGAAGTATTAGAGTCTGAAGAATTTATTAATACTAAAACCAATCTTGCTTTTGCTCTAGGTAAGGATATAGCGGGAAAAGCTATTGTTACAGATTTAAGTAAGATGCCTCATTTATTAATAGCAGGTGCTACTGGATCGGGTAAAAGTGTATGTATTAATACTCTAATTATTAGTATATTATATAAATATTCTCCTGCTGAGGTTAAGCTTTTGATGGTAGACCCTAAGGTAGTTGAACTTAATGTATATAACGGAATACCTCAGCTTCTAATTCCAGTAGTAACTGATCCTAAAAAGGCAGCTGCGGCTCTTAATTGGGCTGTTAATGAAATGACAAGAAGATATAAATTGTTTGCAGATAGCGGTGTTAGAAATATAGAATCATATAATAATCTTTTTGATAAAGGTATTATCACAGAAAAATTACCTTGGATTGTTATAATAGTAGATGAGCTTGCAGATTTAATGATGGCTTGCCCTAATGATGTAGAAGATTATATAGCTAGATTAGCACAGATGGCTAGAGCTGCTGGTATGCATCTTGTTATTGCAACTCAAAGACCTTCAGTTGATGTTATAACCGGTGTTATAAAAGCTAATATACCATCTAGAATATCTTTTGCAGTTTCTAGCCAGATAGATTCAAGAACTATACTAGATTCATCCGGTGCAGAAAAGCTTCTAGGTAAGGGGGATATGTTATTCTATCCTGTTGGAGCATCAAAACCAGTAAGAATTCAGGGAGCATTTATATCAGAAGAGGAAGTTGAGCAAGTAATTAACTTCATAAAAGGTTCATCAGAAGAAACTTCCTATGAAACAGAAATAATAGAGCATATTAATAGTGAAGTTACTTCATCAAGTACATCAAATCCTGAGGATGGAGACGAACTTTTGGATGAAGCTATAAGAATAGTAGTTGAAACTGGTCAGGCATCTACTTCCTTTCTTCAAAGGAAGCTTAGAGTTGGGTTTAATAGAGCAGCCAGGATAATGGAACAGTTAGAGGAAAATAATATTATCTCCCCAAAAGATGGCAGTAAGCCTAGACAAGTTCTAATATCAAAGGAAGAACTTGAGAATATGTAGAAAAAATACTTGTTTTAATGTTGAAACAGTTTTAAAATTAATTTGTATTATATATTGTATTGAACACAGGAGGAATTAAGTTGACGAAATATAAGGTGGGCTTGATAAGCCTAGGATGCGACAAAAATAGGGTTGATTCTGAAATTATGCTGGGTAAGCTAAAGTCTGGTTACGAATTAACTAATGACCCTAAATCTGCAGATATAATTATTGTTAATACTTGTGGCTTTATAGAAAAGGCTAAACAAGAATCTATAGATACAATATTAGAGATGGCAGAATATAAAAACAAATATAACTGTAGGTTGCTTATCGCCACAGGATGTTTAACTCAAAGATATGGAAGTGAACTAACAGAGCTAATGCCTGAAATTGATATAATGCTTGGAGTTAATGATTATAATAAAATCGATGAGTTTATAAGAGCTTTTATAGAAAAAGAAGAAGGAAAGATAACTAAGCTTGAATACAGTAATACAAATATAAATGAAGGTGAAAGAGTTATTACAACTGATAAAGCAACAGCTTATATAAGAATATCAGAAGGATGTGATAATTTCTGCACATACTGTATCATACCAAAGATAAGAGGTAAATATAGAAGCAGAGCTTTAGAAAGTGTACTTGAAGAAGCAAAGAAATTAGCGTCAGCTGGAGTTAAAGAACTTATACTAATAGGTCAAGATACTACAAGATATGGAATAGATTTATATGAAGAGAATAGACTTCATGTATTATTAAATGAATTAAGTAAGATAGAAGGTATTGAGTGGATAAGACTTTTATACTGCTATCCTGAAGAAATATATGATGAATTAATAGATGAAATTGCTTCAAATCCTAAGGTTTGTAAATATATAGATTTGCCTATACAGCATATAAGTGATAATATTTTAAAAGCTATGGGTAGAAAGACAACTAAAGAAGCTATCATTAACAAGATAGAACTTCTAAGAGAAAAAGTTAAAGATATAACTTTAAGAACTTCATTAATTGTAGGATTCCCAGGAGAGACTGATGAAGATTTCGGCGAGCTTAAAAACTTTTTGAAAGATTATAAACTAGATAAGGTTGGTGTGTTTAAATACTCAAAAGAAGAAGGAACACCTGCATTTTCAATGCCAAACCATGTTGACGAAGAGGTAAAAGAAAAAAGAGAAGAGTTATTAATGCTAACTCAAATGGATGTTTCAGAGGCTACTAATAAAGCTAAGATTGGCAATGTCTATGATGTTCTTATTGAAGAACATGATGGAGAGAATTATATTGGAAGATCTTATGAAATGTCTCCTGAAATTGATGGTACTATAATTGTTAATCATACTAATGATAAATTAACTATTGGTGATATAATAAAAGTTAAAATTACTGATTCCGCTGAATATGACTTGTTGGGAGTTGTTTGTAATGAATCTTGCTAATAAACTAACTTTGATCAGAATATTTTTAGTTCCGTTCTTTTTAGTATTTATAGCCTTTAGAGATTTAACATATAGTACTTTTATAGCTACTTTTATTTTCATATTAGCTTCACTAACTGATAAACTTGATGGATACATAGCTAGAAGTAGAAATCAAATAACTCGTTTTGGAAAACTTATGGATCCACTAGCAGATAAGTTATTAGTTACATCTGCACTTATTTCATTAGTTGAACTTCATGTAATACCAAGCTGGGCTGCTGTTATAATTATTGCTAGAGAGTTTGCAGTATCTGGACTTCGAACTATAGCAGCTTCTGACGGTACTGTTATTGCAGCTAGTTGGTGGGGAAAGATAAAAACTGTAATTCAAATTGTTGCTATAATTTTATTGTTATTAAAGGTTAATATAGGTTCTTCTAAGTATTTAACAGAATTAGTATATAAACATAGTTGGATGAACAATTTCTTTGATATAGTACCAACTATTGCGTTATATATAGCTGTAATAGTGACTATTTTATCTGGAGTGGACTATTTTGTAAAAAATAAAGCTGCAATAAATACAGATAAATAGGTTTAATAATCATAAAAATAGTCGATAATTTTAAAGACTGTATGATTGATAGTATGGTAGTTAAATTAACTAATGTTGATTTTATTTGATGTATACTTATTTTAATAAATGTACCACTTCATAACTAAATGCATATTTTCAAATTATCTAGTCAAATGATGATGAGAAGATGTTTATGGCTTGAAGTGGTACATCTGTTATGCGGTTAATTTAAATTTTTTCTATCCTGTTAATTCAAATCGCACTACTTTCTTACATTAGGAATTAAAAATAAAACGCTTAAATCCGAGATTTATTTTGAAAATGCCGATGACTAATGAGAGGTAGATTTGAAAATATAAATTTTGTAATTAAAGTGTACATCCATATATAGGGTTCCTAGCTCAACTATTAATTTATACATGCTAAAAATCATAAGTACATGATTTTAGAAAAGGTATAAATTAAATTTCTATACAGGAACCCAATAGTAGAATTATATAAAATAAGATATCTTTATAACCTTTAAAAGAAAAAATTACTAGGCATTACTTTAAATTTAAGTGTACATTAGTGTTGACTTATATATTAAAGTACCTTATAATATAAATAGAACAAACGTTCGATAGAGAGAGGATGTGTTTATCAATGGGTATTGATATGGAAAAGCTTAAAGCTATAGAATCTGCTATGGGCCAAATAGAAAAACAATTTGGAAAAGGCTCAATAATGAAATTAGGTGAACATAGTACATTAAATTTTGATGTTATATCAACAGGTTGTTTAGACTTAGATATAGCCTTAGGAATTGGCGGAGTTCCTAAAGGAAGAATAATAGAAATATATGGACCTGAAAGTTCAGGTAAAACAACTGTTGCTTTAAATATAGCAGCTGAAGCTCAAAAGGCTGGTGGAGCAGTTGCATACATAGATGCAGAACACGCTCTAGATCCTAGCTATGCTAAAGTTCTAGGTGTAGATATAGATAATCTTGTTGTTTCTCAACCAGATACAGGGGAGCAAGCATTAGAAATCACAGAAGCCTTAGTTAGATCTGGTGCTATAGATGTTATAGTTATCGACTCTGTTGCAGCACTAGTTCCTAGAGCTGAAATTGAAGGTGAAATGGGTGATTCTCACGTTGGTCTACAAGCAAGACTTATGTCTCAAGCTTTAAGAAAATTGGCTGGTACTATAAATAAGTCTAAGTGTGTAGCTGTATTTATTAATCAGTTAAGAGAAAAAGTTGGAGTTATGTTTGGTAGTCCAGAAACAACAACAGGTGGTAGAGCATTAAAGTTCTATGCTTCAGTTAGAATGGACATAAGAAGAATTGATTCAATAAAACAAGGCGAAAGTATTGTTGGAAATAGAACTAGAATCAAGATAGTTAAGAATAAGGTTGCACCTCCTTTCAAACAAGCTGAATTTGATATTATGTATGCAGAAGGAATATCAAAGACAGGTAATTTAGTTGACGTTGGTGTAAAAGATGAGATTATACAAAAAAGTGGTGCTTGGTTCTCATATGGTGATGTGAGATTAGGACAAGGAAGAGAAAATGCAAAACAATTCCTTAAAGAAAATCCTGAAATAGCATTTGAAATAGAAAATAAAATAAGATCAAAATATGGTTTGCCACTTACTGTAGCAAATACACCTGCTAAAGCAGAAGTAGCTACAACTAAAGCAGAAGGTAAACAAGGTAAGTCAGCTGGTGAAGAAAAATAAATCGCATATGCGATTTATTTTTTTGTTATAAATTACAAACAATTGATAATAATAATATATATAAAGATATTAAATTGTTTTTAACAAGCTTTTACCTATCAACTTGACATAATTTTAAAATTAATATAAAATAATAACAAATACTGGTTTATCATATTCATTTAATTACAGTGAGAATTTAATATGCACCTTACTACGCCTTCATATTTACTTATAATATATATTGCTAAAATAGTGCGAAGGAGGTGTTAATAATGGGAAGATACATTATTGAAATTATAGTTTGTGTAATAGTTTTGATAGTGCTAGGAATTATCGAGTATTCAGTAATTCAAAATACTTTTAAACGTAGAATGTCCAGCTTAGAACAGGAAGCTGAAACTAATTTGGATAACGCAAAAAGAGAAGCAGAAGCACTGAAAAAAGAATCAATTTTGGAAGCTAAGGAAGAAGTTCATAAGTTAAGAAGTGATGTTGAAAGAGAATCCCGTGAAAGAAGAAATGAAATTCAACGTTTAGAGAGAAGATTAATACAAAGAGAAGAATCTCTAGACAAAAAAAGTGATGCTTTAGAAAAAAAGGATGAGGGCCTCAACAAAAAGATACAAGAGGTTCAACAATTAGAGGATAGTGTACAGGAATTATACACAAAGCAGCGCGAAGAGCTAGAAAGAATATCAAGTCTATCTAGTGAAGAAGCAAGGCAAATTCTTCTTGACGAAATAAGTAAGGAAATAAAACATGATGCTGCTATAATGATTAAAGAAGTTGAAACTAAAGCAAAAGAAGAAGCGGATAAGAAAGCAAGAGAAATAATCACTACTGCTATTCAAAGATGTGCCGCTGATCATGTTTCAGAATCTACTGTACACGTTGTGGCTTTACCTAATGACGAAATGAAGGGCAGAATTATAGGTAGAGAAGGTAGAAACATTAGGACTTTAGAAACACTAACAGGAGTTGATTTGATTATTGATGATACTCCAGAAGCAGTAATACTATCAAGTTTTGATCCAATTCGTAGAGAAGTAGCGCGTATCGCTCTAGAAAAATTAATTGTAGATGGTAGAATTCACCCAGCTAGAATAGAAGAAATGGTAGAACGAGCAACTAAGGATGTGGAAAATGATATTAAGGAAGAAGGAGAACAAGCTACCTTCGAAACCGGAGTACACGGACTACACCCTGAATTAATTAGACTTCTAGGTAGATTAAAGTATAGAACTAGTTATGGTCAAAATGTTCTAAAACACTCTATTGAGGTTTCATACTTAGCAGGACTTATGGCATCTGAACTTGGTTTAGATGTTACACTCGCAAGAAGAGCTGGTTTGTTACATGATATTGGTAAAGCTGTAGATCAAGAGTATGAAGGACCTCATGCCTTAATAGGTGGAGATTTAGCTAAAAGATATCATGAATCACCAATAGTAGTTAATGCTATAGCAGCTCATCATGGTGATGTAGAAATGCTATCTCTTGAAGCAGTACTAGTTCAAGCAGCTGATGCAATTTCGGCAGCAAGACCAGGCGCAAGAAGAGAAACCTTAGAAGCTTATATTAAGAGATTAGAAAAGCTCGAAGAAATTGCAAATTCATACGAAGGTGTAGAAAAGTCATATGCCATTCAAGCTGGAAGAGAGATTAGAATTATGGTTAAACCAGATCAAGTTGATGATGCAGGGGCCATTGAAATGGCAAGGAATATTGTAAAGAACATAGAAGAACAATTAGAATATCCAGGACAAATTAAAATAAATGTTATTAGAGAAACCCGTGCAGTTGACTATGCCAAGTAATTATAAAATACATTTTGTGAAAACAAAATGTATTTTTTTACTGTATATGAAATTATAAAATTTTTGAGTTAATTAAACCTAGATATTTCAATATTTTAGAATTTTTTGTAGCTATAAAGTAAAAAATAAAACCTATTCGCCTGTAAGTTTCCTAATATACATTCAGAAAGTCATATGCGTAAAAAATCACTGAAGAAAGTCGCTTCAGTGATTTTTCATGCTTTTTAGTGACTTGTTTATTATTTGTAAAAATTTTATAAAATTTTTAAAAAAATAAATTTAAAAAAAGAGGTTTTTCAGAGTTTATATAGAATATAGATAAAGTAGGTAATTATTATACTTTATGTAAACGATATCGAAATTTCTAGGAGGTCATATAATAATGGAAGTATTAAAAGTATCAACAAAATCTAATCCTAACTCTGTGGCAGGAGCATTAGCTGCTATAATAAAAGAAAAAAATATCGTAGAAATACAAGCAGTAGGTGCGGGAGCTATAAATCAAGCTGTTAAGGCTATTGCAATTGCTAGAGGCTTCGTTGCTCCTAGTGGAAAAGATATAGTGTGTGTACCAGCTTTCACTGATATAATGATTGATGGTGAAGAAAGAACAGCAATAAAATTAATAGTACAACCAAGATAATATTAAGAGGAGCTTTTACACAAATGACAGTAGTTCATGTGTACGAGCTCCTTTTTGTATACGATTAAATCCTTAATGTTTATAATATTCTTAAATATAGATTTATATAAATATCATGAAACTATTGACATTTTTCGGTTTAAACTATAAAATTTATCTGTAATGCTAGGGGGGCCATTAAGGCTGAGATGAAGTTTTTCAGACCCTTTGAACCTGCACTGGGTAATGCCAGCGAAGGGAAGTTTTAAGACAATATGACAGGTAAATCTAAGGTTATGTGGATTTACGATTATTAGATTATTAACTCTTTTCGTTGGTATGGCAAATACTGATTGAAAGGAGTTTTTTTGAAGTTTTCGGAAAAATTGTTCTCAAAATGTTATCCTATTTGGTAGGCATGGTTAGTACAAGTTTTCGTAATATCTAAAATATTTTATTTTGATATGGAGACTATAAAAAAGTTAGATAATTTATATGAAAGTATTGGAAATTAACAATTTATCGTTTAAGTATAAGGATTCAGAAAAGTTGATAATTGATGATCTGTCCCTTACTATCGATAAAAATGAGTTTGTTACAATTATTGCGCCAAGCGGCACAGGGAAAAGCACTCTCTTTAGATTGATTTTAGGTTTGATTAAGCCACAAAAAGGTACAATAGAAGTGGTGAAGGACGACAATAAAAATATAATAGGCTACATGCCCCAAAAGGACTCTCTAATGCCCTGGAGGAATATTCTTGACAATACATCAGTTGGACTTGAATTAAATGGTCACAGCAAAAAAGAAGCAAGGAAAATAGCAGCTGCTTATTTTAAAGACTTTGGACTTGAAGGAACTGAAAAATACTACCCTTATGAATTATCTGGTGGCATGAGACAAAGAGCTTCTTTTTTAAGAGCTATAGTAAATAAGCCTTCAGTACTTTTATTGGATGAGCCTTTTTCTTCTTTAGATGCATTAACTAGAAGAAAGATGCAGACGTGGCTTTTAGAACTTTGTCAAAGGGAAAAGAATACTGTATTTATGATAACCCATGATATAGATGAGGCTTTACTTTTATCAGATAGGATACTTATTTGTACTGAAGTACCATACAAAAATTTAAAATCTATAGAGGTTAATATAGATAGACCAAGAAGCTATGAAACTACACTTTCAAGTGAGTTTATAGAATTAAAAAGAAGTATTTTAAATATTCTTGATGCGTTGGAAGAGAATGATAGGGGGAATTCATGATGAAAAAGATAAAGGATTATATATTTCCTTTAATGTTCTTATTACTTCTACTTCTAGCATGGGAGTTTTTAATACCATACTTCAAAGTGCCGAAATATATTATACCAAGACTATCTATGGTGCTTAAAGCATTATGGACTCAAAGGGAACTATTATATGGACATTCCATTATAACCTTAGGAGAAGCGGTACTTGGGCTTATGATATCTGTAATTATTGGTATTTCTTGCGCTCTTTCCATTTATCTTTGGAGAAATGTTGGGAAAACCTTGTATCCTATTATAGTATTTTCTCAAACAATCCCTACAATAGCTTTATCTCCGATTATGGTTATGTGGTTTGGATATAGCATATGGTCAAAGGTAGCTGTAGTAGTACTGTTTTGCTTCTTTCCTATCGTTATAAGTACGTTGGATGGGCTAAATGCTGTAGATAAGGATCTAGAGGATGTTTTAAAAGCTCTAGGTGGAAGTAAGTTTCAAATATTTTTTAAACTTCATATGAACACTGTGCTTCCTAATTTTTTAAGCAGCTTTAAGATAGCCGCTACCTATAGTGTTGCAGGAGCTACCATAGGAGAGTGGTTAGGTGCAGAAAAAGGCTTAGGTATATATGTGAAGAGAACAGCAGGTATGCTGCAATCAGATTCGGTTTTTGCAGGAGTGTTAGTTTTATCATTTCTAGGATTAGCCTTATTTTCTACAGGTTTTTTGCTAGAAAAGATTTTATTAAAATACAGAAGAGTAATAAAGGAGAGTAATTATGAAATTAAAAAAGATTAGTATTTTATTAGTTATGGTAGTAATGTTAGGTTTATTTTTAAGTGCATGTACTAATAAATCCAATAATAAAGACGAAAAAAGTGCTACTAAAGAATTAAAAGAGATTAATGTTCTTTTAGATTGGTATCCAAACGCAGTACATACATTCTTATATGCTGCAGAAGAACAAGGTTATTTTAAGGAAGCTGGATTAAAAGTTAATTTAATTACACCTGCAGGTACAGATGATGGAATTAAATTAGTGGCAGCAAATAAAGCTGACTTAGCTATAAGCTACCCTAAACAAGTGATCTTAGCAAGGGGCGAAAACATTCCAGTTAAGTCTGTTGGTGCAATAGTTAGAAGCCCATTAAATCAGCTTATGGTACGTAAGGATTCAGGAGTTAAAACTTTAAAAGATCTAGAAGGTAAAAAGGTTGGATATGCATCCTTTGATATTGATAAGGAAACAGTTAAGGCAATGGTTACTGCTGCTGGGGCAGATGCTTCAAAGGTAAACTTTGTAGATGTTGGCTACGATTTGATGCCTGCAATGGAAACAAAAAGAGTTGATGCAATAATAGGTGGATATATAAACCACGAAAAGCTACTTTTAGAAAAAGAAGGTATTGAACTTATCACTTTCAATCCAGTAGATTATGGAGTAGCAAACAGCTATGAACTAGCATTTATTGCAAGTGAAGATGGACTTAAGAATAATAATAGTGCAATACAAGCATTCTTAGCAGCTGCGAAAAAAGGTTTTGAATATACCAAAAACAATCCAGATAAAGCTTTAGATTTAGTTTTAAAGGCTCAAAATAAAGATTTCCCACTTGATTCAGAAGTTGAAAAGAAGAGTTTAAGTATATTACTTCCGCTTATGGAAAATGAAAGCGGTAAGTTCTTAAGTCAAGATGAGAATGTTTGGGATAAGAATATTAAATGGTTACAAGATAAGAATTTACTAAAAGGAAAAGTTGAAGGTAAGGATCTAATTCAATAATCTTATACAGTATAAGAAAAGTACCTATAGCAAAAAAGCTCTAGGTACTTTTTTCTTTTAAGTCAAGAAGAAGATAATTTTAAAAGAAAATATTTGTTCGGCTAATATCTTTCCAATAAACATTGACATTATATGTAAGCAGTACTATATTATTCATGTAACCAGTATTACATGTAACCAGTATTACATATACATAATAAAGGAAGTGGAAAATTGAACTGGAGAACTTTGATATATCAAATACCAAGAGAACCACAAAAAAATAGAATGGCTGTATGGAGAAGATTAAAATCTATTGGAGCACTAAATGTTTTTCAATCTATCTGGATATTACCTGAAACTAAAGAGAGCAAAGAGGAGTTTAAGAGGCTTGAAGAACAAATTAATACTAGTGGAGGTCAAAGTATTAGCTGTATTACTTTAATAGATGAGGAATTAAAAAACAAAAAATTAATCGAGCAGTTTAATAAGGAAAGAGAAGCGGATTATAAAGAACTGATTGAGAAGTGTGATGATTTCGAAGCTGAAATTGAACGGGAAACTAAAAGAGAGAATTTTACCTTTGCTGAGATAGAGGAAAATGACCACGAGATAGATAAACTTAATACTTGGTTAAAAAAGATAGAAAAAAAGGATTATTTCGGATGTCCAATGAAAAATGAAGTATTGAAGAGAATTGATGGATGTTCATCATTATTAGCTGAATTTAGCAATAAAGTTTTTGAAATAGACGAAAAGACGTAGATTTCAGGGAGGATTGTAGTGATAACAAAAATAAAACAATGGGCTAAAAAGTTGAAATCTAATATAGCGATACTTTATCTTGCATATAAGCATGAATTGACTCCGTGGTATGCAAAGTTGACAGTTATTATAACTGCTGGATATGCTCTAAGTCCTATAGATATCATACCATATTTTATACCTGTACTTGGATTTGTTGATGATGCAATTGTGCTTCCTGCGCTAATTTGGCTGTCCTTAAGACTTATACCTAATAGTGTTAAAGAAATTTGTAGGGAATCAGCAGAAGATGTTTTTTCAAAGGGAAAACCCAAAAATTACATAGGTGGTAGAATTATTATGTTGATTTAGATATTAATAATATCTGATGTGATTATAAGATTTATAAAGAGATGATTGGTGAGAAAAATTTAGCTTTTGTACCTGATAAAGGTTTGCTTAAAACAGAGGGGGATTTACTATGTCCAAATTAAAAATAGAACCTATGAAACATCCGGATAAAGCTATAAACTATTGGAAAAAAGAAAAATTTGTTGTTGTCTGCATTATAATATTCGGAATATCTTTTAATGTCTCAATTGTTTTAGGACCAATATACCAGGGAAAACTCATAGACGCTATTGCTACTGGGGGAAGTTTATTATATGCGCTAACAGTAGCAGTTACCTATTTACTGATAATAGGAACTGTTCAACTTCTACGCTATTTTAAGCGGTTTTATATAAGGCGTTTTGCTAACAGCACAAGTGCAACTATGCGGCTTATGATATACAATAATATAATGCAAAAAAGCACTTCAGAGCTGGATAATGAGAATACTGGTAACCTCATGACAAGAGCTATTTCTGATGTTGATTTATGTGTGGAAGGTATGAGGAAGTTTACCACTGAAGTATTTGATACTGGTGTTCTTATGATATCTTACCTGGTAACAATGCTTGCTTATGATGTGAAAATAACTTTGCTTTCTATTATTTTTGTTCCAGTTGCTATTGTAATTGCTGAAAAATTAAAAAGTGTTATATATAAATACTCAAAGGATTATCGTAAGCAGAGCAGTGAGGTTACAGATATCACCTATGATATAATTGAAAATTCCATTCTTTATCGTGTAACAGGTATGGAAGCTAAAAACAGAGCAAGGTATAATGATGAACTAGAGGATTTGCAAAATAAGGCTATTAAAGCAAATATATTAGAAAATTCTATGCAGCCTGTATATAATATTATCGCAATGATTGGAATAATTATGGTAATTTACCTTGGAGGTACGAAGGTTATTATTGGAGACTGGACTGTAGGAGTTTTTTCTACGTATATTGCAATGTTTACAGCCATGGCGGTAAAGGCAAGTAAAGCAGCAAAGCTGTTTAATTCTGTGCAAAAATCACAGGTTTCGTGGAAACGAATTAAACCGTATCTGGAAGAATATAAGATTAAAGAAAAAACTTCTAATATAAATAATGGTGACACCTCACTTTCAGTAGATAATCTTAGTTTCTCTTATGGAGAAGATAAGGAAAAAATTATTGAGCATATCAGTTTCGGTGGAAAGGGAGGAGAGATCATAGGTTTAACAGGTTCTATTGCTTCAGGCAAATCTACACTTGGGATATCTCTATTAGGTCTGTATCCTTATTTAGGAAGCATTAAAATTGATGGTAAGGAACTTAAGGATTACTCAGAGTATGAGCGAAGCCAAATAATTTCTTACTTGGGTCATAAGCCTCAGCTGCTTTCCGATACTATTTACAACAATATAACATTAGGAAGCAATAAAGATATTAATTCTGTATTAAAGGATGTTTGTTTTGATACAGATTTAGAAGCAATGACGAATGATCAAAAAACCTTAGTAGGAAACGGTGGGATAAAATTAAGCGGAGGTCAGCAAGCCAGAATAGCTCTTGCAAGGGCGCTTCTAAATAAAAATAAAATTATAATATTAGATGATCCTTTTTCTGCAGTTGATATGAAAACAGAAGAAAAAATTATTGAAAACCTAAAAACCAATTATAGAAATAGCTTGATTATACTAATCTCTCATCGTTTAGCTATTTTTAGCAGAATAAATAATATTATTTTATTAAAAAGCGATAAGACAGCAGATTACGGTACACATGATGAACTTATGAAAAAATCTGAATATTATTCCACAATATATAATTTCCAATGTTTAGAGGGGTGTGATGGAAGTGGAGAATAGTTTAATAAAAAGGTCAATAGTTAAAGTAATTAAAGATAATATTTGGACAAGTATAATATTAGTAATTGCTGTCTGCGGTGTTGTTGTTACAAGTTTAATTCCTCCTCAAATTTTAAAATATATAGTTGACCATAACCTTGTACCCAAAGACTCAGATAAATTATTTTCATTTGCTTTTGCTTATATCGGAGTGTTGGTCTTTATTGGAATATTTGATTTTGTTAAAGAAGCTTTTCTTACAGTTTTAGGACAAAAGATTACAAAGGAAATTAGAATTGAAATGATGGAAAAGCTTGAAATGATAAATGCAAATTTCTTTTCATCCAATAGTTCGGGGGTAGTGGTATCAAGGTTTATAAATGATGTTGATGCTATCAATTCACTGTTTACAAGTGGAATTATCGGAATGATGGTTGACTGCTTTAAGCTAATAGGTATTGTAATTTCAATTTGGATGTTTAGCAGCAAACTTGGAATTACAATCTTATTATTACTGCCAGCTATTTATGGCATTACACGGCTTTTTCAAAAAAGAATGCTTAAAGCACAGATTGAAAATCGAATACTTATCGGTAGGGTAAATAATCATATTTCAGAAAGCTTAAAAAATATACAAATGATAAAATCCTACAGCAAAGAAGGTTATATGGAAGATAATTATAAGAAGTATTTGCTTGATAATTACAAAACAGTAGAGACGGTAAATTTTTATGATTCTGTATATTCCCCATTGATTCAGCTTACCCGTGCTTTTGTTATAGCCTTTATTGTAGTACTGTCATCTAAGCATCTGAACTTTCTTGGTATATCCCTGGGGATGGTTGCAGCATCAATTGAATTAATATCTAACTTGTTTGCACCAATTGAGAATCTTGGAATGGAGCTTCAAAACATCCAGCAGGCAGTATCAGGTATTAAAAGAGTAAATGATTTTTATGGGGAACCAGAGGATGACCTAAAAAAAGATGAACTAAAGCTGGAAGACATCATTCCAAACCGAGAAGATGTAAGAATATCCTTTAACGACATCACATTTCAATACGAAGAAGGCAGTGATGTTCTTCAAAATATTAACCTTAATTTGAAACCAAACGAAAAGGTTACATTTGTAGGAAGAACAGGAGTAGGGAAAACCACATTATTTAAACTTATAATGGGTCTTTTAAAACCAACAAAAGGAAGTATTACAATAAATGGTGTCGATGTTTATGATATAAAAAACTCTGAAAAACGCAAAATTTTCGGTTATGTTGATCAAAGCTTTCATATAATAAAGGGGACAGTAGCAGAACAAATAAGTATTCAAGATGAAAGTATTACGAGAGAGCAAATAGAAAAAGCTTTGGACTTTGTAGGTCTTGCAGAATATGTGTCAGCCTTGGAAAATGGAATGGATACTAAAGTAACTAGTGATACCTTTTTTTCGCAAGGTCAAAAACAGCTTTTGTCCATAGCTAGGGCTATTGTAACCAATCCACCTGTACTTCTGCTGGATGAAATTACAGCTAATCTTGATTCAATTACAGAAGAGAAAATAGTGTCAGTACTTCAAAAGGCAAGTGAGGCACATACGATATTGTCCATATCTCATCGTTTATCCTCTATAATTGCATGTGATACAGTGGTTATATTGGAACATAGCAGAGTTAAAAATGTAGGTTCTCCTGAAGAGCTTTTAGAAAATGATGCTTGGTATCGTAGCCATATTACTTTAGAGAAACTGACATGGAGTTAATGTATATGTAAGGATAGATAAATAGTAATTTAAAAAATGAAGACTAAAGAGCTGTGAGCTAAATAATTAGTTCACAGCTCTTTATATAAAAAAGTAAATCTCAAATCAATAGGGTAAATCGCAAAAATCAGTACAATTGATTTGATTCCATAAGCAATCTTTCATAAAATGCGAATTTGCGTATATGGAAATACAACAAAAGTGAAGGATGTACATTTCTATATTGCATATATTGAACTATTAAGAATGTACCAGTTCGACTAAAAATGATATTAGGCATTATAACTTTCAAAAGTATATATTATATAATAGCTAACAGTAGTAAAGAGTTAGTAGACTCATTTTTAAAGATTACTTCTGAAGAGGAATTATAGAATAAAAGAGTAGAAACAATAAAAATAAGTTATTTAAGTGATAAAGAGATTAAAGGATTTATATTTATAGAAAGTATAGGTAATAAAGCCTTAGATAATAATTGAATATGTAACCCTTAAGAATGGAGTTATGCGGAAAATCAAAATGATAATATTCCATTCTACAGAAAGTGGTTTAAGGGTTTCAATAAATAAAGAGCTGTTAAGAACTCTGAAGAGTTCTATTGGATAAGAAGAGGTGATATCTTAGCTATTTAAAACAATGACACTAAGTGGATCTTACTCCAAACTCATTGGTGCATAAACATTGTATTTGAATGATGGTGATATAATTTTATTCACGATTTTGCTTTCTTCCTTGTTGGCGCAGTATGCTTTTATTGAAAGCGTTTTTGTCATCATCTGGTCGTAGACAACACTGGTTTTTATAGCGATATTCGCACTTCTTAAAATATCTGCAAACTCCTTGCCGCTGTGCATGTTATCTGCTGTAATATCAAATATATAAAGCTTCTCTTTCTCAGACTTTTTAACTGCAAGCCCTGGAATTAGAGTCCCGATAAATGTTGCGGCACATATAGCCACAATGCTTAGTATACCGTCTGACTTTGCCATTCTCACAACAGCAATCATGTATATAGTTGTAGACAACGCGGCTAGTAAGCTCGAAAAGAAGAACTTTCCACGGGCTAGATATATGTTTTTCATTGTACCCAAAGTGTTGTCCAGTAGTTTTAGTAAAAATACTATTAATATTTCCATTTTTCCTCCTAAATTTTTATTAAATAAAAATAAAAGACTCTTGCAATAAAAATCACAAGAGCCAAATAATATCTTAATTTATGGATAAAATTGTTTTGCACCGTTAGGCGCATTCTTCTGTAACTATCTTAGTATATCACAAAATATGTGTCTTGTATATATCCACATTTTTACAATATATTAAAATAACTGTTTATTTGTTCTGAATTACATGGTTTCAACTCCAATTATTAATTTATTCATATCTAAAATTCATAGTTGAAGGATTTTCTAACATGCATAAATTAGCCTTTTGTAATGGAGCTCCATATTTACATTTACAATCAATAATGATATATTTTAATATATAAAATGGAAATAAGGTGCTGAGATGAAGTATGCCGATTTGCATATACATTCTAATTACTCTGATGGGGTATTAAGCCCTTCAGAAATAATACATATCGCAGAACAAAAGAACATAAATACTATTTCTATTACGGATCATGACTCAATATGCTCACAATTTGCTTTAAAGGGTTGTGATACTTCAGTTAATATTATACCTGGAGTTGAGATAAGCACTATCTGCAACGATTCGGAGTTACACATACTAGGCTATTTTATAGATATCAATAATGTAGAACTTAACGATGCTATGAATAAGCTTAAGCACATAAGGTTAGACAGGATAAGACAGATTATATTAAAACTAAATAAGCTTTCTATAGATATTAGCTTACAGGACATTGAATGTTGTTGTAGGGATACTGCTGGAAGATCTCATATAGCTAAGATTCTAGTTGAGAAAGGTTATGTAGATAATTATAAGGCAGCTTTTACTAATTATCTTATTAAGGGTCGTCCTGCTTATGTAGAAAGATATAAATTTAATTACACTGAAACCTTAAGCTTGATAAGAAAAGCCGGAGGAATTCCAATTCTAGCTCATCCTGGCAAGATCTATAGAAATATAGATGTGGAGAAGGTAATAAAAAGATTAAAAGATTATGGTCTTTATGGAGTAGAGGTTTTTCACCCAAGTCATTCAGGCATGCAAGTAAATAAATTTTTTAATCTTTGTAAAAAATATAAACTTTTAGTTGCGGGTGGTAGTGATTGTCACGGAGTATGTTCTAATGATGGCAGTAACTTAATTGGACAATATGGAATTGATAAAGAATACTTAGATAAGATTGTTAGATTTTATAATAAATTATAAAGGTGGGGTATCATGACATTATCAAAAAAAATAGAAGCTTTAACGCCTTCTATAACATTATCAATAACAGCAAAAGCAAATGAAATGAAGAAAACTGGGGTTAACGTAATAAGTTTTGCAGCAGGAGAACCAGATTTTAATACTCCTAAGAATATTATTGATTCTGCAATTAGTGCTATGGAAAATGGGCACACTAAATATACACCTGCATCAGGACTTTTAGAATTAAAAAAGGCTGTATGTAAGAAATTTTCAGATGACAATGGATTAGAATATTCGCCTTCACAGGTTATTATTTCTAATGGAGCTAAACAATGCTTAGGAAACTTATTTTTAGCTATATTAAATCCTGGTGATGAGGTAATAGTACCAACACCTTACTGGGTAAGTTATCCTGAACTTATTAAAATAGCAGATGGAGTTCCTGTTTATGTACAGTGTGAAGAGGAAAATGATTTCAAATACACTATAGAAAATTTAAAACAAAGCTTAACATCAAAAACAAAAGCTTTGTTATTAAATTCTCCGAATAATCCTACTGGAACTATATATTCTAAAGAAGAATTAGTTGTAATAGCTAATTTTGCTAAAGAAAATGATCTTTATATAGTGTCCGATGAAATTTATGAGAAACTAATATATGGTGGAGAAAAACATTTTAGTATTGCAGCTGTATCAGAGGATGCTTTTAATAGAACAATAGTAATAAATGGACTTTCGAAAACATATGCTATGACAGGATGGAGAATAGGTTATGCTGCTGGTCCAGAAAACGTGATAAAACTAATGTCTAGCATACAAAGCCATATGACCTCAAATCCAAATACAATAGCTCAGTATGCTGCCATTGAAGCATTAAATTCTCCTGTGAAATTAGTAGAGGATATGGTATGTGAATTTGAAAAAAGAAGAAATTATATGGTAGATAGGCTAAATGAGGTAGAAAACGTAAAAATAATTAATCCTAACGGAGCTTTTTATGTAATGGTAAATATATCATATTATTTAAAAAAGAAATTTGGAGAAACTATAATTGAAGATTCAAAAATGTTTTCTGAACTTCTGCTAGAAACTAGTGCTGTAGCCACTGTTCCTGGTATAGCTTTTGGACTTGATGACTATATTAGATTATCTTATGCCACTTCCATAGACAATATAGAAGAAGGTGTAAAAAGATTAAAATCTTTTATAAATAAACTAAAATAACCAACTTGTCCAAAACTTATTGATATTTTGTCCAAAAATTATTATAATGTAATAGTTAATGATATAAAATATAATTAAAGAGGTGGATATAATGGTAACTAAAGACGTATTAGTTAAAAATTCAACTGGTTTACATGCTAGACCAGCAACATTATTAGTAAAGAAGGCATCATCATTTAAATCTGATATTAGCATTGAATTCAATGGAAAGAAAGCTAATGTTAAGAGTTTAATAGGAGTTCTTTCTTTAGGCGTTACTAAAGATGCTAACATAAAAGTTATAGCTTCAGGAGATGACGAAACTTTAGCTGCTGAAGAAATCGTTAAATTAATCGAAGGATTAGACGAATAATAAAAAAGGTTCCGAAAGGAACCTTTTTTATTTATGTTCAGCAACTTTTTTTGTAAACAGTTTTACTTCTTAATAATACGACTATTAGGTTCACGGCACCAGCAAATACTAAAATGTAAATTATTCTTTCGATATAGCAGTTGCCTAGAGAGATTAGCTTAACTAGATTAAAATTAAGCAATCCTATTAACCCCCAGTTAATTGCTCCTATAAGTACTAGTAAAAAACTTAGCTTGTCGATAAGACTTAGCTTGTACACAATTTTCAACTCCCATCAAATTAAATTCCCATAGTATATATATTAAAATAAATAATAAAATATACCTGTAAAAAAAGAAAAAATATGATATAATACGAATGATAACTGTATTTTTTTACATTTTATTCGCAGGAGGAAAGAAAATGAGAAATTTGTATAGCACACCTTTAAATTCAAGATATGCATCTAAAGAGATGTCGTATTTATTTTCCGACGATATGAAGTTTTCTACTTGGAGAAAGCTTTGGGTAGTACTAGCGGAGAGCGAAAGGGAATTAGGATTAAATATAACTGAAGAGCAAGTTAATGAGCTCAAAGAGCATATATACGATATAAATTATGATGAAGCAATAAAGAAAGAAAAAGAAGTAAGACATGATGTTATGAGTCATGTATATGCGTACGGATTACAATGTCCTAGTGCTAAAGGAATAATTCATCTAGGAGCAACTAGTTGTTATGTAGGGGACAATACTGACATAATAATAATGAGAGATGCTTTATTATTAGTTAAAAAGAAGCTTATAAATGTTATAAATCATTTAAGTAATTTTGCAAATAAATATAAAGATTTACCTACACTTGGATTTACACATTTCCAACCAGCTCAGCTTACCACAGTAGGGAAGAGAGCTACATTATGGATTCAAGATCTACTGATCGATCTTGAAAACTTAGACTTTGTTATCGAAAAGCTAAAGCTAAGAGGAGTTAAAGGAACTACCGGAACTCAAGCAAGTTTTATGACTTTGTTTGATGGCGATGAAGAAAAAATAAGAACCTTAGATAAAATGGTTGCTGAAAAAATGGGGTATACTAGTAGTTATGCTGTAACTGGCCAGACATATCCTAGAAAAGTTGATTCTATAGTACTTAATACATTATCTGAAGTGGCTCAAAGTGCTTACAAGTTCAGTAATGACTTAAGACTTCTTCAAAGTATGAAGGAAGTAGAGGAGCCGTTTGAAAAAAATCAAATAGGATCTTCAGCAATGGCGTATAAGAGAAATCCTATGCGTTCAGAAAGAATGGGCGCTTTAGCTAGATACATAGTTGTAGATGCTTTAAATCCTGCTATAACAGCTTCTACTCAATGGTTTGAAAGAACCCTAGATGATTCTGCAAATAAGAGAATAGCTGTAGCTGAAGCTTTCTTAGCTTTAGATGGAGTTTTAAATCTTTATATAAATATAGCCGAAAACATGGTTGTGTATGATAAAGTAATATCAGCACATGTGTTTAACGAATTACCTTTTATGGCTACAGAAAACATAATGATGGAAGCTGTAAAAAGGGGAGCAGACAGACAAGAAATGCACGAGAAAATAAGAGTACATTCAATGGATGCAGCTAGAAGAGTGAAAGAAGAAGGATTGAACAATGATTTAATAGAAAGAATTGTTGCTGATGATAGTTTCTTATTATCCAAAGAAGAAATATACAACATAATAGATCCGATTAAATTTGTTGGTAGAGCACCAGGTCAAGTGGTTGAATTCTTAAGAGATGAAGTTTCACCAGTGCTTGAAGCTAATAAAGAATTATTAGGTGTAGAAGCTCAAATTAATGTTTAATAGAATTTAAATTCAAATTAATAAGGTTAAGAAATCAAATTAGATTTCTTAACCTTATTTTATTAATATCAACTTTACATAATGTTTAATATGTTATGTTATGAACTTATTGGAGGTTATTAACAATAAAAGTAGAAAGAGAAAATAATTCTCATTTGTAGAAAATAAAGAAGTAATAAAATAAAGTTATGATATCAACTAAGCTTAATCTTACATTTTTAAGTGATATGTGATTTACGAATAAAAAATAAAGGTTTTAAGTATATATTTAAATATATGAATAAATAAAAAACATTAAGTATTAGTATAATAAGTTAATATTAATTGTTATAAGAATATTTAATATAGCATTTCAAATAATTATAATAAAATTCAACAAAAATAAATAGTTAATTTGTAGAAAAATAAGATTTTTAGAAATTATGTAAGATACATAGTAATGATTTTAAAAATTCTCCGTAGAAAATTTTCGTCAAAATGCAAGGTTATTTTTAAAGAAGATTTTATTGGCAAAATATGTAGTTTTATAGAATAAAAATAAATTCTCGCTAATAAATTAAAAATCATATAATCAAGTGATCAAATTTAGCATATTTTAAATTGGTATAAATTTAAAGACAAAATCATTGAGCTTATAAAGAAAATTGAAAGATCAAAGCAAGAAATGATGATTTATATGATTAAAATCAGTAAAAACTCCTAAAAAAGCGTAAAATTAATTTCGCTAAATGCTAATTTAGCGAAATTATCCTATATTTTTAAAGGAAAATATGGTATAATTTAAAAAGAACCGATGATTAAGGAGATTTTTCAATGAAATATGATATAAAAGCAATTCAAGCATATAATAACCTGCCAAATTCAGTTATAGATTTTTTAAATTACCTAGAAACAATAAAAGGTAAATCCGAAAGAACTATTGCTGGGTATAAATTCGATTTAACTGTATTTTTTAGATTTATAAAATTATATAAAGGATTATGTAATCCTGAAATTGATTTTAATGAAATTCCTTTAACAGATATAGATGAAAACTTCTTAAGGACTATAAAACTTACTGATCTATACGCCTTTATGAGTTTTGTAGAAAAACAAAGAATCAATGGAACTTATGCCAGAGCTAGAAAGGTCGCCGCTTTAAAATCTTATTTCAAGTTTATTTCTACAAAGGCAAAAATCCTTACTGAAGATCCTACTGTAGAATTAGAAACACCTAAGATAAGCAAAAGACATCCAGTATATCTTACATTAGATCAAAGCATCAATTTGCTTAATTCCTTAGATCAGAAAAATAAAAATTATTTAAGGGATTATTGTATTTTAACACTATTTTTAAATTGCGGATTAAGATTATCTGAATTATGTAATATCCAAATAGATAAAATCAAAAATGACACTCTTACCATAATAGGTAAAGGTAATAAAGAAAGAACTGTATATTTAAACGAAGCTTCTCTGGATTCAATTCAAAAATATATTGCCGCAAGAGATTCTTCTAAATGCGATGCAGAAAACAAAAAGTTTTTATTTCTTTCTTCTAGAAATAAAAAAATCGATAAAAGAACCGTTGAAATCCTGGTGAAAAAACATATTACAAACAGCGGATTAACACAAGATAAATACACTCCTCATAAACTTAGACACACTGCTGCTACCCTAATGTATAAGTACGGCAATGTTGATATAAGAAGCCTTCAACAAATATTAGGTCACGAAAGCGTTTCAACTACACAGATATATACTCATATAGATGACGAAGGTCTAAGAGAAGCTGTAAATTCAAATCCACTTTCAAAAATAAATAGATATAAATAGAGCGTTCAAAATGAACGCTCTTCTACTCTCTTCTCTTAATTTTAATTAGACCAGGATAAACTTCTTCAGTTAGCTTTTGTATACTTATATCGTCATCTAATATATCTTGTAAATCATCTATGTATTCTATATGATCCCAAGCGTCTTCGTATTCTTCATCTTCATAGATTACTTCATCACTTTCATCGTCAACGCCATCTAGATCTAAATCATCATAATTGTCTTCATCTAACTCTATTAATTCTTCTTCAACAAAATCATTCTCATCAACATTTCTAGCTATATCTTCAATCTTAATAGCTTTTAGGTCTACCCCCTCGTTTTCAAGGCATTTTCCGCAATTATCGCATACCTTGTTAGGGAAAATATCACATAACTCATCTGCTAGATTTCCGTTTGTATTCATTTCTTCTCTCCTATCCTAAAGATTATAATATTAAGTTCACATTGTAAAAGATATCGCTTATATAGATTATTGACTGTACAAATTAACTTATTCATTTAAAATAGCAGAAATTGAATATCTTTTTATCTATGATTATCTCCACTCTATCTTTAAATATAAATTTGTAATAATCTTCAATTATCTAATGATTTTACAACCTTCACTCAATAAAATAAAACACAAAGTTATAGTTCTACTAAAGTATACTATTCTACTTTGCATGTATTGTCAATATTATATGTTAATATACCAAGTAATTATATCAAACCTTAGCAATAATATCAATAAATAGAGAACGTTCGTTTGATTACTACTAACATCTGTGATATAATTTAGTTAATTAGATTGAGAGGTGTAAGTTATGCTTGAAAATACTAAACAAAATGAGATATATGAATTCCTAAAAAATTATACTGAAAACAAAGGATACCCACCTTCAGTAAGAGAAATATGTGAAGCTGTTTCATTAAAATCAACATCAACTGTTCATGGTCATCTTAAAAGATTGGAAAAAAAGGGTTTAATAAAGAGAGATCCTACTAAGCCAAGAGCTTTAGAAATAGCTGAGTTATCTACGCCTAGAAAAGAAATGATACATATACCTATAGTTGGTAAGGTAACTGCAGGTGAACCAATACTTGCAACTGAAAATGTAGAAGATGTTTTTCCTATGCCTATAGACTACATCAAACATGATAATGAACTATTTGCTCTAAGAGTTAGTGGTAATAGTATGGTAGATGTTGGCATAGAAGATGGTGATCTTGCTATAATAGAGCAATCTAGTCATGCTAACAATGGAGAAATAGTTGTTGCTTTAATTGAAACAGAAGCTACTATAAAAAGATTCTTCAAGGAAAATGATCACATAAGATTACAACCTGAAAATAAAACAATGGATCCAATAATAGTAGATGACTGCGCTATCTTAGGACGTTTAGTTGGATTATTTAGATCATATTAGTTTACATAAAAAACTTCGATAATAAAAAAGAACGGTTCAATCCGTTCTTTTTATTTTGCTTAAGTTTAATTAGCCTATATTAGATAAAGCTATTAATATACCTATTTTTGCATGATCAAAAGTTAATCCACCTTGCAAGTATGCAATATAAGGTTCTCTAATAGGTGCATCTGCAGATAATTCAATAGATGATCCCTGTATAAATGCTCCTGCAGCCATTATAACTTGATCGTTATATCCAGGCATATCCCATGGTTCACATTCAACAAAAGAGTCTACAGGCGATCCTTTTTGGATTCCCTTACAGAACTTAATTAGCTTTTCAGGATTATTGAATTTAATAGCCTGAATTATATCGCTTCTTTTTTCATCAAACTTTGGTAGAACCTCAAAATCTGCAAGTTCCATGATTCTAGCACAGAATACCGCTCCTTTTACAGCCTCAATAGCTACATGAGGTGCAAGAAATAAACCTTGGAATAACTGTCTCATTACTCCAAAAGTAGAACCGCACTCTCCTCCTATTCCAGGGATGGTCAATCTGAATGCAGCCTGTTCTACGTATGCACTCTTACCTGCTATATATCCACCTGTAGGCGCTATCCCGCCACCTATATTTTTAATTAAGGAACCAGCTATTAAATCAGCGCCAACATCTGTTGGTTCAATAGTATCAATAAATTCTCCATAACAGTTGTCCACAAACACTATAACATCTTCTCTAATTGATTTTACAAGCTTTATGGCTTCTCCTAATTCTGCTACAGAAAAAGAATTTCTCCATCCATAACCTGTACTTCTTTGCATATGTACAACTTTTATGCTTTTATCTTCTCTTAACTCTTTTTCTATTACTTCAAAATCGAATTTTCCTTTTGGAGTCAAATCCGCTTGTTTATAATTAACACCATATTCTTTTAAAGAACCTATGTTTTCATTTCCGCTTATTCCAATAATATTATGTAAAGTATCATACGGCTTACCACTTACAGTAAATAAAGTATCATTAGGTCTAAGATTCCCAAACAAAGCAGCTCCTATAGCATGAGTTCCATTTACAAAATGCGGTCTAACTAACGCACTCTCTGTGTTAAAAACTCTCGCATAAACCTTATCTAAAGCATCTCTACCAACATCGCCATATCCATAACCAGAAGAGTTAGTAAAATGCGTGTCACTTATTCTTTCTTCTTGAAGTGCATTAAGAACCTTTAATTGATTAAACTCTCGTATTTCATCATACATATCAAATTGCTCTTGTACATCTTCAATAGCCTTTTCATAAAGAGCAAAGGTATTTTCGCTAATATTATAGCTTTTTCTTAAAAATTCTTTTGTAATATCAAACATGTATAAACCTCCAAATTTATCCTAAAACAATAACCTTAATATTATCATATGAATAAAAATTAGGCAAACAATTTGTTTGCCTATGCTAATACTTATAAACTTTCATCAACTTGTGGTGTATTAAATAGTATTGGCTTTGCTGGGGTTACTGTAGTTATCGCATGTTTATAAACTAGCATCTGTTTTCCATCTGAATCTAGAACAACAGTAAAGCTATCAAAACCCTTTACAAAACCTTTCAATTGGAATCCGTTAACTAAATGTATTATAACTAAAATCTTATTCTTTCTTGCGCCATTTAGGAAAATGTCCTGTAAATTATTTGTTGACTTGTTCATAACCGTAACCTCCAAATTTTCTTAATCTTATATATTATTATAATGCTATTGAATATTTATGTCATCAACTATTTTGTTTATTATTTCGCCATCTGACAATATATCCTTATCTAAATATACAACTCGAGGGTCTTTTCTAAACCATGTGAGTTGCCTTTTTGCGTAGTTTCTACTTCCTTGTTTTATCAGCTCTATAGCTTTTTCCAAAGAAATTTTATCCTGTAGGTAGTATAAAATCTCTTTATAACCTATCCCCTTCATTGACTGCATTTCTGGAGTAAGATTCATATCCATTAACATCTTTACTTCTTCAATTAGGCCATTATCAAGCATAATGTCTACTCTTTTATTAATACGGTTATAAAGTTTTTCTCTATCCATGGTTAGAACATAATAATAAAGATCATAATCGCATTGATAAATAGATTCTTTTTCTTTATACTCACTAAACTTTTTTCCTGTAGTTTTATGTACCTCAAGGGCTCTTATAACTCTTTTTCTATTATTGAAATGGATATTTTCATAACTTTCCATATCAATAACCTTAAGCATCTCATGAATATATTTGTTTCCATGTTCGTCAGCTAAACTTTCTAGATAAACTCTATATTCTTCATCCTTCTTACTATCAGTAAAGCTTAAGTTGCATATTATTGAATCTATATATAAACCAGTACCTCCTGCAATTATAGGTAATTTGCCTCTGCTGTATATATCCTCGATATAGCCTTTAGCTAGATCTTTGAAGTCTGAAACACTGAATTCATCTTTAGGATGTACAACATCAATCATATAATGTTTAACCCCATCCATCTCAACTTCCGTAACTTTTGCAGAACCTATATCCATGTATTTATATATTTGCATCGAATCAGCTGATATTATTTCGCCATTTAGCTCTTTAGCTAATTTTATGGATATATCAGTTTTTCCAACTGCAGTAGGTCCTCCGAGTACTAATAATTTCTTCTTTTCCATAAGTCTATTCCTTTATTGTATCCTTCTAAATTTCTTTTCTAATTCATTAAGCGTTAATTTAATTATTGTAGGCCTTCCATGTGGGCAATGAAACGGGTCATCGATGAATCTAAGAGTATTTAGTAGTTCATACATCTCTTCGGTACTTAACAAATCATGAGCTTTTACAGCAGCTTTACAAGCCATTGTGGCAATTCTATTATACTTAACTTCAGTAGTCTTGCCTGAACCAAGATTTTTTAAATTATCAATAAGATCTAGGAGCAGACTTTTAGGATTAAGTTTATCCAAAAAGTAAGGAACTTCCTTTAACAATATACTATTATCTCCAAAATCCTCGATAAGAAAACCTGCTTTTTCAAATATTGATTTATTTTCTAGAATAATCTCATAGTCGTCCATTATTAAATTTATTACACAAGGTACCAGTAAGCTTTGAACCTGTATATGAGAGTTTTCTATATCCTTTAGGTATTTTTCAAAAAGGATTTTTTCGTGTGCTGCATGCTGATCAATTAAGTACATGGTATCGTCGTATTCACCTATAATATATGTTTTGTTAAACTGACCTATAATTCTAAGGTTAGGTATTTTAGCATTACTCTTTTCTTCTACGACTTTATAAGTATTCTTAACTGAGCTATCAGTTTCAACGCTCTGGTTACTTTCAACATAAGGTCTACTTACTTCTAAATACCTATTATCATCCTCATCATTTTGGTTGTTGACTGCTACCTCTTCAGCATTAAAAGAAATAGGTTTTAAATCAACAGGTAAGTCTACAACTTGCTGCTTATCTTCATAAGTAGCTTCATCATCATTTTCTTTAACTATATAATCATTTTGAGGCTTTACATATGGATGATAAACTTTATCAAAATTATGAAAATCTAAATCTAGTGGAATATTTTCTACCTTTTCCTCATGAACTTGTTCTTCCGGTAATTTAAAAGACTCAAAAACATCATCTTTTAACGCTTTATGAACACTATCAAAAGCAATCTTATATATACTTCTATCATCCTTAAATTTTATTTCAGCTTTTTGGGGATGAATGTTAACATCTATAAGCTCAGGATAAATATCAATAAGTAGAATAAAAAACGGAAACTTATTTACTGTACTGAAAGATTTAAAAGCATTTTCAACAGCTACAGTAGCTAATCTGTTTTTTACATAACGTTTATTTACAAAAAGAATTTGATTATTACGAGAACCTCTGCTTATTTCTTCTTTGCCTATATATCCATAAGCAGAAGAAGTATCAGTATGACCTTCAAAATAAATGAGGTTATCTACTATATTCTTGCCAAATATCGTTCTTATAGCATCTAGCATGTTGCCATTTCCATATGTATTAAATACCTTTTTTCCATTGTTATGATATTCAATAGCTATGTCAGGGTTAGCTATAGCTATTCTACTTATTATCTCATTTATCAAAGCAGCTTCTCTAGATTGAGATTTTAAAAACTTTTTTCTGGCAGGAACGTTGAAAAACAAATCTTTTACTTCGATTTGAGTTCCATTTGGCATGCTCACTTCTTCATTTATAACTGTTTTTCCACCTTCGATTTGAAGCATCCTACCAGTATCAAACTCAGCACTCTTGGATTTTATGTTTATATAAGATATTGAAGCAATACTCGGAAGCGCTTCACCTCTAAAACCTAATGTGTTTATATTATAAACATCCTCAATTGTTTGTATTTTGCTAGTAGCATGAGGCATAAATGCTTTCTCGATATCATCTGGATGTATTCCATTGCCATCATCAGTAACCTTTATAAGACTTTCTCCGCCGTTTTCTATCTCTAAGACTATCTTCTTAGCTTTAGCATCTATACTATTCTCTATTAGCTCTTTAACCACTGAAGAAGGTCTTTCGACAACTTCTCCAGCTGCTATTTTATTTGAAGTATTAGTATCCAGTAGATTAATTCTTTTCAAATTATCACCACCTATAATAGCTCCTTAGCTCTTTTCACCAAATCATACAATTTATTCATTGTTTCTAATGGTGTCATAGACATAATATCCATTGAAGCTATTGATTTTAACAAAGTTTCCTTTTCTATGTCGGTAAAGTTCAGCTGCATCTGTGGTTCAAAGGAATCTTCTTTTTGCTTTTTACCTTTACCAGTTTTAATATGTGCATTTGCAGACTCTTTAATTATATCTACAGCTACTTCTGACGCATCACCTTTAGATGTATCATTATTACTTGCAGCTACCCCATCAAGTTTATCATGAATTTTATTATCCTCAAGAGAAGATAATATCTCTTTAGCTCTATCTATAACCCTATTTGGAAGCCCTGCAAGTTTTGCAACTTCAATACCATAGGATTGATCGGCTCCGCCTTCAACTATCTTCCTTAGGAATATTATTGTGTTATTTACTTCTTTAACTGCAACTGAGAAGTTCTTAACACCTTTTATATCTTTTTCTAATCTAGTAAGTTCATGATAATGAGTTGCAAATAATGTCTTACATTTTAAGCTATCATCCTTTGTCATGTACTCTATTACTGACCAAGCTATGCTTAAGCCGTCATAAGTACTAGTACCTCTTCCTACTTCATCTAATAGCACTAAGCTTTTTCTAGTAGCGTTATTTAAGATATTTGCAACTTCCCACATCTCTACCATAAAAGTACTCTTTCCACCAGCTAAATCATCAGATGCTCCGATTCTCGTAAAGATCTTATCACATACAGAAATATTGGCATAAGATGCTGGAACAAAGGAACCTATTTGAGCCATCAAGGTAATTAAGGCTACCTGTCTCATATATGTAGATTTACCTGCCATATTAGGTCCAGTTATAATCAGCAGTTGTTCATCATTAACATCCAGTTTTGTGTTATTAGATATAAATTCACCTTTAGAGATCACCTGTTCTACAACCGGATGTCTTCCTTCTTTAATATCTATCACATCTTCTTCATTAATCAATGGCTTTACGTAATTGTTGTTAATAGCTACATTAGCTAAGGAACATAAACAATCAAGTTCAGCTATTATTTTCGCGGTGTGTTTCATTCTATCTATTTCCGCTTCAATTTTATCTCTTATTTCAACGAAAATGCTGTACTCTAAACTTGTTAATTTTTCTTCAGCTCCAAGAATCTTTTCTTCCATTTCTTTAAGCTCTTGAGTAACAAATCTCTCAGCATTTGCTAAAGTTTGTTTTCTTATATATCTTCCTTCAGGAATAGATGAATAATTTGCTTTAGATATTTCTATATAATATCCAAAGACTTTGTTATAACCGACCTTTAGAGATCTAATGCCCGTAAAATCTCTTTCTTGATTTTCTAAGGCAGCAATCCACTCTCTACCATGGATTTTTGCTTGTCTTAGCTCATCAACCTCTATTGAATAACCACTTTTTATTATGTTCCCTTCCTTTACAGAAAGAGAAGGTTCATCAGCTATCGAAATATCAAGTAACTCACTAACATCTTCTAACTCGTCTATTCTGTTATAAAAACTTGAAAGCATGGATGAGTTACAATCTTTTAGTAGCAGCTTCAAATTTGGTATCTTTTGAAGCGATACCTTCAAGGATATCATGTCTTTAGCATTTACATTAAAGTTAGCTATTTTTCCTGTGATTCTCTCTATATCGTATATATCCTTTAATGTTTCTTTAAGCTGTTCCATTAGATATAGGTTATTATGTAATTCCTCTACCCCACTTAGTCTATCTTCAATTAATGATTTTACTATTAGAGGCTGGTCAATCCATCTTCTGATTTCTCGACTTCCCATAGCAGTTGAGGTTTTATCTAATACCCATAAAAGAGATCCTTTTTTTGTCTTCTCTCTAATATTTTCTGTAAGTTCTAGATTTCTTCTTGAATTGGTATCTATAGTCATAAAATCTACTATTGAGTAGGTATCAATTCTATTCAAATTGCTCAAAGCCATCTTCTGGGTATCTATTACATATTTAATTAAACCTATAGAACTATATAAAGAGAATGAGTCTAGCTTTTTCTTTTCATCACCAAATTGAGATGATAATAAATCATTTGTATCCTCTTCAAAATAGTTTAAAGGCTTTCTTGTGATCAGAGCATTACAACTATCTGTTATGGAGGATATTAAACTTGTGTTTTCAAGTATATTTAATATTATCTCCTTAGGAGAGAATTTTGATATCTCATCTAAAATAATATTTTCATTATATTGAAAGCTTGTAGTCAAAAAATCACCAGTAGATATGTCAGTTGTACTGAGTCCTACAGTATTCTTTGAAGTATCCACAAATATGCACATTATATAATTGTTCTTTGATTCATCTATGTAATTTGAGTCACTGTATGTACCTGGAGTAATTATCTTAATAACATCTCTTTTAACTAATCCTTTAGCCAGTGCTGGATCTTCAACTTGCTCACATATAGCTACCTTAAACCCTTTGGCTATAAGTCTTCCGATATACGAATTTGAAGCGTGGTATGGTATCCCACACATCGGCGCTCTACTTTCTAGCCCACAATCTCTACCCGTAAGAACAAGCTCTAATTCTTTAGCTGCAACTTCTGCGTCTTCAAAGAACATCTCATAGAAGTCCCCTAATCTGAAAAACAGAATGCAATCCTTATAATTTTCTTTTATCTCCATGTATTGCTGCATCATTGGAGTTAATCCCATAGTAAACCTCCTTAAACGAAAAAGCTCTTATAATAAGAGCTTTATACTTCTTCACCTACAAGAGAGAATGATTGTGCTTTTGTTATTTTAACATTTACAAGCTTTCCTACGCTTTCCTTGCAGCCGTCAAAATTAACAAGTTTACCATTTCTAGTTCTTCCCATAAGTCTGTTTTCATCATTTTTACTTGTTCCTTCAACTAGAACTTCAACAGTCTTTCCTTCATATGTAGCGTTCTTCTTTGCAATAATTTCATTTACTGCATCTACTAATTTATTAAATCTAGCATGTTTTACTTCATCTGATATTTGGTTTTCCATTCTGTCAGCTGGAGTATACTTTCTTCTAGAGTATATAAAAGTAAAGGCTGAGTCATATTCTACTTCTTTTACTAAATCTAGAGTATCATTAAAGTCTTCCTCTGTTTCTCCTGGGAAACCAATAATTATATCTGTAGAAATAGCAACATCTGGTATTTCCTTTTTTATCTTCTTAACTAATTCAATGTATTGTTCTTTAGTATAACTTCTATTCATTTCTTTAAGAACTCTAGAAGAACCACTTTGAACAGGTAGATGTATTTGCTCACAAAGCTTATCACATTCTTTTATTGCCATTATAACATCTTCAGTAAGATCCTTTGGATGTGAAGTCATAAATCTTACTCTTTCAAGTCCATCTATTTCATTTATTCTTCTTAAAAGACCAGCAAATGTAAGCTCTTCTTCTAAGCCATTACCGTAGGAATTTACATTTTGACCTAGTAAGGTTATTTCCTTATATCCTGCTGCTACCAGCTCCTTTATTTCTTTTTCAATATCTTCTGGCTTTCTGCTTCTTTCACGTCCTCTTACATACGGTACTACACAGTAGGTACAGAAGTTATTACATCCATACATTATTGTAACAAAAGCTTTTATATCGCTCTTTCTATCTATTGGAATACCTTCTACTATTTGCTCTTCTTTATTAACGATCTCTTTTACCTGAACCCCTTGTTGCTTTACTGTATTTAAATATTCAGGGAATTTATAAGCATTATGTGTTCCAAATATAATATCTACATAAGGGAACTTACTAAGAACTGTATCTGCCATATCTTTTTGTTGCATCATACATCCACAAATAGCAATTATAAGTTCTGGTTTCTTTGCTTTTAGAGCTTTAAGAGCTCCTAAGTTTCCAAACACTTTATTTTCAGCATTTTCTCTAACACAACATGTATTAAAGATTATGATTGATGCGTCGTTTTTTTCCTCAGTACGTTCATATCCAATTCTTTTTAGCATACCTGAAAGCTTCTCAGAATCTTCTTCATTCATCTGACAGCCCCATGTTTCTATATAATATTTATCCATTACATTACTCACTATTTTATTCCTCCAATTATTCAATTCTTTAATATTATACTTAATTCGTGAAGATTTTTAAAGTGTTTATAGATAAGTTTCACTAAATTAATTACATATATTGTGGAAAAAACAATTAATTTAGGTCTTATAATACAAATTCACTAAAACTTATTGACTTAGTTTTCAGTTTTAGCCGATAATTATATATAATCAAATTATAATAATAAATTAATATTGAATTGGGGGCATAATTTATGAAATTCTCGAAACGCGCGAGTAACATTAAAACTTCTGAAATAAGGGAGATTTTAAAACTGATTGAGAATCCGGAAATTATTTCTTTTGCTGGAGGGCTACCAGCACCTGAGTTATTTCCTAAAGAAGAAATAATAAAATTAACAGCTGAAGTAATTAATAACGAAGGTAATGAAGCTCTTCAATATGGTACTACCGAGGGCTACAATCCATTAAGAAAGGCAATACTTGAGCAAAGACTTAAGCCTTTCGGAATAACAGGAACTATTGATAATATTTTAATAACTAGTGGATCCCAACAAGGTCTAGATTTTACTGGAAAACTATTTATTGATAAAGATGATGTAATTATAGTAGAAAAGCCAAGCTATCTAGGTGCTATAAACGCTTTTAGAGTTTATGAAGCACAATTTGTAGAAGTTTCTATGGATAAGGATGGTATGATTATTGAAGAGTTAGAAGAAAAATTAAAATTATATCCGAATGCAAAATTTATATATACCATACCAGACTTCCACAATCCTTCAGGGATAACTATGTCTTTAGAAAGAAGAAAGCAACTTGCTGATATAGCTAGTAAATATAAAGTACCAGTATTAGAGGATAGCCCCTATGGTGAACTTGTACTTGAAGGAGAAAAACTTCCTCCTATAAAAAGCTTTGATACAGATGGATATGTTATATATTTCGGTACTTTCTCAAAGACCTTTTGCCCTGGACTAAGACTTGGGTGGATTTTTGGTGACGAAAAGGTAATTAATAAATATGTAACTCTAAAACAAAGTTCTGACCTTCAATGCAGTTCATTAGATCAAAGAATAATTGCTTATTATCTAAATAACTATAACTTAGATGAGCATATAGAAAAGATTAAAAGTGTATACAGAAAAAGAAGAAATCTTATGTTTGATTGCATGGACGAATTTTTACCAAAGGAAATAAAATATACTCGATCTAAGGGTGGGTTATTTACTTGGTTAGAATTAAGAGAAGATATTGATACTGTAAAGTTACTTGAAGAGGCTTTGAAATTTAATGTGGCTTTTGTCCCTGGAAGTTCTTTTTTTGCGAGTGGAGGCCATACTAATTATCTGAGACTAAATTATTCAAATATGCCTGAGGATAAGATAGTGGAAGGTATTAAGAGATTATCAAAACTTTTAAAAGAATATTATAAAGAAAGTTAATTGAATAAATAAAATCCCTGCTTATTGGAATAATAGATAAGGAGGGATTTTTTATGTATGATTTAAAACGCAATCAAGAAACTAATGACACCTCTAAGGAAACAGACTTAAATAAAGAAAATGACTCAAGGAACATAGGTGATAGAGCATATTACCGAAGTCATTTAACTGACAGTGTATTATACACTAAGTCGTCCTATGTTCCAACAGAATCCCTGTTCTAAAAAAATGAGCAATAAAGTAGTAATATTGCTACTTTATTGCTCCCAAATTCCTACCGTGTTCACAAATTTAAAACCGTTGTTTAAATAAAGCTTCTTAGCTATTTCATTTTGTTGATCAACTCTAATATATATGCTTTTAATACCTTTATCATAGCAAACATTTATCAAATGATTAAGTAGATATGTACTAAAACCTTTACCTCTTTGTTCTTTTACAATACCTAAATTAACAATGAAATAACTGTCATTATTGAGTATTATTTGACCATACCCCACATATTCATCATAACTTTTTATAAAAATCGATGCATTCTCTAAATAATAATCTTGACACTGATCATAGTATATATCATCAATTGTTAGTGGAATTCTGCTATCATCTTCGAAAATATTATTTTGTAAATTACACCTTAAGTTCTCATCTTTATTATTTTCCATTAAGCTAAATGAGATATTAGATGGGACATTTTCTATATATTTATCTTCTATAGATCTTTCCATAAGCAATGTTTCACCAGATTTTTTAAAACCAAGTGTATTAAGTATAGTATTATTAAAAGTATTATCTTCGCACTCATATATAAAGAGACCTTTGGTGAAGAAGCCTGATTTAGCTGTACTTTTTTCTAAAACCTGCGCTAAGCCTGCTGTGTTATTTATTACAAAATCCTTTATCGAATAAGTTCTTTCATATATCTTCTCAAACCAAAAGTAACCTATAACTTTCTTGTTTAAATATATAAATCTTATATTTCTAAGTAGAAGCAATCTTAAGATTGGCAGTTTAGATTTATAGAATTTAATAAAACTATTATTAAAAGAATTAAAGCTTTTAGAGCACTCAAATAAGTCAATTAGTCTATTTTTATCAAAACAAAGTCTCTTAATTTTAAACATACCATTATGTCCTTTACATTATTTACCTAATACTATTTTAATATTGTTCTTGAAATAAATCAACTAAAGATATATATGAGGAAAATTTGGCAGGCAACTAAGCCTAAATCTTAATTTATACACATAAAACTTACAAAACTATTGAAATATCAAGGTTAACTAGTTGAAAGTTTTTTACCCTCTAAAAAGTAAAAAAGCAACAGAATTATCTGCTGCTTTTAGGTTATACATCTTTGATGCTTAAACCAATACGTTTATTTTCTTTTTCAACTTTTATGATTCTTGCTTTAACTAATTCTCCTACCTTTAACACTTCTGAAGGATGACTAATTTTGTTGAAGGATATTTTAGATATATGTGCTAATCCATCAACCCCTGGTTCTAATTCAAGGAACGCACCAAAATCATTTAGTCTAGCTACTTTACCTAAAACTATACTTCCCTCAGGATATTTTTCTTCAATTTCCATCCAAGGATCTTGAACTAGTGCTTTAACGCTAAGTGATACTTTTTTCTTTTCAATATCTAAGGCTATAACTTTAGCTTTAACTTTTTCACCAACTTTTAAAACATCTGATGGATTATTTATTTTTCCCCAAGAAATTTCAGATATATGAACTAAACCATCAATACCATTTACTTCAACGAATGCACCAAAATTGGTGAATCTTTTAACTGTACCTTCAACTACATCACCTACATTTAATGAGTTTAGAGCATCTTGCTCACGTTGATGTTTTTCTTGTTCTAACAATACTCTTCTCGAAGCAACTATTCGGATATGTCTTTCTTTTTCAACTTCAATGAATTTAACTTCTATTTCCTTACCAACAAAATTATCGAACTCCCCAGTATATTTAATATCTAACTGAGATGCAGGAATAAATACTCTAAGACCTTTAAAAGTTGCAACAACTCCACCGTTCACTACCTCAGTTACTTTTACAGTTACAATACTTCCATTTTTATAAGCTTCTAAGGTCTCATCAAAGGCCTTTTCTTTTTCTAGTTCAATTCTTGATAAAACAACATATCCTTCTTCATTTTGCAGCCTTAAAACCTTAGCATCTACTAATTCTCCAACCTTAAAATGTTCTGATAGTTTTGACTTAACACCGTCATTAACTGAGATTTCTGAATTTGGTATAACACCGTCAGCTTTATATCCGTCTATAGCAACAATTAACTCGTTTTTGACTATAGATAAAATTTCACCCTTTAATATTTCACCTACGTGTATCTTTTTTGTAGATTTCTCCATCAGTTCTAGTTGTTCATTATATTCGCTGTTATTCATAGTCATTTTATCAATAACCTCCTTAATTATCCAGTCAGGCGTAGATGCACCTGCGGTTACTCCAATGGTGCGGATTGAATTATCATTTAGTAGTTCTTTAGGTAATTCTTCTAAATTTTCTATGTGAATAGTATTTTCACAGTTACTTCTGCATATTTGAAATAACTTTGTTGTATTTGAACTATTTTTTCCGCCAATAACAATCATTGCATCAACCTTTTTTGATATTTCTTCAGCACTTCTTTGCCTTACATCAGTGGCTGAACAAATGGTATTAAATGAAAGAACATCAGTACTTTTCTCATTAACTACTTTTAAGGCCTTATCCCAGTTGGACTTTTTCTCAGTTGTTTGAGAAACTATACAAATTTTTTCAGGTAGATTATCACTGAATTCACCACTTTTTGTAACCAAAGCTTCGTTATTACACCATCCGTTAATTCCAACAACTTCAGGATGATCTTTATCACCTACTATGATAATATTGTATCCTTCATCATGATATTTATTTACTTTCTTTTGAATATTAGTAACATATGGGCACGTAGCATTTACTACAGTTACTCCTTTTTCATTTAATTTATCAACTAATGATTTAGGAACTCCATGTGAACGAATTACAACAACATCATCATTAGCTAAGGAATCAATCTCGTTGATTTCAATAGCAAAAATATTATTATTTTCTAACATCTTAACAACATCGTTATTATGTATTAAAGGCCCTATTGTAAAAATTTTCTTATTATACTGCTTTTGAACTTTTAGAGTTTCGTCAACAGCTCTTTTAACACCAAAACAAAATCCAGCACTTTCAGCTAATAATATTTCCCTCATATTTTTACCTCATACTAAGTTCTAATCCATTATTAATATACTCACAAATTTTATTAACAACCTGATCTATGTTTATTCCAGTAGTATCCACTTCTAATGCATCATCAGCTTTAGTTAAAGGGTCAACTTCTCTATTACTATCTAAATAGTCTCTTTGAATTATATCTTTCAATATGCTGCTATAATCTACTTCAAGACCTTTAGCTTTTAATTCTTCATATCTTCTAGTTGCTCTTTCTTCAGGACTAGCAGTTAAGAAAAACTTAAAAGAAGCGTCCTTTAAAACTACAGTGCCAATATCTCGACCATCCATTATTACGTCATACTTTTTAGACATATCTCTTTGAAGTTTTACTAGTCTAGTTCTAACTTCCTTGATTGATGCGTAAGCAGACACATTTTTACTGATATTCGGTACAGTCAACTGATCATTTATATTAACATCGTTTAGATATAATTCATCATTTTCAAAATGCATTTCCATGGTTTCTATTAAATTGCATAAAGCCTCTATGTTTTCAGGAGGTATATCCTTTTCTAAAGCTTTATATGTAACTGCTCTATACATCGAGCCAGTGTTTATATACATTAAGTTATATCTTTTAGCCACAATTTTAGCTATTGTGCTTTTACCTGCACCAGCTGGGCCATCAATAGCAACTGATAATCTCAATTAAATCGTCCTCTCTTTATGTAGTTTTCTTTCTGATTATACCACATTTTATGAAATTCAATAAATATCTTTTCAAGTGATTATAAAAATCGGTTTTAGCTATTCATTTACATGAGTTCCTGCTATATAACCTGTGGAAAGTGCAATTTGAACATTATACCCACCAGTAAATGCATCAACATCAATTACTTCTCCAGCAAAAAATAAATTTGAAATAATCTTTGATCTCATAGTAGACGGATCTATTTCTCTTGTATCAACGCCACCTGCAGTAACAATAGCCTCTTCAATAGGTCTTAGCCCTTTGACAGTAAAACTAAAATTCTTTAAAAGATTTACAAGTTTCTTTCTTTCTTCCTTGGTTATTTCATTTACCTTTTTATCACCTGATATCTCGCTCAAATGAATTATTGTTTCAATAAGTCTTTTTGGTAACAGATCAACCAATGAATTTTTAAAATCTTTATTTATGTACTTTTGAAAATCTTTCTGTATTCTTAAATCCAATTCCTTATCATCTAAGGCTGGCTTTAAGTCCAAAGATGCAGTATATGTAATTCCATCATTTTTAACAAATCTGCTGCCGCTAAGTACTACAGGGCCAGATATACCAAAGTGTGTAAAAATCATTTCACCAAAATCTTTGAACAACACCTTTTTTCCATTACTTATTCTAAATTCCACATTTTTAAGTGAAAGACCTTGTAACTCTTTAACCCAGTCTTCCTTAATTTCTATAGGAACTAGCGATGGTTTTGGATCTATAATCTTATGACCTAATTTTCTTGCAAAGTTAAAACCTTCCCCGGTAGAGCCAGTAAGCGGGTATGATTTTCCACCAGTACATAAAATGAAACTATCGCCTTCTATCACTTTGCCATCAGTTAAAACAACAGCCTTTATAACATCCCCTTCGGTTAGTATCTTGCTTACCTTAGAATTAAGCATAACTCTAACCTTAGCTTCATCCAAAGCCCTGCTAAGACCGCTTATAATATCTGATGATTTATCTGATTCAGGAAAAACTCTACTTCCTCTTTCAACCTTTAGTTTAACTCCAAGTTTTTGAAAAAAGTTCATAGTATCCTCATTTGTAAAAGTATATAAAGAACTATACAAAAAATGTGGATTTCCAGGAATCATATCGAAAAACTCACTTATATCCTTTGCGTTAGTAACGTTACATCTACCTTTTCCAGTAATAAAAAGTTTTTTACCTAATCTATTATTACCTTCTAACAAAACAACTTGATTATTTTGGGCAGCAGAAATAGCTGCCATCATTCCCGCTGGTCCAGCACCGATAACAATAACCTTACTCATGTTTATTACTCCTTCTATAAAAATAGCTAATCTATTTTTTTATTAATAATTTTTTATCTGCCTTTCCGAATGTATATGAGGAAAACTCGGCAAGTGACAAGTTCTTACTTTTATTCTTTAAGTCATATTATGATTTAAGTCGTTACTCATATTTATCTGCAGATACAATTGAGCATAAATTCATAAAGATAAAAAAGTCGCTGAAGCGACCTTCTTCAGTGAGCTTTTTTAACGCATCTGCCTTTCCGAATGCATATGAGGAAAATTTGGCAGGCGAATAAGTCTTGTTTTTTTACTGTATCGCAATAAAAAGCTTCTGAAAACATTTAAATATTTAAGTTTAATAGACATAAAAAATTTATATTTTCGGTTACAGTAAAAAAGTCGCTGAAGCGACCTTCCTATACAGTAAAAAGAGGCTGTTGTGCCTCTTTATCTAGATTCATTACCACTTTTATTGTATGAATATACATGATATTCTTTCCAAAGACTTTCAAGATCAGCAAAAGTCTTAGATATTTTTTCTTTTTCTCTCATCCCAACCGCAATTATTAGTGCATTAATAATACTTAAAGGTGCTACAAGGGAATCAACAAAAGAAGCCATATTACTTTGTGCGATTAAAGTATAATCAGCCTGTGAAGCTAATGGTGAAAGCAAGCTATCTGTTATTGCAACTACTTTAGCATTTCTAGATTGTGCAAATTCTAGTGCATCTATAGTTTTTACAGCATACCTTGGAAATCCTATACCGATTACTAAATCACCATCTCCAATATTGATCATCTCTTCAAAAACATCGCTTATACCATTACCTATTATTTTAACATTATCTAATATCAAGTTTAAGTAGAAACCTAAGAATTCTGCTAGTGCAGAAGAACTTCTAAGACCAATAATATATATTCTTTTAGCAGTAAAAATATTATGAACAACATCTTCAAAGGTCTTATGATTTGTTTTTTCCAAAGTTGCTCTTATATTTTCCATGTCAGCTTTCAAAACACCTTTAAGAGCATTTTCTTCACTTATATAGTCGTTAGAAAGCTGAAGTCTTTGAACCGACGTCAACTTGTTTTTTATAAGTTCTTGAAGAGCTTTTTGCAACTTTGGATAGCCACTAAATCCTAATTCATTTGCAAATCTAACAACTGTTGATTCGCTTACCCCTACGCTAATCCCTAATTTAGCAGCAGTCATGAAAGCTGCTTTATCATAATATTTAAGTATGTATTCAGCAATTAGTTTTTGACCTTTACTTAAACGTGGAAATTTTATTTGTATTAATCTCATTAAATCGTGATTATCGTTGATACTCATACTAGCTATCCCTTCTTCCATTGCCGATGATAAAATGCAATATTTATTTCATTTTATCATCAAATATGAAGATATTCAATATTATAGAAACTTATTTCTTTTCTATAACAACTAGTTCTGGTGGGCAATTAGTACGATTTAGATATTTATGGTGCATTACGCCAAAGAACTTTTTATCAAGATTTCTTGCAAAATTTATTACTTCTGAGCTTTCTTTTTTTCCTTCATTGTGTCCATTATATAATGCAATGGTTATTATACCTCCAGAAGATAAGAGATTAATTGAAGCATTTAAACTTTTAAGTGTTGAATCTGTAAGTGTAGTAATCTCTTTGGAACCGCCAGGCAAAAAACCAAGGTTAAACATAACACAATTAACCTGTTGTGTTACATACTTTTCTATGTACTCATGGGAATCCAATATAAGTTCTACATTATCTTTTTGTTTTAACTTATAATTACTTATAGCTTCTTTTTGAATATCAAAAGAATATACTTTTTTAAAGTTATCGCTTAGGAAATCAGAATCATAACCATTTCCTAAGGTTGCATCGATAGCAATGATTTTTTCGTCTACAAAATTACTTACTATGTAATGGGTAATGCTACTTATATCTCCAACATACTTAAACATTCATTCACTCCTATAGAGATTTTATATAATTTAATTCAGCTTCAGTTAGTTCTCTAAAATTGCCTTTTTCCAATGTTCCAAGTTTTATTTCCCCAATGCTTTCCCTAGTTAGCTCAAGAACTTCATGATTTAGAGCCGCACACATTTTTCTTATCTGTCTATTCTTACCTTCATGAATTTGAAGTCTAACCTTTGAACGATCTTCTTGAATTTCAATTACTTCTATTTTCGCGTCTGCAGTTATATATCCACCAATATCTATACCATTTTCGAATCTTTGTATATCATTCTTTGAAAAAACACCTTTTACTATTGCAACATATGTCTTTGTTATTTTTTGTCTTGGATGAATAAGTTTGTTATATATTTCCCCATCATTAGTAAGTAGTAAAAGACCAGAGCTATCAAAATCAAGCCTTCCTATAGGAAATATCCTTTCTTTAATTCCAATCAAATCAATTACTGTTTGTCTATCGTGTTCGTCTTTTACAGAGGAAATATATCCTTCAGGTTTATTAAGCATGATATATCTTTTTTTCTCCTCAGGTGTTATTTCCTTTCCAGAAACTTTTACTATATCTTTATCACAATCAATTTTTGTTCCTAATTCTTTTATAATTGTATCATTTACACTTACTATTCCTGAAAGTATAAGTTCCTCACACTTTCTTCTAGACGCAACTCCACATCTAGCCATAAACTTTTGAAGCCTTTCTTCCATAATTATCACCTCTAATAATCCATTCTAATAAATAACAAGGAGGATTTCAATAAATATTATTCACTTACATTTCCTGGAAAATAATTTGCAGGGATTACTTTTGTTTTGATATACTAAAAATATATATTTATAAGAACAGTTTTATTAAATATTATTTATTGAGCTCGCTTATCTAAACTAACTGCTCTTATGTTGAAACGAAAGGATTACTTACATGGAAAAATTACTATTTGGAATTTCAGGCTTACCTATTGGCGATGGTAAAAATAAATTTACTTATAAAACTGGAATAGAATATCTTCATTCAATCGGACTTGATGCGATGGAACTACCTTTTGTGCGTTCAATTAATGTCACTGAAAAAAATAGACAATCTATTTTAGATATAAAAAATGAAAAAAACTTTTATTTATCTGCCCATGGATCATATTTTATAAACCTAAATGCTATTGAAGAAGAGAAAAGAGAAAAATCAAAGGAAAGAATAGAAAATGGAGCAAATGCCTTAAAAAGTGTAGGAGGAAGAAGTCTTGTTTTTCATCCTGGGTACTATTTAGATTCTACCAATGAAGAGGCTTTCAATAATATAAAGGAAGAACTTGAAAGTCTATCATATGATGGAGTAGATTTTAGATTAGAGACAACAGGAAAACCAACTCAATTTGGTTCTTATGATGAGCTTGTAAGACTTTGTAAGGATATACCAACATGTAAGATATGTGTTGATTTTTCACATGTTCATGCACGAGGTAATGGTATCTTAAAGGACTACGATGATTTTGCAAAAATATTAGATCATATTGGTACTGAACTAGGCGATGAAGCAATCAAAGATATGCATATTCACCTTTCAGGTATTGCATACACAATAAAAGGTGAAAAGAATCACTTACCATTTGAAGAAAGCGACTTTAACTATAAAGCTTGCTTAAAAGCGTTTGTGAACTTCAATGTGAAAGGATGTGTCATTTGCGAGAGTCCTATATTAGAAAATGATGCATTAATGCTAAAGAAAATTTATGAGTCCTTATAATATTGAATTATGAAATCCTAAACAATAAATAAAGCCATAGGCAAGATGCCTATGGCCTTTTACTAGCAGCGGAATGAACCTAACAATAATAATAAAAATAATGGGTTATTGTAGTAACCACCAAAACCACCGCCACAGCCACAATTATTAAATCCAGCACCACATCCCATTGGACCATAATTGAATCCATTGCCACAGCAGTTATTACCACAACAATTATTTCTACAACAATTATTGCCTCCACAGCAACATCCGTGTCTTCTTGACAAGTTAATCACCCCATCTCTTTTGTATAGTACATAGTATTCAATTATGTTATAAATTGACAGTAATTTTAATATTATTTTAAATTAGGCTTTTTATAAATATATATCACTTTGACCCGAAATCTATTTTTAAAACTCCCACGGCTTCTCGTGAGAGAATTTAAAAATAATAAATTTTATTACGAAGTGGTATATACATATATAGAGGTCTTTATGCTAAAAGACATAAAATATCACACATTAACACGGTTATATTGATAAAGGCGTACATATGTTTTATAATAAGTATAATTGAAATGAGGTGCTTTTATGTCGCAAAGTCGTAATAGGATGGTTGCTCCAAGAAATGTTGTAAACATAAAACAGATATATATTTTTTATGTGTTAAAGGAATTAGCCAAAGGTAAAGAGGTTTTTGGCAATAGAATTCTAGAAGATTTTAGGGAAGCTTTCGTAAATAATAATTTACCACTGCCAGTATCATCAAGCACTGTTTATGATACTTTATATGACTTGGAAACTAGAGGTTATGTGAAAAGTAAATGGGAAGGTGATGAATTCCTAAATAAGAGAAGCAAAAAAATATATTCTATAACTGATGCTGGTTTGTTATATTATACTACTCACGTAGCAGATTATATTGATAATATTAAAAAAACCAAAAGTCTGCTTGACCAGCTTATTTATATGTTACAGAAATAAAAAAACTATAAAGCTTGTAGCAAGGCGCAAAAAAATCACTGAAGTAAGTCGCTTCAGCGATTTTTTTTATGTTAAGGTGTATAGAATATTTGAGTTGCCATTACCTTACCGTTTTCGTAAGTAACACCTATACCTATTTGCGTATAGTTTTTATTTAATATATTCGCTCTATGTCCTGGAGAATTCATCCAAGATTGTACAATACTTTGTCCACTGGCTACGTCTTCAACTCTTTGCCCTGTAAAATTCATTGTATAAATATTCTCTCCTATATATGAATATCTCCAATTATTCCTTTGAGCAATATCGGATATATAACCATTTACTGGTGACTTGTGGTCAAAATAGTTAAGTCTAATCATTTCTTCACTCTTGCTTCTAGCATATTTAGCAGCCGTTGTATTTATAGTCAATGGAGCTAACCCAGCCTTTTGTCTTTCTTGATTTGTATATGTCAAAATATCGGATTCTATTGTTGACATATATTGCACTCCAGTACTGCTTTGATTAGGTTGAGCTTTATTTGTTCCAGAGCCATTACTATTTGTTCCGGTACCGTTTGTATTTGTTCCATTTGACTGATCAGTTGCTGGCGTATTATATTGTGTTCCTCCACCTTGCTGATTAGGAACAGGTTGTGTTGAAGGTGGAGTGTTTGGAGCTGTTTGAGTTTGAGGCGCTTTTGTACCAGTATTGTCATTCGTTCCAGCAGTATTGTCATTAGGCGCACTATATGTACCATTAGGCTTTTGTGCAGTTGTGTTCTTTTTAGTAGTAGTACATCCAGTAAACATAACTACAGCTGATAAAAAACAGCTAATAACTATAAACTTTTTCCTCATAAAACACCCTCCTATTAATTTGAAATTATTTATCCTTAAATATTTTGCCCTTTTTTTATTACTATATGTTCTTTTATTAATTATTCAATTAGGGAGTTATATAAGTAATTTCTAATATTTATCCTAACTTTACGTCTTTTTCTTTAAATAGAAAAATTTAAAACTTTTTAAAAAGCTTATTTTCTTTAGATAGTGTTGCTATAGTCATTAATAAATCCATCGAAATAGATAAAAGTATTAGAATAATAAATATAAAAGAAATATCTTTATAAAACAAATAAAACTTATTTATTATAGGATGTATGAAAAACATACCTAACAAACTCAAAATCATCCAATATAACGAAAACTTCACACATACTAATCCATTATAATTTGCGCGTTCATTTGAATAATCCCAATAAGTTTTATTAAAAAACTTTTTCAGATAATAACCACTTAAATACTCTATAGATGTAGGAATTATTAAGCAGATAAACATGGCAAGTATAATGTTGTTATGAATAACATCATTAAGTAAAACTAGAATAGAAAAAGCAAAACCATACATAGGTTTATATGGCCCATATAAAAAGCCATCTTCTTGGAATCTCTTAAACAGATGATAGCAATATAGGTTTTCGATTACCCATCCAAGAAAAGAGTAAATTATAAAATTAAATCCTATAGAAATAAAAAAACTCATTAATTTTGCCTTCTTTCTAAAATGTAATAAGCTTATTTTTGGCAAAATTTAATGAATTTATTTACTAATTTATAAAAATGTTTTTCTATTTTAATAGTTACATTTAACAGGTTGTATATTCAAATATTTATACAACAAACTTTTCTATAACTTCTGAGATTGCATCGTGATCGTTATCTCTAATAGTTATATAGTTTGCAACTGATTTAACATACTCTTTAGCATTACTAACAGCAACACCAAGTCCTGCCTTTTTAATCATTTCAATGTCATTTTCGTCGTTTCCGACAGCAATGCACTCTTCAAGAGAATATCCGTAATGTTTAGCCAAAACCTCTAGAGAACTTCCTTTACTTAATCCCTTATTAGTAATTTCTATTCCGTTTAGCCCAGAAGAAACTATTTCTATATCAAATAATTTTTCAAATCTAGCTCTAATAGCATTTACATTACTAATATTATCATCGTAGATCTCAAATTTAGATACTCTTGGAGTGGATTCAAGTATAAAATTTTTAGCATCTCTTATCATTTTCAATTCCATCCTATACTCAACCGGTAAAGTTAAATTATATTCATTAAACTTTTCAGCAAATGGATGAAGTTTTTCAGAATAGATAATATCCTCTGAAAAAAAGCTAAAAAAGGTATCCTTAAAATCATTTCTCAGTATATCAATCATAGTGATTAACGAATTATTATCCATTGCACCATAAGCTATTTCTTTATGATTATGATCTAGAATTATACTTCCATTACAAGCTATAATAGGTTGATTTTTTGGCATATCTTTTATAATGTATCTTAAAGCAGATGGTATTCTTCCAGATGATATAACTACTTTAGTTCCAAGCTCTGCAGCCTTTTTTACTGCTTTAAGGTTTCTTTCTGTAATTTGCCTTTCCTCATTTAAAAAAGTACCATCCATATCTATTGCAATTAATTTATATTTCATTCACGTTCCCCCTAAATCCTTATAAAAGATTGAAATGTTCTATTCCGCATATTAAAGATTATAATGAAATTTTGAGTATAAAAAAAGTTATTTTCTTATTTAGAAAGTTTAGGTTTCTTAACAATTATGTAATTTTGAAACGTAAAATAATACATGTTCAAGGAAAACGAAGGCTATAACACTTTCTAAATAGTGTTATAGCCTTCATTATATTTATCTTCTAGCTTTTCCTGTAACTTTAACTACCTCAATACCAACAACCTTAGTTTTATCCTTGGCTTTTTCTATATATATTTTTCCTTGTTCAAGAAAGTCCTTTGAGTATTTTTCTATAAGCTTATATAAAACCTTATCCTTCATATCTCCAGTTACCTCTGATGCATGTCCATAAGCAACTACACTTTTAAATCTTGTACTAAATTTGTCTGGAAGAACTTCAGTATCCAAAACAACACAAAAAGATACGTTGCTATTTTTTTCTATATTATCAAGTTTCTCTCCTTCTGTTGCACTGTGGAAGTATATGTAATTATCAAAATATACATAACTTAAAGGTACTGTTGCTGGGTATCCATTTTCTGATAGTGTCGCTAAAATTCCGTATTCCCCACTTTCCAATATCTCTATCACTTCTGTTTTATCTATTTCTCTGTCTTTTCTTCTCATTTCTCTAAACATACCAATTCTCCTTTTTATAATAAAATAAGATATCTCACCTTAATTTAAAAGTCTTAGGTGAAAGTTTGTATATTAAGACTAGTGCTACTATTGAATAAATAATAGTTACAAAAAGTATTCCTAATGTAAAATTCGAAGAGCTTGTCTTTAAATTTAAACAAAAATAGCTAATAAAATATATTATACCATTACTTATTCTAAAAAGCGGACTTTTTACTGTAAGTTCTGAAGTATATGGTTGTAAAACATAGTACATTAATAGATGGTGAATGGAAAAAAAACATGATAAGCATAGTATAGAAAGAAAAAATGGAACCATTGATACTATGTCTTGCTTATGATTGCATGTAAATATTAAGATAATCAATGCAAAGATTAAAGTTACAGCTGGAATCAAATTTAATAATATAATTACTTTAGCTCTGTACGTAAAATTATTTAATATAGATTTACCATCTCTATAAAACTTGTAACTTAGAAGACTTACATCACAGTTGTGAAACATAGCTTTGCATACTCTTTCACCAGTAGAAATTGAATACATAAGAAAAACCATCAGCGGTTGACTTCTTTCGATTATTTCAATCATTGAAAGTTTGCTGCTTGGAAAAAAAAACGCTAACGCTGTTAAAAATAAAGTTACAGTTAAAATCACTAAAACACGATATTTAATTGGAGTTACTATCATTTTTCTGTGGCGATAAAAAAATATAGAATTCAAATAATCATACCCTTTTTTATGATTGAATCTATTAGTATCAAGCAAGTCCTTGCTTAGCTTTTTTTCATCTAACTCAACAGTTGCAAATGCTAAACTAGCACTAAAGGCTTCTGGATTAAAAATAGCATCTTTTACTAGTACTGTTCTTGCTATAATCTTATATCTTCTATATGTAAATAAATATATAAGAGAAAGACATCCTATAATTAATATAGCAGCTAGTAAAAATATATTTGTTAATATAATCTCTAGGTTAAAAGTGAATTTTAATAGAGGTAACCCATAAGCAAATAATAAGCAACCTATTACTGCTGGTATGATGATTTTAGTATCTCTAGCAATAACATTTCCTCTTTTCTCGAAAAAAAACACTTGAATGGCTTCTCCAAAAAACTTCAATAATGTAATCTCAATCAGTATCAATAATGTTTGAGATATGGTTCTATTAAAAATTGAAGCTATAAGTAACATTGGCATAATAGAATATATAAAAACAAGAAATTTTTCATATAACATAAAGATAGTAAAGTACTCTTTCGCATCACATCTCATCAAATTTATCATATCGTAAGCTTCTTTATTGTTAAAATTAAATATAGAACTATTCATAAATACACTTAGAACAAAACTCATGAAAAAGAATATATTAAGAAACACTCTATAAAAGTTACCTGAATATCTAGAAATAAGAAAAGCTGGCAGTATCAATATTATACCAAAGTATAAGAATGTCTTAAATAAACCTCCAATAATCTTAAAAATTGTACTTAAAATTGCGAAAAAAATCTTAAGTCCTGTAGCTTTATATAGTCGTTCCGGGAAAAACTTACCAAAAAAAGGTATCCCCTTTAAAAAGAAAATAAAAGAGTTTGCGTTTTGGATAAAGGAAATCTTAAAACTAGACAGAAAAGTGTTAAGCATCACGCTCCTCCTTCAAAATATCCATAATTCTATCTTCAAAATCTTTGCTATCTAAAATGTCATTATCTAATTCTTCAAGTATTCCATTATTTAAAACTACTATTTCATCGCATAAATCTGTAGCAAGTTGAAGTATGTGTGTGGAAAAGATAATGATATGATCAGTTTTAATTTCTTTTAACAAGTTTTTTATCTGAAGAGCAACTACTACATCAAATGAAGTTAGCGGTTCATCTAACAGAATAATTTGAGGTCGTGTTATAAGAAAGCAAAGCATTTGTATCTTATTTTTCATACCGTGTGAATATCCTTTTATCAGTCTATACCTATCATCTTCATCAATTTTTACCATATTAAAATATTCATCAATTGTAAGGAGATTTGATATCTTATCTATATTTATATCAATAAAAAACTTCAAAAACTCATAACCTGTTAAAAATTCCGGTAATGAAGGTTGTGAAAATACAAAGCCTATATTAGAATAATCTAACTCATGTTCACAATCAATCTCATCATATAAGGTTACTGATCCATTATCACACTTCATATCTCCGCTTATACAATTAAAAAGCGTTGTTTTACCTGCACCATTGCGCCCAAGCAATCCATATATCTTCCCTTTTTCGAAAACAAAGGATGCATTCTTTAAAACCTTTTTCTCACCAAAATTTTTCTCAATTTCTCTCAACACTAACTTCATGGTGTTCTCCTTAATCTATTTAAAATTTAATTTCATCATTATCTTATTTTTGTCAATTTCCTCATATTTCTCGTTGTACTTTTTATGTCATATTTTTGTCTATTTTTTGCAAATTAAATTAATTATAATATATTTTTGATAAATTGGAAATTACCAACAAGTAATTTTCTTAAAAAGTTATTTTATCATTATAATATTTGTGATATAATTAACAACAGTGTGTTTGTAGCTATAATAATGTACTAACTTAATTGTAAAGATTAAGCCTCTTCTTAATTTTCAGAAGAGGCTTTGAGTATGCTTATTCTGCTTAAATAACATGCTTATAGTCAGTATTTAATTATAATATTATATAACTATCTTATACTTTTAAGCTTAGGTTTATGGCTATGAATCTATAAAAACGCTACTAACTAATACAACTTTATATTTGTTAACTATTTAAAATAAGGAAGGCGATCAAATGAAGAAATATTTAATGTTAATAGGATCTCCACCAGCATGTGGAAAAACTTATGTGGCTAACGAAGTAGCTAAAAGACTTCCTAATCCAGTTTATTTGGACAAGGATACTGTAATTCCATTATCAAAAATGATATATAGAGCAGCAAATGAGCCTTACAATAGAGACTCAGCTTTCTTTAAGGAATATGTAAGAAATGCTGAATATGAAGCAATTATGGATATTGCTTTTGAGGCACTACCATTTAACTCGCATGTTATGGTAAATGCACCTTTTGCTAAAGAATTTAGAGATGAAATATACATAAGCAACTTAAAAGAGAAATTAAAAGCTTATGATGCTGAATTGGTACAAGTATGGGTTCATTGTGACATTGAAGTATGTCATCAAAGAATGATTGATAGAGCATCAGAAAGAGATACTTGGAAACTTCAAAATTGGGATGAGTACGTAAGCGGACAAGACTTCTCAAAACCCGAAGTACCAGGAATACATATAATAGACAATTCTGGTTCAGAAAAAGTAAAAAATGACATAGAAAAGCTATTAAAGGTATTATAGGATTCTTCCTATAATACCTTTAATTATTTTAAAATAAGCTTTTATATAAATCTTTAATTAAACCTGTTTTTTCTGCCACTTCCCTTTCCTATAGACAATATAACCATATATACAAACAATCAAATTGCTAAAGGACATGGAGAACCATATACCAACCGGACCTGCAGAGGTGATATATTTAAATAGTAGTATCATTGGCAATCTTACAAGCCAAAGTCTACCTACTTCCATATTCATTGAATATTTAGTGTGCCCTGCTCCTTGAAATATACCTTGATAAATACTGAATAGTCCCATCAATGGCATTGAAAATGAAATATATATTAAATATGTTATACCTTGAGTTATAACCGAAGGGTCATCCTTAGCTTGAATAAAAAAGTTAATTATAGGCTCGTCCTGCCATACCATAAGAATACACCCTATTATTGAAAATGTCATAGTGAGCTTTACAGCTTTAATAAAGGCTTCCTTGACTCTATGAACTTTATCTGAACCCAGGTTTTGTCCAACAATAGCTGTAAGGGCCGCTCCAACTCCCATAGCAGGCTGCATTATTAATGAAGTTATTCTATTAACCATCCCAAAAGCTGCAATAGTAGCTGTTCCGTAGGAAGCTATAAATCCATTAAGAACTATAAAGCCCAAAGCAGAACCAGATTGTCCTATTGCAGACGGAATAGCTACTCTGAAAATTCTTTTTATTAAACGAATATCAAATTTAAAATTCCTAAAATTAGGTTTTATTTCAGATTTGGACTTATGAAGTATATATAAACCTACAAATGCAAGTACAGCTTTTGCAATTAAGGTGGCAACTGGAGCACCCGCCATACCCAAGCCAAAATTAAAAATTAGGATAGGATCAAGAATTACATTTAATATTACACTGCATCCACTTAAAATCGTAGACATTATAGTATTACCTTGCGAATTCATTATTGCATTGAAGCTAAAGAATATAAAAGTAAAAGGCATATCTAAAAAGGTTATTCTTAAAAATATATTGCTATAATATGCCAAATCACCGCTTGCTCCCATTAATTTTATTATTACTGGACTTATTAAATATCCTAGTGCTGAAAAAATTACTGCGCATATAACGGAAATTACAATTAGTTGAGAAGCATATTTTGATGCTTTCTCATATTTTGATGCACCAATAAGCTGTGATAATAAAGAAGTACCAGCAATAGACATTCCAGAGCCTATTGAGATAAATAGGAAAATAACCGGCCAAACAAAAGATGTAGCTGCAAACTGGACAGAACCAAGTTTTCCAACCCATATTCCATCAACTAAATTATATAATGTTTGTATTAGATTACTTATCATTATAGGTAGTGATAAAGTTAATATGACTTTATACATGCCATCATTAAGTATTAAATTTTTACGGCTGTCTGTATTCATTAGTATGTCCCCCTAAGCTTTTTACAATAATCAATTTTATCAAACTTAGGTAACTTATTCTAGTACTTCATTCAATTAATTTTATTATTAAAAATATTTTATGTTATTATACTTTTAAAATAAAACACTTTAATCCGAAATCTCATTTCAAGACTCCTCTGGTTTTTGACAAGAGAATTTGAAAATATAAATTTAAGCATAAAGTTGTTCAACTGTATTTTAATAAAAGCGATGCAATTAAAGATTACACCGCTTATAGAGAAATCAAAATAATTTATGCTCATTTACTTTTAATATTAGTCTTTACAATCTCTTATACGTTCTTCCCACCATCCAAAGGCAAATATGGCTTTAATATCTTGTCTTGCTTTTGCCTTAACAAATACACCAAAGTTTCCTCCTGGAGGAATTAAGAATTTTCCATCTTCCTCACTTACAAGTGTGGTATCAATAGGAACAATTCTGTCATAAATATTCACACCACCTTGAGGAAATCCACATGTTCCATTAGAATATATTATTTCACCTTTTGGTATAGTTTCTGAGCATGGAATTGTGTTAGTTGAAGTAAATTTGTTAGATCTAATCCCTTTTCCAGGAAAATCTCCGTTAATCCACAATTGGGCTAAAAATGGATTATCGCCTAAATTCGAAAACGTTATTACATTTACAAAAATATTGACTCCAGAATCATGTGGGTTAAATAAAGCTCCCCATATATTTAGGCCATTTGTACATATTATATCTGTTTGTCCAACATAATATTTTCCCTGGACGGCTTCGTAAAAAATTTTTGATAAACTAACAACTTCAGTAGGCTTAAAATAATTTTTCTCAAATGTCAAATTAACACCTTCTCTTTTGTTTATAGAAATATTAAATTAGATAAAAATAATATATTGTACCCTAATATATGCTAGGTTTCCTCAGAATGTTACTACATTATTATTCTTAAATTTTTCTTAAATCCTTTTGTTTTCGATAATAACATTAATTATTATGATAATATAATATATAGATGGTTATAATGGTATTTATTTATAACTAAATTTTAATGAATGGTGATATAAATGATTTTAGGATTTATTTTAATGGTGCTTGTGTTGGGATTCGGGCTAATCATAAGTTTAACAAAGTTTGTTTTTGGAGCTGTCTTCGGAGTAATTGGAGCTGTTATAGGGACAGTAATTTTAGTTTTCATTGGACTTAATCTAATGTTTGCTTTTATTCCAATAGTTGTTATACTTTTTTTAATTTTATGCTGTCGTAAGTTAATCAAATAATATGCAACTATCAAAAAAGGCTTAGACCAAATCAACTAATGGTCTTAAGCCTTTTATATTAATAATCTTTTTAATGCTAATCTATAAGCTTCAAGTTCTTAAGACTTAAATCAAGAATATTTGATGAATGGGTTAATGTTCCAGAGGATATAAAATCCACACCAGACATAGCGACAGTTCTTATATTCTTTAAGGTTATATTACCTGAAGCCTCTGTTAATGCTCTTTTATTTACAATTTGAACTGCTTCCGTCATAGTTTCAACGTTCATATTATCTAACATTATTATATCTGCACCTGCATCTAAGGCTTCTTGTAACTGAGTTAAATCTTCAACCTCTACTTCTATTTTTCTCACAAAAGGTACAGCATCTTTTACTAAATTAATAGCGTTACTAATTCCCCCTGCAGCTGCTATATGATTATCTTTTATTAGAATTCCGTCACTAAGTCCTAACCTGTGGTTAATTCCACCTCCAATTTTCACAGCATATTTTTCAAACACTCTCAAGTTTGGTGTAGTTTTTCTCGTATCCAAAAGTTTAGCATTAGTTTCTTTAATTTCATCAACATATCGCTTTGTTATAGTTGCAATTCCACTAATACGTTGAAGAAAGTTTAACGCCACCCTCTCACCTGTTAGAACAACATCAGACTTCCCATGAATCTTTGCGATCACTTGTCCTTTTCTTACTGATTCGCCATCTTTCATATAAAAATCTATTTCAATAGGTCCTAGAATTTCAAAAATCCTCTTAAATACTCCTAGTCCAGCTATTACTCCATCCTCTTTAACTATCAAGTCTGCAGTGCACTTTTTCGACTCATTAGTTATAGCCATTGTGGTTATATCACCATAGGGTGCATCTTCTTTAATTGCATTCTTAAAAATATCATCATAAAGCGACCAATTCATTTATAATATCTCCTCTAACTTTTTTTATTTCCTGTTGCAATATAATAGATAGGCTATTACTATAGTAATCCGTATCTCCTTTAAGTCTTTTTATTAAATCTTTATAAATTACTGAATAAGGAGAGATAGTTCTATTAATATGTTCTACAGCTCTATTTGAAAAAACTAATGATTCAAGCAGTGAATTACTTGCTAATCTATTAGCACCATGTAAACCAGTAGAGCTTACTTCTCCTGCAGCATAAAGATTTTCCATGGAAGTTCTACAATACATATCAACCTTAATTCCACCCATAAAATAATGTTGCGCAGGTGTTACTGGAATTGGTTCCTTTGTTATATCTACTCCTCTTTCCAGACAATTTCTGTAAATGTTAGGGAATCTCTTTGATATAAAATCTTTTTCTAAAAAACTTAAATCTAAATATACGTAATTACTTTTACTTTTTAATTCTTCCTTAATAATCGCTTCTGTAACCTTATCTCTAGGAAGAAGCTCATTAACAAAACGGCTACCATCTTTATTTATAAGCCTTCCACCTTCACCTCTTACTGCTTCAGATATTAAGAGTCGTCTTTTATCCTTTATATCTTCATAGAAGGATGTAGGATGAAATTGAATATAGTTTAAGTTTTCAACATCAATATTGTTTTTTATAGCTATTGCTATACCATCACCACTGATAGAATGAAAATTGGTTGAATTTTTAAATAACCCACCTATTCCTCCAGTTGCAATTATTGTTGCTTTAGCAATTATATTAAGTTCTTTACCTTCGTTAATTGCTAAAGCTCCAATGCATCTATTTTTCGATGTCAATAAATCAGCAAAAAAACAATTTTCTATGAGCTTTATATTTACTTTTTCGCTAACTTTTTTCTCAAAAACTTTGTGAAGCTGCTCGCCAGTATTATCATCACAGTGTACTATTCTATTAATACTATGAGCCCCTTCTCTTGTATAAATTAGCTCTCCATTCTTATCTCTATTAAAAGGAACTTTTAATTCTTCTAGCCTTTTTATTGCAGCTCTTGATTCTCTAACTAAGATTTCAACTGCTTGTCTTCTATTTTTAAAGCCACCAGCAGCCAAGGTATCATTTATATACGCTTCATAATCCTCTTCATTCCTAAGTACTGAAATACCACCTTGAGCTAAATAACTATTACATTCTTGCAGACTATTCTTAGAAAGTATAATTACATCAAGATCCGCTCTTAAATTTAATGCAAAGTTTAATCCTGTAATTCCTGCCCCAATTATTAAAACATCAGTATTTAATATCATACTCTAACCTTCCTTCAAAAACTAAACTTTAGAAATAAAAAAATACTGTTTAAATTTTATAAAGCTTCTTAAATTGTATGCATTCTCATCAGGCAATCAAAGGCATTAATTCTTAATTCTTCATCAAGTAAAATTTCATTCTTTTCAAAAAGTAATACATCTCTTACATCATTTAGAGAAGTTTTTTTCATGTTAATACACATTAATCCGCCTCTTGGGGTGAAGAATTTTTTATTAGGATTTCTCTTTTTTAGTTCATGTATAACTCCTTCTTCTGTGGCTATTAAAAAGCTTCTATTATTGCTTGAAGTTGCATAGTCTATTATTTCTGAGGTGCTTCCTATAAAATCTGAAAGATCTCTTATTTCCTTTTCACATTCAGGATGAGCTAATACTAGTAAATCATCAATTGAATTCTTTGCAGTAAGAATTTCTTCCACTTGAATTCTTTTATGAGTGATACAGAAACCAGGCCAAGGTATTATTTCTTTATCTGGAACCTTCTCTTGAATATACGATGCTAAATTTTTATCAGGTAAAAATATAATTTGTTCATTGTCAATTGAGTTAATTATCTTTAATGCATTGGACGAAGTACAACATATATCACTTACAGCTTTTACTTCTGCAGAGGAATTTATATAACAAACTACAGCAGCCTTAGGGTATTTACTTTTATACTCTAGTACTTTTTCAGCAGTGGCCATATCTGCCATAGGACAGCCTGCATCTAATGCTGGTAGAAGCACTTTCTTATGTGGAGATAGTATTTTTGCGCTTTCAGCCATAAATTTAACACCACAAAATACTATGGTGTTTTTATCTGAATCCTTAGCTATTTTACTTAAGTAGTATGAATCTCCTATATAATCAGCGACTTCTTGTACTTCTGGTCTTTGATAATAGTGCGCAAGTATTATTGCATTTTTTTCTCTTTTTAAAGCTATAATTTCTTCAATAACTGACATAATATTCACCATTCCTTTACAGATGTATATACACTAGTATATATAAAATATACCATTATATAACTTCCTTTTCAAGAGAACAGCCTATTATGTGTTAATTATATTTTTTTATAACAGAAAACTGCGTAAGTTCATTTGATTTACAACACCTGGATTAAAATTGTAATATCTTAATCAAAGATAAATAGCCAATGATGCAAAGAGCTACCGTTATAAGAGAAAACATTTTTACAATTTTAGTCTCATGATATCCTGACAGTTCAAAAGAATGATGTATTGGAGTCATCTTAAATACCTTTTTCCCTGTTATCTTGAACACCAATATTTGAATAAATGTAGTTAATGTTTCGATTAGATATATCCCTCCTATTATTGGTATGATTAGTGGTAACTTTAATATAATTGCTATAGAAGCTACAAATCCTCCTAAAGCTAAGGAACCAGTGTCTCCCATGATTACTTTAGCTGGAAATTTATTAAACTTCAAAAAACCTATTAATGAGGCAAAGAGTGAACCACAAACTATGGCTAAGTTATCCTTATCAAAAAGAATACAAACTGTTGTAAAAAAGATCGCTATAAGCATTGTTACTGTTCCGGCTAATCCGTCTAGACCATCTGTTAGGTTTACAGCATTTGTCACACAGGTATAGAAAAACAGAATAAATGGAATGTAAAGTATGCCAATATGAATGTTTTTAAGTGTAAACGGAATCAATAATATATCACCAATATTCAAGTTTTGCTGCGCAAAATATATTAGGTAACTAGCTCCTATTAATATGAGAATAAGCTTTTGAATTACCTTCAACCCCTCATTTTTCTTTTTGAAGGTTTTAAGCGCATCATCTATAAAACCAATAGTAGCAAAAATTAAAATTGATAAAATAATAAACATTACTTCATTGTTAAATTCTTTTATCATAACAACAGAAGTAACTATTGTTGAGATAATAAATATAAATCCTCCAAAAATTGGTGTACCAGCTTTCTTTATATGATTCTTAGGCTGTTCTTCTCTTATGTATTGTCCTATTTTTTCTTTTTTTAGAGCAGGTATGATTAACCTCCCAATTATTATTGAAATGAAAAAAGAAAAAACTATAGATGTAATAATATCCTTCATAAAAGTAATCCTTTCTTTCTGTTGATTAATTTTAATAATTTTAATAATTTTGATATATATTGAAAATCCATTATTATGGTAATATATAAGATGGTAATGCTCAACTAATCTATAAAAATATGTGATAGAATTGAAAATGTTATGATTTAAGTTGAATATTATTCAACTTAAATCATAAGAAAATACTATAAGGAGGTTTTCTATTGAATAATGAAGCAAAAAACACTAAGGAAACGGGCTATACTAACAATGAAAAACTCTATAAAATTAAAAAAGATTCTTCAAATGAAATTAATATTGTTAAAGTGTCTAAAAATAATCTATTTGAAAATATCTCAAGTAATTTCATATATAATTTAAAAAAACTAATTCAACTAGAGGGTACTCAGAAAAAACTGGCAAAAAAAATTGGAGTATCAGAAGATTTGCTTTCAAAGTATAAAGCAGGTGATGCATTTCCTTCTATTGAAACATTAGCTTATATCTGTAATGTATATAATATAAAGATTGATAAATTTATAAATCTGAGATTATCAGCAACAGAACTAGAAATTATTGAGAAAGGGCTAAATTCAAATAGCAATATATTTTCTGGTAGTTATTTTTGCTATTTTTTTGCTACTAATATAGGTAAGGAAGACTCTATTCATGAAGGAATTTTGGAGTTTCATGAGGAAAGAGTAAGTTTTAAAATAATTTTAGGAGATTCTGTTATGAAGAATTTTTCAGGAAGCATTAATAATTCTGAAAAAATTATTACTTTTAATATGGAAAGTGTTGAAGATGGTATATCATATCTAAGTATGACCAAGCCAAACATAAATAAGGGAAAATATGTTGGCGGACTTGCTATGCTTTTCTTGCCTTCAGATGCTAATAGTAAGCCATGTTGTCAAAAGTTATTAATAAGCAGTATCAGAATCAAAAGAAATACATATTATGAAAATCTTAAGCAACTTCTAACATTAAATTCATGTAAAGTTGAACTTAGAAATGTGAAGCTTTCATCATTTGAAGATGAAAAGGCTTATAATTTTATAGAATCATTATTATAGTTTTCTTGATGAAGCTAAGTTTACAATTGTAATAATTTTTAATATAAGGACAACTCCGCAATTAAAATTGTGGTTTTAAGTTCAGAGTTGTATATACTTATTAAATTTTCAGTGATCTAAGCATATAACTTTTAAAACTGTAAAAACATTAAACTGTGTCCTTAACTTACCAAGTATTTAATCTCGAAAAAAGGTTATATTAATAGTGTAAGGAACATAGTGATGAAAAGAGTCAGTCAATTCTATCAAATTTTCAAAACTATCGATTTTGTATTGATATAAGATGAAATCGTTTGATTAGAATGATTGAATTTCTTTAGTCTATACTTATAATAATAGTATTTCTATTTGATATAAGTAATATCCAAGTTATAAACTCTTGGATAAGATTTTATATGGTTAGGAAAAGCTTTATTATAGTCAGATAGCTTTAATATTTTGATTATAATAAGGTTCCAACTTATCATATAAGGTCGAGATAAGATTTTATTAGGTGTTGTAATGGTTATATACAGCCGAAAGGTTATATATAGTTGTGTAAATATCTAATAAGGTCGAGTGAACCATTAATATTTGGTAGTGATGTGCTTTTTTATGGTCGAAAGATTATACTTAGGTAATAAATTATCTTTATTAGTGCTAACCGCATCACTATGTTTCTTTTATCTAATAATCAAATCACTTCTATATCTTCTTATCATATACAATAGTAATTTAAAATTACTATTGTTTTTTACTGTTAAAAGGTGTATTAATCTACTACATTGCTCCATTGAATTATTAATGTAAATGTAAGCAAAATATAAAGGCTTAATCACATATTTTATGATTAAACCTTTTTTATATAAGAAATTATCTTATAATAGCTTTTCTATCTCTGTGCTAGAGAGAGGTTTGGAAAATAAAAAACCTTGTATTTTATCACCTTTATGCTTTTGTAAGTACTTCAATTGTTCATCAGTTTCCACACCTTCAGCGATAACTTCTAAGTTTAGCTTGTGAGCCATAGAGATTATATCTTCAATAATTAACTTTGTATCTTCAGTTCCACAAATATCATCAACAAAGCTCTTATCTATCTTTATCACATCTAATGGCAGTTTTATTAGATACGATAAAGATGAATATCCTGTGCCAAAGTCATCAAGGGATATTCCAATACCCATTTGTTTTAACTTATTTAAAATATTAATATTGTTATCAAAAGATTTTATGACGGTTCCTTCAGTAATCTCAATCTTTAAATATTTAGCATCCAAATCTGTTTCTTTTAGTACTGTCTTAACTCTTTCAACAAATAGAGGAGACTGAAATTGATGTTCAGATACATTCACTGCGACCGGAATTTTCTTTAAGCCCTTATCTTGCCAAGCTTTATTTTGCTTACATGATTCCATAAGAACCCAATCACCTATTTCCTTAATTAAACCAGTTTTTTCTGCTAAAGGAATAAACTCATTTGGTGGAATTATACCTCTTTTGGGATGATTCCATCTTATTAAAGCTTCTACACCTTCTAATTCACCATTGATTGCATCAAAATAAGGTTGATAATTTAAGTAAAATTCTTTTTGAATTATAGCTTTTCTTATACTCTTTTCAAAGTCGCTTTCCAATTGAACTTTTTTGGACATTTCTTCATCATAAATTTTGAATCTTCCCTTACCTTCTTCTTTAGCATTATACATAGCTATGTCGGCCTTCTTTAAAATTTCAACTGATTCCATACCGTGTTCTGGTATAATTGCTACTCCAATGCTTGCTGCAACATAGAAAGGTTGATTATTAATTAATATCGGTTTATCAAAAATTTTTATTATTTTTTCAGCTGTGTCGTTAAGTTCAATTTCTTCATCTAACTTGTGTTGTATTATTATAAATTCATCTCCACCAAATCTGGCTACAGTATAATCTTCACCTAGCACAGATAATAATTCGTTACTAGCACATTTTAGAACTATATCACCATAGTCATGTCCAAGTGTATCGTTAATATTTTTAAAGTTATCTAAGTCTAGAAAATAGACAGCAGCCTTGCCCCCTTTTTTAGTAACATTTTTTATTAATTCATCTAATTTATCATTTAAATAAGTTCTATTTGGGAGATTGGTTAAATTGTCATAGTAAGCCATTTTGAAGATTTTTGATTGATAATTTCTTTTTTCAGTAATGTCAGAAATTGATCCAGCCATCCTCACAATAGATCCAGCTTCATTTCTAAAAATTCTTCCTTTACACTGAATCCATATAAATTCATCTCTTTGTAGATTTAATCTAAAGAAAACCTCATATGCATTAGTTTTTCCCATAAAATATTCTTCTAAAGAACTTAACACTGACTTTCTATCCTCTGAATAAACCATTTCTCTTAGGAAATCAAAGTAATTCTCAATTTCTTCTTCTTGGACTCCTAATAGTTCTCTCCAAGGCTTTGATAAGTAACCTATATCATTTTCTACATCCCAATCCCAGACACCATCATTGGATGCTTCTAATACTAAACGATATCTTTCTTCGCTTTCCTTAAGTGCAATTTGATTTTTATATAATTGTTCATATTGCTTTTCTAAATTTGTCTTAGTTTCAGATAACTCCATATTTACAACAGCTAACTCGTCATAATTTTTTAAAACAGTAGATTTAAGCCTGTCTATATAAATCTTCAAAAAAATAAATATTATAACAATTATACATATAGCAAATCCTAACAATGTTAGATAACTTTTATGTTGATTAGCTATATATTCTTCTGAATTAGCGTAGAAATACTTTTTATATAGTTCTTCAAAGACACCTGATTTTTTTAATTGATCAATTCTTGTATTAATATAAGTTACAAGTTCAGGTCTATTTTTGCTTACTGCATAAGCTTCTTCCACTGGAAATAAGTTAGTAACTTGAGGAATTATCTCGCCTTTTAAATTCTTATGCATTAGTATATAATCCATTAACTGTTGATTTTCAAAGATCACATCTATCTTTTCATCTTCAAGATCTTTAACGGCATCTTCCATATTATCATAAGTAATATAATTATTGACCCTAAGATTGTTTTTTAAAATATTTTCTGTAAAATTGCTCTTACCTACTCCTACTCTATATTCATTTAGTTTATTTAAATCTACTTGTCTATAATCATGACGAGTGTAGATAGCAGAGTATGCTTTAAATAAAGGCTTAGTAAACAGCACCTCTGTTTTTCTACTGTCAGTTATTCCGGCTATACCACCAACATCAACTTCTCCAGAAACCAATCTTTTGTAAACATAAGACCAATTATCAGCAGATACATGAACATCATATTTATCACTATTAAATATTAGGTTTATTAGATCTACATCAAAGCCATGCAAATAACTTTTAGATGTAAATGTATATGGAGGATAATTCTTATCAACTTGATAAATGACTTTTGTTGCTGCTTTTACTCCAAAAGAAGTAAAGCAAATAAAATATATTAACATCATTATAAATAACTTTATCTTTTTCGTACTCATATCACGACTCCCTGCAAAGTAATTTTAAACTTTACATCGACTTAACATTATATTTAAAGTTGTTTTTTAAAAAGCTTTAGATCTTCTGAAATTATGTGTTGATCTAACCATGAATATATAAATTCAAACAACTTTTGTAAGCTTTCCTTATTTGTAATAATTTCATCAAAATCATAATAACATAATCTTTTAATAAAAAAATAATGCTCTTGTTTGTGGCTCACGAATCCTGTATACTCAATCTCCGACATATAATCTTCCTCAATAGAAAAATTAAATTTTGCATATGTCATAAAATCTTTAAGCACATTTTTAAAATAACTTGTATTAACTTCATTTCTTTCTGATTGCATGAATGCTAATACATCATATCCGATTTCAAACAATTTTTTATGATTATCGTCTATAAAACTTGATCCTGTTTCATATTTTGAAGACCATAGAAACATTGATATTCTCCCTTCTGATGATATAAAATTTAGCTAATTAAATAAATATTATCTAAATAGAAGTATACAACACTATATTTTTGTCGTATTTTGATGTTTTTTGTAATATATATTTATCGGTTATAACAATAAGAACTTAATAAAATCATTTATGAAGATTATAAATTTTTACAATAAAACAGAAAAAAAGAAGTGACAAACATTTTGCTCACTTCTTTTCAGAAATAACCTATAGAGTAAATCTATATCCAATCCCCCATATAGTTTCAATATACTCGGGATTTGATGGATCAAACTCTATTTTTTCTCTTAATCTTCTTACATGAACTGTTACTGTTGCTATACCACCAACAGGATCTAAGCCCCAGATTCTTTCATATAATTCTTCTTTTGAAAAAACTCTATTTGGATTATTTAAAAGTAAAATTAGAAGTTCATATTCTTTTGATGTAAACTCTATTTCTTTACCATTAACATATACCTTCCTAGCTGTTTTATCTACAGAGATTCCTCTAACTTCTATTATTTCTTTGTTTATTATACTATTACCGCTTTTTAATCTTTCGTATCTTGAGATATGAGCCTTAACTCTAGCAACCATTTCATTAGGACTAAATGGCTTTGTCATATAATCATCAGCACCAAGCCCTAATCCTCTCATTTTATCAACATCTTCCTTCTTAGCAGATACAATGATTATAGGAATTTCTTTTTCTGCACGAATCTTTTTACATATTTCAAATCCTCCTATACCAGGAAGCATGAGATCTAAAATTATTAAATTATAGTCTTCATTTAAAGCCTTTGCTAATCCGTTATCCCCATTATTTTCAATATCAACCTCAAAGCCATTGATTTGCAAATAATCCATTTCAAGATCAGCAATACTAACATCATCTTCAATTATCAATACTTTTTGCATTAAATCTCACCTACCTAGATATTAAAATTATAAATATGTCATTACTTTATTTTTTAAAACTAAGAAATATAGATGTTCCCTTGTTCAATTCACTACTTACTGCTATTTTCCCACTATGTTCATCCATAATTTTTTTTGCTATTGCAAGACCTAGACCACTTCCACCAATAACTGTTTCTCTAGAAGTGTCTGCTCTATAAAATCTTTCAAAAATATAAGGTAATGCTTCCTTTGGAATTCCTTTTCCATTATCTCGTATTTCAACAATCACCAAATCATTATTTGACTTAACAACTATATTTATTATAAGCTTATTGTCAGTTCTGTACTTTATAGAGTTTTCTACTATATTCATAATAGCTCTTTTTAATTTTTGTACATCTATATCAATCAAAGTAGGTTTTTGTGGAACATCCGCTATCAATTCAACTTTCGATTGATCAAGATCAAAACTTATTTCTTCAACACAATCTTGAATATAAATATTCATATCAACAGTTTGAAATTTAAAAGGTTCCTTATTCAATTCTAGTTTTGAATATAAGAATAAATCATTTATCAAACTATCCATGTAATTTGCTTTTGTCAAAATTGTATTTACGTACTTCTCCATCTTGTCTGGAGTGTCAGCTACCCCGTCTTTAATTCCTTCAATATAACCCTTTATAGATGTTATGGGAGTTTTCAAATCATGAGATATACTTGCAATCAGTTCTTTACGATTTTCTTCGTACTGATTTTGAATTTCTAAAGATTCTTTAAGTCTCAATCTCATTTCCTCAAAAGTTTCTGCAACTTCTCCTATTTCATCTTTAGAGTCAATGTCTAGCTTATAATTCAAATTTCCCTTTAGAATCTCGCCTGCACCTTTATCTAACTCTTTTAAAGGCTTAACAATACTTTTGGACACAAAATAAGTTATTATACCGTTAGTAGCCATTAATATAATTAGGATTAATACCATAACTATTAAAACATTTTGCTTAAATAATTTTTTGTAGCTGTCTATGTCTATTATATAGTAGATGCTACCTTTATCTTTATTGCTTGTCGTAAAGTCTTGTTTCCATAATATTATAATCTTCTTTTTAAACTGATCGTTAGAATTTGAATTAAAAGAAGTTAATGCATCTTCACTCAAGTCTTTTCGTATAAAATTTGAAGAATAGTCAATTTTGTCGTTAATTAAAGTTACTATTCCAGTATATTTCATATTTGAACTATTTTCTAGTTGGAGGAGATAATCATGATTTAAAAAGTTATCAGGATTAGTCAAAACTTCACTATTTACTTTTTGTAGTAATTTATTATTCTCAGTTACAAGTTCAGTAAAAAATGCAAAGTTTCCTTTTCCGAGCTTGCCTGTTAGATCATATTTAGAATTGCTTTCTGTTAATGCAATAAATACATTACTTAAACATATCAAAAGTAAAAATGAAGTAATAAGAATCATTACATATGTCAACTTCAGTTTCCTTTTTATATACACGAAATCCCTCCTTTCATTTATCTATCAATATTAATAAATTGCCTATTTTTAAAGAAATAATCAACTGCATATATAACTGTTACTAAAAGCGCGATATACAATGCCATGTAAGGTATTACACCAATAAAGCTATTTGCTACATATTCTTTTACTTTATGAAAATTATGATCAATACTCATTTTTGAAAGTAATATTATTATAGAGCTCATCTGGAAAACAGTTTTTACTTTTTCCAAAGTGCTTTTTGCAAGTAAAAGACCATCACTATTACCTATTGATACAAGACCACCGATAGCAAACTCTACCGATATAATAGTCACAGCTACAAAACTAGGAATTACACTTGTTTCAACTAAATAGATCAAAGCAGTCGTAACAAGAACTTTATCAATCAATGAATTTATTAAAACAACTAATTTGTCTGATTTATTCTCTTTATTAATAAAGTTCTCATAAAATACATCTATCATGGTAGCCGCAATAAACACCACTGTAGCAATACTCCTGCGATATGGTATTCCCTTTATAGCCATAAATACTAAAAAGATAGTTGCTAAAACCAATCTGGTCATAGTAAGTTTATTTACGAATTTCATATAAATTCACCCCTATTTAATAAAGTTTACTCATATCTTAATGCTTCAATAGGATCGAGTTTAGCAGCTTTTCTAGCAGGGTATATCCCAAAGAAAATTCCAACAGCTGAAGAGAATGCTATAACTCCTATGATTGCAGATATTGATAAAGAAGGTGTAATATTTGCAAAACTTCCTATTGCATAAGCGCCTACTATTCCTAAAAACAATCCTATGATTCCCCCTATAAGAGAAATTATAACTGACTCAGTCAAAAATTGCAGAAGTATCTTGTTAGTTGTTGCACCAATCGCTTTTCTTATACCTATTTCCCTAGTTCTTTCAGTTACTGAAACTAACATTATATTCATTACTCCAATACCGCCTACAATAAGTGATATAGCAGCAACTGCACCTATAAAGGTAGTAAATATTCCAAGAACATTATTTATTTGTTCAAGCTGACTTAATGCTCCTTGAGCAGTATAAATATCTTTTCCTCTGTTATTATGTCTACTTTCTAATACGTTTTTTGCACTATTACCAGTTTCCTCCAAAGCATCTTTATCAGAAGCCATTATGCTTATCTTATCAATAGAGAATTCATTAGAGTACATATTTTGTAGTAATGTAGCAGGTACATAGAATATACCTGGTCTTTGATTTCTTCCCATATTTTTAAAAGTAGATCCAAAAGGTGAAACAGTAACCCCTATTATAGTAGCTTTTATTGGAGATTTCGCAGACCCAATTTTAATACTCTTTCCTGTAACGTCTGTATAACCGAACAAGTCATTTGCAGAGTCTTCGTCAATTATAACTACATTTTTACCTTCTGTATATTCTCTTTCATTAAAAGCTCTTCCATACAAGAACTCAGTGTTTTGTATTATAAATCCGTCAGTATTAGTTCCAGTTATACTTGCTCTTTTATTACTTGTGTCAGAAATAGCAACTCCATTTTTAGATACACTTGGAGCAACATATCTTGCTGTATCAACTTTATTTTTTATTTGTTTTATATCTTCAAAAGTTATAAAATCACTCTCAGATGCTTTCGTTGTGTCAGTTGATACATTTACAGTTGACGAACCAAGCTTTTCAAACTCACCTGTTATAGACTCCTGTCCACCAGCTCCTAAGGATATAATTGCTATTACTGAACTAATTCCTATTATTATACCAAGCATTGTTAGAAAAGAACGCATTTTATTAGATATAATACTATCGATAGCCATTTTAAAGTTTTCTAGTAAACTGCTTATTATATTCATTAGTTTTACCTCCTATAGAATTATTCTGTTTTCCACTAAGTAGTCATCAACTATTAGTCCATCCTTGAACCTAACTACTCTTTTTGTGTGCTGTGCTATATCTGGTTCATGAGTAACCATTATCACAGTTGCACCTTCGTTATTTAAGTCCTGGAATATTTTCATTATTTCTATAGAAGACTGAGTATCCAGATTTCCTGTAGGCTCGTCAGCCATTATAACTGCAGGTGTATTTACTATTGCTCTAGCTATAGCAACTCTCTGCTTTTGTCCTCCCGATATTTCATTTGGTTTATGTTTTACCCTGTCTCCTAGACCAACCTTACCAAGAGCGGCTAAAGCTTTTTCTCTTCTAACCTTCTTAGGTACACCTGCGTATACCATAGGAAGTTCAACATTTTCTAAGATTGTCATTCTAGGTAACAGATTAAATGCCTGAAAAACGAACCCTATTTCTTTATTCCTGATAAATGCCAATTCCTTATCCGTAAGGTTTGATACATTTTGATCATTTAAAATATATGTTCCACTATCCATTCTATCTAAACATCCGATTATGTTCATCATGGTAGATTTTCCAGAGCCTGATGGCCCCATTATAGAAGTAAATTCACCTTTTTCAATTTTAAGGTTTATACCTTTAAGCGCTGTAAAATTAATATCTCCGTTTACATACTTCTTAATTATATCTTTAACCTCTAGCATTACTTACCATCACCTGCTTCTTTTACTGTTACCCCATCTTTAACACTTGAGCTTGGATTAAGAATAACCTTATCTCCATTGCTTAACCCTTCAGTTACTTGTGCCTCCATGTCAGATTGAAGTCCAAGTTTTACTTCTTTCTCCACTGCTTTTCCACCACTTACAACATATAAATAGTTTCTATCATTTTTATCAGTTCTTAAACTTTCGGCTGGTACTTTTATTACATTATTTACTTGTCCAAGAAGTACATCTACATCTGTGTCAAAATCGATCTTTAAACCGTCTGGTTTATCTAATATGTCTATTTCTACTGGAAGTGTTGATTCAGTTCCAGTTGCAGATGCAGTAGTTTTAGCTGAAGGTCCAATAAATGAAACTTTACCTTTTAGTTTTTTATCTCCACTTTTTATAACTGCTTCTTGTCCAAGTTGAATCTTTGCAGCATCAAACTTTCCAACTGACATTACAGCCTTTAAATTGTTCACATCCTGTATTGTTATAGCTGGTTGAGCTGCTGCTGCTGTAGCTGCACCTTCTGCAACATTTAATGCAGTCACTACTCCATCAAAATCTGCTACAATTGTACTTTGACTTTTTGAAAGATTATCTTTAGCTGTATCTAATGCAATTTTTTGAAGAGATATAGTATTATCTGCTTGCTTTAACTGTTCATCTGAATAAGGAATCTTTGCTGCATCTCTTTTAGATTGAAGAGTTGATTGTTGTTGTTGTAATGATTGTATTTTAGTTACATCTTGAGGATTTTTCTTAGCTTCATTAATCTGATTATTTAAATCTGCTATCTGCTTGTCAAGATCAGCCATATTGTTCTTTGCATCATTATTTGCATTAACTTGCATTTGTTTAGTTAACACAGCATTATCGTAGTTTATTTGAGCTTGCTTTACACTTATGTTAGGATCGGTTACATCAAATTCCACAAGTACTTGTCCTTTTGTTACTGAATCTCCAACTTTTACATTTACCTTTTTTACTTTACCTTGGATTGGATAATAATCTTTACTATTCTTAGATTTTATAGTTGCAGTAGTTGAAAGATATGACTGAATATCACCTGTTGATACGCTTGCAGTTTTTACGCTTAGAAAATGTGTTGTATTTTTTCTACTTCTAGCATAACCTAATCCTCCAACCACTACTACTGCTACTAATACTATAGCTATTACTTTCTTTTTCATCCAAAATTCCTCCCATGTAATCATACATATATTCCATAATTAATTTCATAGCATTATACAAAGATGCACCATCTAACCTGAGATATTATTCCCATATTGAAATAGTACATCTTTATTGTACATGCTGATTATAAAATTAATTGAAAGAAATTATTAAATAATTCTAAACTAATTCTAAAATCTTTTATAAATTATAGAACACTTTTCATTTCATTTATAAATGGAATAGAAGGCTGCGCTCCTTTTCTGGTAACAGAAATTGAAGCAGCTTTGTTTGCAAATTGTATAGCTTGTTCTAAACTATATCCTTCACCCAAGGCAACTGCAAATGCTCCATTAAAACAATCACCTGCCGCCGTTGTATCAACAGCTTTTACTTTTTCTGCTCTAAAAGTAACACATGTATCTTTGTTTACAAGTAAAGCCCCATTCTCTCCTAATGTAGCTATGATGTTCCTTATACCTTTTGATAAAAGTATTTTTGAAGCTTTTATTGCTCCATTAATATCGTTTACTAATATACCTGTTAATTTTTCTAGCTCTGTTTCATTAGGTGTTAAGAAATCAATTTTATCATATAATTCATTCTTCAGATATTCTGGTGCAGGTGCTGGATTTAATATTATTATTTTATTCATTTCATGAGCTTTTTCTATTATATAATAAACAGTTTCTTCTGGGATTTCCATTTGAAGCACGATTATATCACTGTCTTTTAATACATCTATGTTTTTATCTATATAATTTTTATCAACTCTAGAATTTGCTCCTGGAAGTACTACAATACTATTTGATCCATAATTACTTACATATATTAACGCTAAACCAGAATTAATTTGTTTAATTTCTTCTATCTTAGTTGTATCTATTTTTTCTGTTGCAAGGTTTGATATTAGTTTCTCACCTATAGTATCATCACCTACCATCCCAAGCATTGTAACACTCCCACCTAATCTTTTGACAGCCAAAGCTTGGTTTGCTCCTTTTCCTCCTGGAATTTCTATATAACTTTCTGCTAATATTGTTTCACCTTCTTTAGGCATATGATTAACGGGTATCACCCAATCCATATTCAAGCTTCCGATAACTAATATTTTTTTCTTCTTCAAATTTATCACCTCTATATATAATCTTAACATTATTAATAAATAAAGTAACTACGCATCTATTTGTACTCTGGTTCTAGTCTACAAAACTTAGTTATTGCTTCTATTAATTATTAATAGAAATTAAATTATTTTGTTATATTTTATTTAAAACTGGTCTATAGATGAACTACTTCGTAATAGAAATTATATTTTTAAATTCTCTCACCAGAACCCGTGAGAGTTTTAAAAATAAATTTCGGATCGAAGTGGTTCATCTTTATCTATACAATATTGTATTTTAAAAAGAATATTCTTCAATTAGATAGCAAATAAATAAGATAAGGAGATGATTATATGATAAAAAAACCACTTAATATTATGTGTACTCTCGTATTATTTTTATCTTTTACTTTAATTGGATGTACAAAAACAAATGAATCCTCAAATAAAAATAATACAAACAATTCAAGTACTACTCAATCAATACCAGATAAAACCTTTACTTTAGATGAATTGAAAAAGTATGATGGTCAAAATGGAAATCCAGCATATGCCGCAGTGAGTGGTATTGTATATGATGTTACTAATGCTGAGGACTGGCATAATGGTAAGCATAAAAATGGAATCACTGCAGGAAAAGACCTTACGCAAGAAATTAATCAAGCAGCCCATGGAACCAAGGTATTAAATAATTTACCTATAGTAGGAAAGCTTAAATAGTAAATAGAGTAAATTAGGTTAGTATGATAAGATCTCCAAGTTATGCTATAATTATATAGCTAATGTTATGGAGGTTACTTTTATGAACTTATTATCTTTATTTTCAGACAAAAAGTTTTTTAAAGACACGATAAAGCTAGCCTTCCCAATTGCACTTCAAAATTTTATATTGTCTTCGTTAAATTTATTTGACAATATAATTATTGGAGGATTAGGGGAGGTAGCAATTGCAAGTGTTGGACTAGCTAACCAAATGTTTTTCTTACTAAATCTTGTTTTGTTTGGTGTAGTAAGTGGTGCTTCGATTTTTACAGCGCAATACTGGGGAAAAAAAGACTTGAAAAATATTAAAAGAGTTCTAGGAATTTGTCTTATTACTGCAATAGCAGTATCATCAGTTTTTACAATTGCAGCTTTACTTTTTCCTAAGCCAATTATGAGTATTTTCTCTAATGATCCAGCGGTTATAAATATGGGTGCAAACTATTTAAGAATAATCTGTCTTAGTTATATAGTTACCGCAGTATCATTTGCTTATGCTGCAACCTTAAGAAGTTTAGGACAGGTAAAAGCTCCAATGGTAGTTAGTATTATTGCACTTGGAATAAATACAGTTTTAAATTTCACTCTAGTTTATGGTGTGGCTGGTGTTCATGGACTTGGAGTATACGGATCTGCTTTAGGTACATTGATAGCTCGTATTATAGAATTTATATTAATGATATTTGTTGTATATAAATTTAAATTCCCTCTTGCAGCGAAACCAAAAGAACTATTAGACTTATCTATGGAATTTGCTAAAAGATTCTTTAAGATTACTATCCCAGTTATCTTAAATGAAAGTTTCTGGGCTTTAGGGGTTACTATTTATTCAGTTGTATACGCACATATGGGCACAGCTATCGTTGCTTCTACTAATATTGTAAGCACTATAGATAGACTTGCTATGGTTGTATTTTTGGGATTCGGTAATGCTGCCGCAATCATGATAGGACAGAAGATAGGACAAAAGGATGAAAAAACTGCCTTTCTATATGCTAAGAGATTTATTATAATGAATCCCCTACTTGGCGTTATTGTAGGGCTTATAATATATTTAGGAGCTCCTTCAATTTTGTTTGCTTATAGTGTATCGCCTGAGGTCCACAATTATTCTAAATCCTTGCTTCATATACTTGGGATTTTCCTTTGTATAAAGGTATTCAATTATACAAATGTTGTTGGTATACTTAGAAGCGGTGGAGATACGAAGTTTTGTCTACTACTTGATATCGGTGGAATGTGGCTTGTAGGAGTGCCTTTGGTTGCTCTAGCAGGATTGTACTTCCATATGCCAATAGATAAAGTATATATTTTCGTCTTTATGGAGGAAATAGCAAAATTTTTTGTTGGATTTCCTAGGATTGCATCTAAAAAGTGGATAAACAATCTGGTAGTTCATTAATTACTAATCGATATTTCTAATTCGAGTAAGCAAGAATAAAAAAAGGTTAGAACTAAAATTTTAGTTCTAACCTTTTTATTGCATATCGGAATATTATCAAAACTTTTACTATTATCTATTTTTTAATAGTTCAGATATTACATATGTTGCATCCATGTATGAAGCGATAGATTGGTCACCATTTAATCTATTTATTATTCTAGCAATAAATTGAGACATATCTACTTTTTTAAACCACTCTGCTTCTTGAACTTCAGGGGCTATATATGTAAGGTTTGTTGAGTAAACTCTTGTTATAGTACCATCTTCATAGAACTTTTGGAACTTTTCAGCTCCTTCTGTAAAGAATGCAAAAGTTGCAGCTACATAAACATTTCTTGCTTTTCTTGCTTTAAGTTCTTTTGCTATATCAAGCACAGATTCTCCAGATGCAATCATATCATCTACGATAAGCACGTCCTGACCCTCAACATCTCTTCCCATATATTCATGTTTTACTATAGGGTTTTTACCATTAACTATTGTAGAATGGTCTCTTCTCTTATAAAACAGACCCACATCTAGACCTAGCACACTTGAATAGTATATAGCTCTATCCATGGCTCCTGTGTCAGGACTGATTACTAGCATTTTATTTTTATCTATTTCTGCTGACTTTTCTTCTGTGATAAAAGTCTTTAGTATGTCATAAGTAGGATAGAAATTTTCGAAAGATAAAAGTGGAATTGCATTTTGAACATTAGGATCATGTGCATCAAATGTTAATATTTCTTGAACTCCTAATCTTTCTAATTCTTGTAATGCTAAAGCACAGTCAAGTGATTCTCTGCCTTTTCTTCTGTGTTGTCTTGAAGCATAAAGAAGTGGCATTATAACAGTTATTCTTCTTGCCTTTCCTCTTATAGCTGAAACAGTTCTTTTTATGTCTTGGAAATGTTCATCTGGACCTTTAAAAGTTTTTACTCCAAACATATTATATGAGCAACTATGATTACCAACATCGCAAAGTATGTAAATATCTTTACCTCTAACTGTTTCTGAAAGCTTTACCTTTCCTTCCCCATTAGAAAAGCGTATTTCATCTGAAGGAATTAAAAAAGATTCACTTACGCCCCTTTTAGCCTTGATTTCTTCATCAATTTTTTGTCCTAAAGCTTTACAGCTTTCTAAAACTATAAGACCTAATTCTCCGTTATTGTGGATAAAAATTTGATTTTCGTTCATCTTCATACTCCTTATAATAAATATATATATATTATACTTGTATTTTCTATTTCATGAATCAATTATTATGTCGGATTAACTCGATATTTCAAGTATTTTCTTGTTCATTTTAACTAATTCATGACTTTACTCATAGTTTCTACTATTTGTCATACTATATAAATATCCCCTAAAATTTTCATATAAATCATAAAATCTAAAATTAATCTAGCTAATTAATATAAAACTTAGTTTTATATAGAATTATATGTAATTTTAATTAATCAAAAATCACTACGAGTAAACTTTTCGTAGTGATTTTTAAGTTATTCAATTTATCTTTTAAAGTTAAATTTAAGTATAGTAGAAATATTCATATCTTTGACTAGAAAGATTAGAGCGTTATTGTCATAGAACAGTTCATTGTGTTTCCTCATAAATTATTATATAAAATCAACCACATTTAAACAAATTATTTTTTACCTTTAATTATAAACAAAGAATACTCTACTATCTCGTCGCCAACATCTTTTGTGTCTACGTAAAATGTATGAGCTGTGACCTCTTTAAAACCAGTATTCTCAAAGATCCTTATAATATCGTCTTGATTAAATCCATTATGCCCCTGGAAACCAGTTTCATTTCTATGAAACTTACCATCCTCTTTATTTAAATCAATTATACAAAGATATCCTTCATTATTAAGAAGTTCATAAAGTTTACTTATTATACTTTGGGTATCATTAATATGATGGAGTACCATTGAACTATATATTATATCATACTTCTCATCAAATAAATTATTTGTTGCTATATCTAAATTTTTAATCACTACGTTGTTAACCTTATAATTTTCAACTTTCGATTTAACTATATCAAGCATCCCTTCTGAGGAATCGATAAGTGTTATCTCTTTTAACCTATCATGCAGATTAAAACTTATAAGGCCTGTTCCACATCCAAACTCCATAGCAGAAAGTCTTTTGTTGATTGGAATAAAGTTTTCCAATTCCCTAGCTATAATTATTGTTCTAGAAATCCGTCTCTCTGTGTCCCATTCTTTTGCACATTCATCAAATCCCATATGACACCTCACTTAACTCTAACAATATATCTTTTATTAATTTTAAACAAAAGTGAAATTTTATTTAAAATCTAGACGTTTCCTAAAACTCGGAAAACTTATGATTTCTTTTTCATTAATACATATCATAAAAAAAGATTTTGTAAAGATATTTTCATCAGTTGATTCTTTCATTTCTTCAAATTCTAATCATTGAAAATAAGGTTGTCCAACATATCAAGTACATTATCTGCAGTCTATATAATCTCTTTGTTCAAATTTTTATTCATAATTACATCTCTTGTAATGTTAGTATTATATGTATAATTATACTATAAAACATACACCTTGAAAGTCTCCGCTTTATTGAACTTCATTTATTAGTTGTCAATATAGATATTACCTCGTATCCGTAAAAAGAAGTAATAATTTATTACCAAGAATTAAATCAATCATTGAAGTATTAAATTTAGTTATAGCTATGATTAATAATTTTTATTTTGTTTCTGTTTCAGAAGTTTATGACAATCTTCACAAACGCCATTTTCATTTAGTGCAAGCGGTTTAAAATAACAACGCAAATTTCTTGTTTCTGCTGGTGGATAAGGATATAGCTGTTCCAATATGTTTGGCTTGTATCCTCTATGATGGCACATACTACATTCATTAATCCATTTTCTTTGTGCAGGATGCATCGATAAAAATTCTTCTCCAATATCTATCACTGTTTTATACACCACCCGTCTAATTTTTTGTATAATTATTAGTAAGATATACTATTAAAAACTATAATTATATATATTTTACCCAATATTCTGACTTTTTATAATATTTCAGACTATATTATATGCATTTCTTCATACTTTTAGAATAATTCTGCCGAGTAACTACATTTTTAATTCAAACTTTTTTATTATAGATTTAGATAAAATTAGAAAAGCTATTTAGATTTCATTAGAGAAGTCGCTAAAGGCTTCTCTAATAATCTTATGACATGTTACAAATATAGCCCAATTTTTAGATCTTTTCTTGATAGATGCTGCAGCAAATAGGGTTATGAAGAAGCCCATGAATATGTTGAAAAAACTAACCATATATAAAATTTTGCATATAAATAACTAATCAAAATTAAACATAGTTCATGGAATTATATTTATATTAACTTTTATAAAGCATATCTATATGAGGAATACCATCTTCTAAATACTCTTCAGAAATTGCCTTAAACCCAAGGCTTCCATAAAAATCAAATAAATATGCTTGCGCTTGAATTTTTATTTCTGTTTCCTTCATAGTTTCCTCTATGAAGTTAATGGCTTTTAAAAGCATTTCTCTGGATATACCTTTTCCTCTATAATCTTTTTTTACTATCACTCTGCCTATTGAGGCTTGTCTATATGCAACACCTTTATTTAATAGTCTTGTGCAAGCCACAATTTCTCCCTCATCTTCTAAATATAAGTGGTATGAGTATTTATCTTTACCATCTGGGTCTAGATAGATACAATTTTGTTCTACCACGAAAACTTCACTTCTTAATTTAAGAAGTTTATATACTTCTTCACCAGTTAATTGATCAAAGGTTTTAATTTTCCAAATCATCGAGTTTATCCTCCACGTATGTTATTGAATTAAACTTAAAAACATTTATGAATTTGATTAAGCTATTTACTTGTAATCATTGCAATATGTGGATGTGCCACTTCGCATTAAAATTTATATTTTCAAAATCTCCTCTTAGAACCAGAGGATATTTGCAAGAAGATTTCGGTTCGAACTGGTACATCTGTTTACACATAAAAATCTGATATTTATAGTCTTACTATATTGAATAATTATAACATAATATTGCCAACTAGATTAGCTTATGTTATATAACTTCAAGATATCAGCTAATGCAGCTGCATATTACATGTATAGAGGTAAAACTCATTTTTTAGTTAATTATGCACTTCAAAATATCTTAACTCAGTAATATATTTTATTAAAATTCAACTTCCAAACCATCGAAGGCTGCAAAAGTGTTAGTAAAAGTCTCTTTTGCATTCAATTCTGCTTCAATCCTCATTTTTTTATTAGTATAAGTACTTGCATCAAAATGCATTAAGTAAAGATTTTTAGCTTCAGATCTTTTTGCAATCCTTGCTGCCATTTGAGGATTAAGATGTACATTAGCATCTTTCTCTATATTTGGTGCCATACTGCATTCTGTAATTAATATATCTGCATCTTTAGCTAAGGTAACTGCATTTTGGCATTCACCAGTATCAGTACAGTATGTAATAATCTTATTGTCTATTTCCAATCTAACACCTAAAACATCTATACTATGTTTTAATGGCAAAAAACTTACTTTAAAAGGAAGCCCATCTACATTTTTATCAACCTCTATTATCTCTAATTCGAAGGGAAGTTGTTCTATTGGTACTGTGAAAGGTGTGTTAATAAATTTTTGCAAAAATTCTTTTCCTCCACCTTGTACTATAATATATAATCCTTTAGAAAATTTATTTTTAACTAGTGTGTGCAATCCTGATATGTGGTCTAAATGAAAATGGCTTAAAAATAAATAAACAGGTTTATCAGAATCTATATAGTTATTCAACTTAGAAATTCCATTACCAGCATCTAATATTAAATAATAGCGTTCACAGTCAATTAGAACAGATGGTGTATTTCCAGTTTCTGAATCATACCATCCATTTGTACCTAAAAATATTAACTTTGACATATTCTATCCTCCTGTTGTATTATTTTAAATTAAACTAATTTATATAGTGTTTCAACTTTTTTAAATATGAATATCTTTTGAACGTTAGTTTCATATAAATCTCTATTTATATGTTTATTATAGTAAATCATATTACGTTAGTATGCATTAAATTTTAATACTTCTTATATACTTTTTAAAAGTAAAAGTCATAAAACTATGAATTCCATAACTTCATGACTTTTATCACTGTTTTTTCAATTACGTACCCATTTAATATTATAAGTTAAAAATGCATACTTTATTACGGCCACTTCTTTTTGCTTCATATAATGCTTTATCTGCATGACTGTATGCTTTGTCAAAATCTACTTCAGTAATATTTTCAATTGAAGAAATTCCAAAGCTAGCAGTAATTTTTATTGTATTTTTCTCAAAATTAAAAGTATATTGTTCAATTAATCTTCTTAAATTTTCACAGATAACTTTGGTTTCTTCTAAGTTGATGCTTGATAATAAGATCAAAAACTCTTCTCCACCAAAGCGAGCTAGCAAATCCTGTTCTTTAATATTATTTTTTAGTACCACAGCTACAGCCTTTAGAACGTAATCACCAATTAGATGTCCATAGGTATCATTGATATTTTTAAAATAGTCTATATCCACTATAACTACATAAGTTCTAATGCTGGCAAAATCGTAATTATACCCAAAATCTTTTAACTGTTTCATAAAGTATCTTCTATTTGGAATTCCAGTAAGATAATCATAATCTGATAAATACTGCAGCTTTCTATTTATGTCTTGCAATTTAATATTTTTAGCTATGTGTGAAACTTGGTTATTATGTATGAACTTAGCTAAAAATAAGGCTGATACAAAGAAAAAGCTTCCATTAACAACATTAGAAATCAATATGTTCCAGCTATGCTGAAAGAATATCATAACTGTAATAAAGGTCATAAATGTGATAGTATATATAATATTTTCATATGGTGGTTTTATGAGTATTGCTAAACCACTAAAAATTATGTTTATACCAAAAACTAAAATTTGTCCTGTAGTAATCTGATCTAATCCTGATATTAATGCAAGTAGAACTAATATAGCTCCTAACGTAGAATATATTACTCTTTCAATAAATTTGACAGAAAAAGTTTTATTTATATTACTCCATAAATTTAGTAATATAAATCCTAATAAGCAGACTATAATAATAAGTGAATGTAACCATAAATAGTATATATATATTTCTCTGATAGAAGAATTAATATCTTTAATTCGTGGCAAATCATATGCTAATATTAACACCATCTCCATGATTGAAGTTATACTTAACCCTATCCTAAGTCTTTTCAGATTCGTTACTGCTATATCTTTATCTATATATGTTCTCTGTTCATTGGTAAGTTTTATGTCACTATTTAGTTTAAATATATTAAAGTCAAATATCTTAGCCACCGCTTTACCTCTCAAGTTTTTCTAAGCTTTCTTTTATTAATGCTTAAATTAAAATTATATATAATTTATTTATACAAATTGTATTGTTACATTAATTCTCTAATAATACAATAATAACATATTTTTTTAGTAACCTGTCCTCTTAACTAAACATTTATTTTGTAATATATAAGTAAAAAAGAGTATACAAACTGCATACTCCTAAATCTAATTAAACATGAGTTCACAAAATATTTAATTATAACTTAAACCTACTTACATTCTTAGCCATATTTTCTGTCATCTCAGCAAGATTTTGTGCTGAATTAGCCACTTCTTCACTTGAAGAATTCATTTGTTGAGCTGAAGCAGCTATCTCTTCGGCTGTTGCTGCTGTTCCTTCAGCAATAGAAGCTGAGGCTTCTACCTTATTTATAATTGTTAACTTTTCTTTATTTAAATTCACTGCAGAAGTACTAACTTCTCCTATTTGAGGAAGTATATTATTAATATCTTCAATGATTTCTTTAAATGAATTTATTGATTCTTCAATTACTACAATCTGATTATCTAAATCGGTTCCAACACTATTTGAATTAGATACAACTTCTTTAGTTTCATTAAGTATTTTATTTAGTAAGCTATCAATACTATGTGCTGATTTTTTTGATTCTTCTGCAAGTTTTCTAATTTCATCTGCCACAACGGCAAAACCTTTACCTACTTCTCCAGCTCTCGCTGCTTCTATAGCAGCGTTTAGTGCTAGTAAATTAGTTTGGTCCGCAATAGAGTTAATAATTGTAATGATTTTTTGCACTTCATTAATGTTATCTCCTAAGCCTTCAACTTGTCCACTTACCCCGTTAAATGATGTACTAAGATTTGCAATAGAGTTGGCTAAAGTCTCTAATTTAATATTACTTTCCTTAGCCTTATCATCAATATTCTTAGCTTTTTCATCTACTTTTTCAATTGCACCAACTATTATCTCAACATTTTGTCCAAAACTCTCAACGCTGCTTGCAGTTGATACAAGATCTTGTGCCTGATTTGTTGCACCATTGGCAACTTCCTGAACTGCATTTGAAACTTCTTGAGAAGATGAAGTCATTTCTTCTGAAATAGCAGATAGAGATGAAGATTGATCATTAAGTACAAGAGCATTACTCTTAATTGAAGAAAGAATTTCTCTTATACTATTTACAGTCTTATTTAATTCTTTTTTCATCACTCCAAATTCATTAGTACTTGAATCATCAATTTTTGCTGTTAAGTCACCTTTTGCTAATAGAGCAAGGTTATTTAATATTTCCTTACTAGAGTTTCGTATTATTAAAAGTATCGTTAAGGCTACGGCACTTGATATAACGATTACTACTAATCCAATTAATATAAACAGTTTCATTCCGCTTGAATATATATTTTCACTATGCTCTTTTCCTTCACTAGCTTGAACAGTATTTAACTTAACTAACTCATCAAGATTTTTTACTACGCTCTCGCCTTTTGCACCGAAAGAAGCTCTTTCCTCATCAGTAATTTCTATGTTTTGCATTCTTTTAAGTTTCATTTGGTCCCAGGTTTCGAAATAGATCTTTTGAGCTGCTTTATATGAATCATAATCTTTTTTTTCCTCTGTAGTATCTATTACTGGAACATATTCCTTTTCTAGTTCTTCAACTTTCTGTTTATATAATACTACTTTATCTGCTTCCGTTTGAGTATAGCTTCCCCATATACATTTTACTATACTTATTCTCGTCATTGTGAAATTACTTCTTATATCCCCAAGGTATTTAATTGGAATCAAGTTAGTTGAATAAATTGACTCTGCACTGTCGTTTATTGCACTCATTTTTGTGTATCCAATACCAATCAGTGTTGATGTAGACACTATAATGATTACAAGCATTGTAATGAGCAAGGATAGTAACTTTATATTTCGAAGCTTCATATGTAGCAAATCCTCCTTTGTATATTAATCTCCCTTGTAAAAGGTATATTTAGATTCTCGTCTACATGATAATGATTCTTAACGAATTAAGCTTTATATACTTCTATGATTTTATACCCAACACTGGAACATTAGCCCTCATATATGAAAGCTCCTATTTATAATAAGGCTAAGGTTAAGAATATTGTTGAAATTAATTCTTTGCGTAAGCTCATTAAAGCATCGGATAGCTAACCAATTAATTTCAACACGGTACTTTAACGCCAATAACAAAAGCACTAGAATTTATGCAACTCTAGTGCTTTTATTTCATATGAACTTACCAAATTGAACGCATTTTCCATATGCTAAACTTATTAACATTTAACTTGCTGCTATTTTTAAGAGTAAAACTAATATTGTAGCTATTTTCAAGAGTCGGATATACTCTTGTTGACATGCATATTGAGTTATCTGCAAAAACTTCAACTGTAGAATGATCTACAAAAACTCGTATATTAAGATTATGTTCCTTTTTGCAGCTTAATTTAGCTTTAAGACTACACTTATTAGGTAGATCGGATAAACTTGACTTAGATCTATCCAATAATAGTGTTTCTTCCATTGCATTGTAACTTAATATAGTGCATTCACTACTATCGTTTGATTCTAGAAGATTCAAAGAAAACTGTTCATCACCTTGTATTTGAATATTTAAGTCAATTTCTAGAGCTCTCCCTTGAGTTTCTAGTTTCCATTTTTCATCGTGGATAATTAAATGTTCATATATCTCCTCATCATATCTTAAAGCATTTAACTCTTCAGCTGGCTCCATTATTAAAGTTTCATTATCCTTTAAAGAAAGTATTCTAGGTACTGATTGAACTCCAGCCCATCCAGCATTTCCTTTAAAATCTCTTCTTGAATCCTCAGGAAGCCATCCCCACATAATATTTCTTCCCTTTGGATCTACTAAAGTATTAGGAGCATAAAATCCTTCTCTTCCAAAGTTATTATCTAATATACCAGTATGCTCAATTAAAAACTTATTATTTTCATCTATTGTTCCTATATGATATTTAACCTCATCACAAGGAGAATAAACTAAAACATATTTCTCTTCAAAAGTAAGCATATTAGGGCATTCTAAAATTTCGTACTCATTTGTTTCATATATTATATCTATAAACTGCCATTCTAATAAGTTAGTAGATTTATACATTAGCACACAGCCTTTACCATCATGGCCTCCCCCTAGTACCATATACCAAAGGTTATCTTTTTTCCATATAAAAGGATCTCTCCAGTCTTTTATTAATATATCTCCATGAATATCTGCAGTGATAATAGGATTAAAATTTGGTTTCTCCCAAGAGAACATTTCATCTTTACTGATGGCAATCCATTGCTCAGCACCATCTTTAAAATTTCTTTTGTTTTCACCTACACTTGTATAGAAAATCATTGGTAAACCTTCATCATTTACTAACGCACATCCAGAAAAACAATGAGTTTCACCTAATTCATTTGAAGGATATAAAGCAATTGGTAAGTGAGTCCAATGAACTAAATCTTTGCTAACAGCATGTCCCCAGTGCATTGTATCCCAATGGTCAGAATTAGGATTATACTGATAAAATAAATGATATTCATCTTTATAATATATCGGTCCATTAGGGTCATTCATCCAACTTTTTTCAGGCATAAAATGAAATATAGGTCTATATAAGTTCATTAGAATTCTCCTCACATTAATTGGAATATACTTATTCGCTTAAACTCTTAAACACTCTATCTTATTACAAGCTTACCACTTATTGCAGGAATAATAAATTCAATCTTATTATTATTTTCTAAAAAATCTAATTTTTCTTCATTGAAAGATATTTCTTTTATAGTATTACAATTGTATATAACTTTAAAGCTATTATATGCTTTATACTCTTCATGCTTTATATTTATATCAATTGCAACTTTTTCATCACTCTTCATAATAAATTCGTATAAAGTATATTCACCTTCTCTGTAGTTATAGCTTGCTTTGTCATCTACATAGTGTACATATTGGCCTTGTCCAGGATATACATCGAGTGTTAATTCTTTAATATCTTTTTCTCCAACGTAGCTTTGCTCTGGATAGTTTGGTACTATACTTCCCTTTTTAATAAATACTGGACATATATCAAGAGGAGCATCCTTAAGTATATACTTTCCACCATCTATAACTTCCTTCGTCCAATAGTCAATCCATTGACCTTCTGGAAGATACACAGTTCTTATTTTCTTACCTTGCTCTAATATAGGTGCTACCAATATGTTTTCACCAAATAAAAATTGATCATTGATCTCATATACTTCTTTATCTCTTTCATAATGAAGCACAAGTGGCCTCATAACTGGTAACCCTGTAGTTTCCCCACTCCATAATAAATCATATAGATATGGAAGAAGCGAATATCTTAACTTTATATACTTTCTATTAATATTTAAGGTCTCTTCATCAAAAGCCCAAGGTTCCTGATCTCTTGTGTTGCTACCTGAATGATTTCTAAATAATGGCGTAAAAGCTCCTACTTGAACCCATCTCGATAAAAGTTCAGGGGTACAGTCAAAGCTAAAGCCTCCAACATCAGCTCCACAAAAGCTAATACCGCTCATTCCTAAGTTTAAAAGCATAGGTATTGACATCCTTAAGTGATCCCAAAAGCTTTGATTGTCACCAGTCCATACAGTAGAATACTTTTGAGTTCCTGCATATGCTGCCCTTGTTATAACAAAAGGTCTTTTACCACTGTGTTTCTTAATCCCTTCAAAAGTTGCCTTTGCCATTAGATGTCCATATACATTATGAATCTCAGTGTGATCTGTATTTCTTCCTTCGTTTTCAAACTGAACATCATCCGGTAATGGTCCATTAAAACTAGCAGGCTCATTCATATCATTCCATACACCTGAAACTCCCGAATTCAATAGAAGCTTTTGATTTTCAGCCCACCAATCTCTAGTATCTTTATTAGAAAAGTCAGGAAACACAGAATCACCTGGCCATACCCTATTTACATAAGTGATTCCATCCTTATCAGTGGCAAAATACCCATTTTTAAGTCCAGTCTCATAAATATCATAGTTTTTTTCTTTCTTTACCCCTGGATCTATTATGGTAACTATCTTAAATCCATCTTCATTAAGCTCATTTAATAGCTTCTTTTCATCAGGAAATCTTTCTTTATCCCAAGTAAACACTTTAAAACTCTCCATATAATCTATGTCTAAATGAATTGTGTCACAAGGAATATCTTTTTCTCTGAAGTTTTTTGCTATTTCTTTAACTCTGCCTTCTGGAGAATAAGACCATCTACTTTGTTGATATCCAAGAGTCCACATTTGAGGAAGAGGTGTCTTTCCTGTTAAATCAGTATACCCCTTTAGTACCTCCTGTATATTATTGCCACCAATAAAATAATAGTCTAAATTACCGTCTTCAGCTCCAAAGTAATAATACTCGGAGTTTTCTTTTCCCATATCAAAGTAAGTTTTAAAGGTATTATCGAAGAATATGCCAAAAG